>SXPB01000046.1 GCA_005776475.1 Planctomycetia bacterium
CTGTCGAAGATCGAAGCCGGCCGCATGGACATCGAGCTCGTCGAGATCGACCTCGTCGGCCTCGTCTACGACGTGCTCGAGATGCTGCGGCCACGCGCCGTGCAACGTGGGCTCGGGTTCGGCGCCAACGTGTTGGCCCCCTTCCCGCGCCGCCTGCGGTCCGACCCGACGCGCCTGCGTCAGATCCTGGTCAACCTGATCGGCAATGCGATCAAGTTCACCGAACAAGGCTCGGTGACGGTCGAGATCGACTTCCGGCCGAACCAGGAACGCCCGCTGACGCTCGCCGTCGTCGACACCGGCATCGGCATTCCGGTCGATCGCCTGCCAGGCCTGTTCGAACCGTTCCGGCAAGCGGACTCGTCGACGACGCGCCGTTTCGGAGGCACTGGCCTCGGCCTCGCGATCTCCAAGCGTCTGGCCGAACGCATGGGCTCGACGCTGACGATCGCCAGCGTGCCGGGCAAGGGCAGTTGCTTCACGTTGGCGATGCCAGCGATCAGCAGCGGCGAGCTCGTCACCACGATCGGCAGCCCGATCGTCGAGCCGACGCGCGTCCAGGTTCCGGCGGCCACCATGCTCGCCGGTCGGCGCGTGCTCGTCGCCGAGGACGGCCCCGACAACCAGGTGCTGATCCGTCGCCTGCTCGAACGCTGGGGCGCCTCGGTCACGCTGACGCCGAACGGGCGCGACGCGGTCGATCAGGCGCTCGCGGCGGAACGCGGCCAGTTGCCGTTCGATCTCGTGCGGATGGACATGCAGATGCCGGTCATGGACGGCTATGCCGCCACCGCGGCGCTGCGCGGGCAGGGCTTCGCCGGGCCGATCGTCGCGTTGACCGCGAACGCGATGCAGGGCGATCGCGAGAAGTGCCTCGCCGTCGGTTGCACGGACTATGCGACCAAGCCGTTCCGTCGGCCCGAGCTCGAGAAGATCTTCGGCCGGCTGCTGGTCGACATGGCGCCCCTCGCCGAGACGAACTGATCCGGGTTTCGCGCCCCCACCGTTCGCAGCCGGCCGACTCGCCCGTAGACAGGTGCCATGCCACTTCGTCGCTGCGTGCGCGCCACCGCTCTCGTCGTTGCTGCCCTGCTGTGGCCTCGTTGGGTCGCGGCCCAAACGCCAGCGCCGGAGCCCCAGCCCCAGCCCGCGCTCGAACGCCGCCTGCTCGTCGTCAACAAAGCGGAGCATTCCGTGTCGATCTTCGACGCCGCGGCGCGGCGCGAAGTCGCAGTGCTGCCGACCGGCCGCGGACCGCACGAAGTGGCGGTCGCCGCCGACGGCGCCCATGCAGTGATCACCGACTACGGCGACCAGAAGCCGGGCCAGACGTTGACCATCGTCGATCCGTTCGAAGCGAAGGTGCTGCGCACGATCACGCTGTCGGCGTCCGCGATCGGCAACGACGGCAAGAAGGCGGAGAAGGCGTTCCTGCGGCCGCACGGCGTGCAGTTCGTGGCTGCGACCAAGGTGGTCGTCACCAGCGAGGTGGGGCGCCGGCTGCTGCTCGTGGATGTGACGACCGGCGCCATCGAGCGCACGTGGCCGACGGTGCAGGGCACCATGCACATGGTGGCGCTCAACGCCGACCGCACGCGCGCCGCGGCGACCAGCATCCGAGAGGGCAACGTCGTGTTCTTCGACCTCGCAACCGAAGGCACGGCGAGTCCACCGCCGATCGCCTGCGGTGAGCAGAGCGAGGGCCTCGCGATCTGCCCGCGCAGTGGCGACACCTGGGTCGGCAACCGCGCCGCCGACACGGTGTCGATCGTCGACGCCACCGGCAAGGTGACGCAGACACTCGACGTCGGCGACTTCCCGTTCCGCCTGGCGTTCACGCCCGATGGCGCCCATGCGCTCGTGGCCTGCGCCGAAGGTGACGTGCTGCAGGTGTTCGACGGCAAGACGGCGAAGCTCGTTCGCGAAGTGTCGATGTCCGGCGACCGCAGCGAACAAGGCAGCCTGCCGATGGGCATCACCACCGACGACGAAGGCAAACGTGCCTATGTGACGTGCGGTCGCGGCGAGTTCGTCGCCGTCGTCGATCTGGCGGCCGGAACCGTGGTGGATCGACTGCCGGCGCGCAAAGGCTGTGATGGCATCGCGTGGGCCGTGCGCAAGGCGCCGGCCAGGGTGCCGATCACGCGCTGAGGAACTTCGCGTCGAGCATGCGCAGCGCCGTGGCGCCGATGGCTTCCGTGCCATCGAGCTCACCGCTGATCAGCTTCTGCATCGCGCGCGCCACGACCTGGTCGCGATCGACGTCGCTGCGGCGCGAACGTTCGGCGAGCCCTTCGACGGCGGCGGCGGTTTCGCGGCCAGCGGCGCTGATGCTCGCTTCGTCGCGCGGCACCGACGGGATGATCACCGTGCGTTGCGCTTCGGACCGCTTGCGGTCCGTGCTGCGTTCGACGTTGCTCTGGTTGGTGACGTTGCGGATGTCCATCGGGCCCTTCCTGTCGGAGGCTTCGTTGATCATCGGCATTGCCCCTAGCCACTTGAGAGTTTCGCTCGGAAAACTGTCGATGCCCGCAGCGGTACCGGTCGCACCGGCGTCTCGGCAGACGCTGCCGGTCCGGCACGATCTGCCGGAAGCCAGGTCGGCAGAACCGGCCGACCCCCCTGCCGATCCTGCTGTCGGTGCGCCATTTGCCCGCTCGCACCGCGCCATCGCCGATTGCGGCGCACTTGGCACGCCCCGTGCTCCTGTTCCCTCGAGGAATCGAAGGAACTGCCGCGATGTTGATCACAGTGCGAGGACGTGTCGAGTCGGACCCCATGCGCGTGCCGCAAGCGGCCAGCATGACCACTGGTTTCGATGCGGCGTTCGAGCAGGTGCTGCAGCAGACGGTCGCTGCCGAGGAAGCGGTGGCGGAACGTCCCGTTGCCAAGGCCGAACCAGCCACCGACGAAACCGCGGCCACCGAAACGACGTCGAGCCCGCCCGTCGCCGACGAGGCGACCGAGGCAGAGCCTTCGCTGCACGAATCGCCCACGCCGGCCGGCGACGAAGTCACGGGCCACAGCACGCTCGGCTCGCAGGCCGAGGTCACCAACAGCATTCGCCGGGGGGAGCCGGGTCGGCAGGAAACTGCAGGCAAAGGAACCGACTCTCCCCGCACTTCTCCGACGACGAGCGAGCCGCTGCTCGCCGCGTTCGTGCAACAGCGCGCCATGGTGCCGGCGGCGCCGACGATCGCCGGCACGACCGGCAAGGTCGAAGGCATCACCGCGGCGCGCGGTGCCGAAGCGAGCGGGCGCAGCGTCGGCCTCGGCGGCGCCGCCACCCGTCACAACGCACCGCTGCAGGCGCCCGCGACCGCCGCGTCGTATCGCACTTCGGGCGCCGCCACCGCCGAGATGCTCGAGCAAGCGCGCGATTCGGTGTTCAAGCAGATCCTGCTGAAGCTGAACGGCGACGGCGGCGAGATGCGACTGCACCTCGATCCGCCCGAGCTCGGCGAATTGGACCTGCGCCTCGTCGTCGAGAGCGGCAACCGCCTCGCCCTGACGATGGCAGCCGAACGGCCCGAGATGACCGACCTGCTGCAGCGCCACCTCGACGAACTGAAGCAAGCGCTGCAGGCCGCGGGGCTGGAAGTCAGCGGCGCTTCAGTGCAGACGCGCAGCGAGTTCGCGCGCGAGCAGAAGGCCCGCGACGAAGCCTTCACCTCGAACCCCGACGCCGCCGGCCAACCCGACGACGACGACACGACCATCACTCCGGCGCGCGGCGGCTACGTCAGCGCGACCGGTCTCGACTTCTGGGCCTGAACCACACGCAAACGACCATGAGCTTCTCAAGCATCCAATCCCTGAACGGCGGCGGCGGCACTTCGGTGCTGCAGACACAGAAGGCGACCTACGGCGACAACCCGTTCCTGCAGTTGCTGACGACGCAGCTGCAGAACCAGTCGCCGCTGGAGCCCGTCGACAACGAGAGCTTCATGAACCAGATGGCGAGCTACACCACGATGCAGGAGCAGCGCGACCTCAACTCGAACATGCTCAAGCTGCTCGACTACCAGGGCGTGCTGGCGCGCGTGCAGGGCCTGAGCCAGGGCAGCGCGCTGCTCGGCAAGGAAGTGTCGTTCGCCGGCGAGGGCGGTGTCGAAGCCCGCGCCAAGGTCGAGTCGGTCTACGTCGCCGAGACGGGTGACGTGCGCCTGAAGCTGGCCGGGGGCAAGGAAATCGACGTGCGCGAAGTGCTCGGCATCGCCGAGGTCGCCGCGCCGCCGCCCGCGACCGGCACGGCCGCCAACAATTCGTCGTCGTCATCGGGTTCATCGAACTCGTCGACGGCAACCGCCTGATCCGCACCACCCACTCCTAGCCGAACTGCACCATGGTCAGCACCGCGCTCTACACCGGCCTGTCGGGACTTCGCGTCCACCAGACCTACATCGACGTCATCGGCAACAACCTCGCGAACGTCAGCACGCCCGGCTTTCGCGGCTCGCGCGCGACGTTCAGCGACATCCTGAGCTTCACCGTGCGATCGGGCTCCGGCCCGAACGGCACCTTCGGCGGCGTCAACCCGTTGCAGATCGGCACCGGCGCCTTCATGGCGACGGTCGACACCGACATCAACCAGGGCACGCTGCAGGACACCGGCCGCTCGCTCGACGTGGCGCTGCAAGGGCGCGGCTTCTTCACGCTCAGCAACGGCATCCAGACGTTCTACTCGCGCGTCGGTTCGTTCGGCATCGACGCGAACCGCACGCTGGTCGACACCCGCACCGGCATGCGCGTCGTCGGCAGCTCGGGCACCGACATCACAGTCCCGGTCGCCGACACGCTGCCAGCCGCGCCGACCACGCAGATCCAGTTCCAGGGCAACCTGCCGGCGCGCGTCGGTGGTCCGCTCGAGGAGATCGTGCAGAGCAACGTGCCGCTGAAGCAGGGCACTGCCGCCAGCAAGACGGCCACCGCGTCCGGCGCCTCGGTTCCGCAGTTCGACCTGACCGCGTTCGGCGGCAAATCGATCCTGGTGTCGGTGAACGGCGGCGCGCAGCAAACGATCACCTTCCCGGCCGCGACGTTCAGCGCTCCACCGACCGGCCTCGGCCCGGCCAACGCCTCGACCGTGGCGGCATTGTTCAACGGCGTCGCCGGTCTCCAGGTGACCGCCAACGACACCGCCGGCACGCTGCAGTTCGACACGATCAAACTCGGCAGCTCCGCCTCGCTGAAGCTCGACGACGGCCCGTCGTCGGCCGGCCTGCTCGCCGCCCTCGGCAACCTGAACGCAACGCTGCAGTCGGGCACCGAACAGGTCGCCACGGGCTCCACCAACATCTCGCAGCTGACCGCTCGCAATTCCGCCTACGCGACCAACGACGCGATCACCGTGCGCGGCACCAAGCCCGACGGCTCGGTGTTCTCCGACACCTTCGTCTACGGCACGCCGCCGGCGCAGGACGGCACCACGATCGACCAGCTGGTCGCCTTCATCAACACCACGCTCGGCAACACGGGTGCGACGGCGACGCTGACCGCCGACGGCAACATCCGTCTCGCGGCGAACGACAAGGGCGAAGCGCAACTGAGCTTGTTCCTCGGCGACGTCACTGGCAACACCGGCACCGCCAGCTGGCCGAACTTCGTCGTGGCGCAGCAGGGCACCGACGCCGACACCGCCGTGACCTCGATCGACGTCGTCGACTCGCAAGGCCGCACGCACCCGGTCACGCTGACGTTCACGCGCAGCGTCACCGACCCGACCGTCTGGGATCTGCAGGGCGAAGTCGACAGCGCCGAGGGCGCCATCACGCAGGCTTCGATCGGCCAGATCCGGTTCAACGACAACGGCTCGTTCAACGTGATCGGCGGCGGCACCAACACGCTGTCGTTCGCCTGGAACGGCATCAGCGCCGCGCAGAGCGTGCAGGTCAACCTCGGCACCTCGGGCCAGTTCGACGGCGTCGCCCAGCTCGGCAACACCGCGACGGTCGCCGCAGTCGACCAGGACGGCTACGCCGCCGGCACGTTGCTCAACGTCGGCTTCAGCAACGCGGGCGAACTGGTCGGCTACTACAGCAACGGCCAGAGCCAGACGCTCGACACGCTGCGCATCAGCATGTTCAGCAACGAAGCCGGCCTGGTGCGCGCCGGTGACACGATGTTCATCGAGTCGCCCAACTCCGACGACGCCATCACGACGACCGCCAACGCCGCCGGCGCAGGTTCGGTGCGCGCCGGCCAGCTGGAGAACAGCAACGTCGACATCGCTCGCGAGTTCGTCAACCTGATCGAGGCGCAACGTGGCTTCCAGGCCAACTCGCGCGTCATCACGACGACCGACGAGATCCTGGCCGAACTCATGAACATCGTGAGGTAATCGTGACCGGCTACGGAGAAATCGCACTGGTGCGCGGGTTGTCGTTCCTCGCCGAGAAGCAGGCGGCGATCGCCAACAACCTCGCCAACGTCGACACGACGAGCTTCAAGCGTCGCGCGACGCAGGCCGTCGGCGACCAGAAGTTCCACTCGATGCTCGACCGCGAGATGACCGCCGTCGACTACTCGGAACGTACCGACCTGCAGCGCGGCACGATCCGCGAGACCGGCAACAAGTTCGACGTCGCCATCGACGGCCCGAGCTGGATGCGGGTGCAGGACGACAAGGGTCGCCAGTTCTACACGCGCAACGGCCAGCTGCAGCTCGACACGCAAGGCCGCCTGACCACGCGCGACGGCTTGAAGGTGCTCGACCAGGGCGGCCAGCAGATCCAGATCGGCACCGGCGAAGACGTCCCTGCCGAAATCACCTTCTCACCCAACGGCACGATCGCCAATCCGGTGACCGGCCAGACCTGGGGCCCGATCGCGCTGGTCACCTTGCCGGACCAAAGCACGCTCTCGCCGGTCGGCAAGAGTCTCTACGTCGACGCCAAGGACCAACGCGGCATCCAAGCCGGCGATGGCCTGCAGCAGGGCTTCCTCGAAGGCAGCAACGTCGACAGCCTGCAGGAACTGGTCCAGATGATCACGGTGGAGCGCAGCTTCACCGCGACGCAGAAGGCGCTCTCCGGGATCGGGCGTCTGCAAGAGAACCTGATCAACAACATGCTGAGGTAATTGCAATGCTCAAGAGTCTCTACACGACCGCCACGGGCATGAAGGCCCAGCAAACCATGGTGGACATGATCGCGAACAACATCGCGAACGTGAACACCGCGGGCTTCAAGAAGTCGCAAGCCTCGTTCGAGGACTTGTTCTACGTCACGCTGCAATCGCCAGGTCTCGCCAAGGGTGCTGGCGACGCCGCGGTGCCGATCGGCACGCAGATCGGCTCGGGCACGCGCCTGAACGGCACCACCAAGGTGTTCACGACCGGCACGCTCGAGATCACCGAACGCAACCTCGACGTCGCGGTCGACGGCGACGGCTTCTTCGCGGTGACCCTGCCCGACGGTTCGGTCGGCTACACGCGCGACGGCAACTTCCACCTCAACGCCGACGGCAAGCTGGTCACCGGCAGCGGCAACGTCGTGCTGCCGGAAATCTCGATGCCGAGCGACACGCTCGAAATCTCGATCGACCCGGAAGGCCGCGTCAGCGTGCGCACCGCCGGCAACCCGGACTCGTCGACGCTGCTCGGTCAGCTCAACCTGCACCGCTTCGTCAATCCGTCCGGCATGCTCGCGGTCGGCGCCAACGTGCTGCGCCCGACCGAAGCGTCCGGCGCGCCCATCACCGGCACGCCCGGTTCGACCGGCCTCGGCCTGTTGAAGCAGGGCTTCGTCGAACGTTCGAACGTGCAGATCGTCAACGAGCTGGTCAACCTGATCGTCGCGCAGCGTGCCTACGAGGTGAACAGCCGCGCGATCCAGGCCAGCGACCAGATGTTGTCCACGGCAACCAACCTGTCGCGCTGATCGCGCGGCGGGTTGAGCGGTTTCCATCACGCAGGGTTCGCAAGGAAGAAGAGGAGAGTCATGAAGACCATCACAATGCTGCTGTGCGGGCTGTTCGCCATGGGCGGCGGCGGCGACGAGAAGGGCAAGACGGTGACGCCGATCAAGGTCAAGCCGACCGTGATGGTGCGCGGTCTGCACGTGACGATCGGCGAGCTCTGCGAATTGCCGGCCGATGCGCCAGCCCTCGTGCTGGCGCAGATCAAGTTCGGCCCGGCTCCCGTCAACGGCTACGCCCGCACCATTTCGCGCACCGAGATCGTGCAGTCGCTCGCCAGTGCCGGCGTCGACCTCGCCAGCGTCAAGCTCGAAGGCGCCGACGAAGTCGTCGTGCAGGCGATCCACGTCGACGTGCCCGGCCACGAGATGCTCGAAGCGGCGACCAACGCGTTGCAGGCGCAGCTCGCCACCGAAGGCGGCGACGTCGAGTTCGAGGCGCCTCAGCGCCTGCGCTCGATCCAGGCCCCGCCAGGCCGCACCAGCCAGGAACTGAAGGCCCGCGTGCGCGGCACCCAGACCGGGCCGACGTCGGCGGTGGTCGACATCGAGGTGATGGTCGACGGCGAGTTCTGCAAGAAGGTCCCCATCACCTTCCAGCTCAAGCGCTTCCGCAGCGTGCTGAAGACGGTCGGCGCGATCCGCGCCGGCGCGCCGCTCGGCCCCGAGAACCTCGAGATCGTGCGCGAGCAAGTCGCCGCTTCGGGCCTGTTCCTCGATCGGCTCGAACAGATCGAGGGCTCGATCGCCGCCCGCAACCTGCAGGGCAACCAGCGCCTGACCCTGGGTGACATCGCGCCGCCCTCCGTCGTGCGCAAGGGCGACGTCGTCACCGTCGTGCTGACCCGCGGCCGCGTGAAGGTCACCGCCAAGGCGATGGCCAACCACGACGCGCCGCTGAACGGGCGCCTCACGCTCACCAACCTGCAGTCGCGCAGCACCCTGACCGGGATCGTGCACGGCCCCGGCCTCGTCGTGGTGCCGCAATGAGGACCCACACCATGCGCAACCTGAGTTCCCTCGCCGTCGTCGCCGCGTTCGTCGCCTTCCCTGGCGTCGCCGCGGCGCAGAATCCCTACGTTCGTTCCGGCGCGGCGGTCAGCATCATCAGCGATCTGCGCGCCCGCAACGTCGGTGACATCCTGACGATCACGGTCCAGGAGAGCCACAGCGTCAAGAACGAGGAGAAGGTCGAACGCCGCAACGACACGTCGTTGTCGGCGCGGCTCGAGTCCTACGCGCTCTCGGACAAGACCTTCCAGAGCAACACGCTGCCGAAGATCGACATCCGCAAGGAGACGGACTTCAACGGCGAAGCGAAGCAGAACTCGGGCAGCGATGTGCGCGCCAGCATCGCGGTCGTCGTCGTCGACGTGCAGCCCAACGGCAACCTCGTGGTCGCCGGCACGCGCAGCGTCACCGTCAACGACGAGACCCGCACCCTGCGCGTCTCCGGCCTCGTGCGCCCGCTCGACGTGACCAACAACAACACGGTCGGCTCGGCCCAGGTCGCCGACGCCCGCATCTCCATCACCGGCGAAGGCGGCAACACGCGCCAGGTCACGCGTGGCCCCGTCGGCCAATTGTTCGACACCCTGGTCTGGGCCGCCTGGCCGTTCTGAGCCCACGAGAAGCACCCATGCACAGCATCCTTGCCATTGCCATCGCCGCCGTCGCCTACGGCGTCGTGTCCGCACAGGACCCGGCCCCGACTCCGGCTCCGGCACCGGCACCGGCACCGGCAGCGAACGGCGCCACCGGCACGCAGAATCCGGTCACGTCTTCGACGCCCGCACCCGGACCCGCACCCGCACCCACACCGGCTCCCGCCACCGATCCTGCCGCGCAGGAACCGGCCCCCGTCACCGTGCGCCCGCTCGGCCTCGAGCCGGCTCCCACGCGTGAGAACGGCCTCGGCGAAACGGTGTTGTCGCCGCGCATCCGCAACGTCACGCGGCTGCACAACAGCATGCCGCACCAGTTGATCGGCATCGGCATCGTGACCGGCCTCGCCAACACCGGCTCCAGCGATCGCGGCACGCGCCAGGCGATCCTGAACGTCGTCCGCCAGCTCGGCCTCAACCTCGGCATCGCCGACGTCGTCGGTGGCACCACCGCCCTGGTGTCGCTGACCTGCACTTTGCCGCCGTTCGCCAAGCAAGGCCAGCCGATCGACGTGAAGGTCGAAGTGCTCACCGACGCAGTGTCGCTGCGCGGCGGCGAGCTCTTGCGCGCCGAACTCAAGGGCGTCGACGGCAAGCTCTACGTGGTCGCGCAGGGCGCGTTGGTGGTCGCTGGCTACACCGCTTCCGGCGCCAACGCGTCGGTCGCGAAGAACACCAACACCACCGGCTGGGTGCCCAACGGCGGCCTCGTCGTGCAGGAAGAGAACACGTCGTTCTTCAGCGAGTCGGGTGCGCTCGAACTGCAGGTGCTCAACCCGAGTCCGTTCAACGCCGCGTCGATCGCGGCGGGCATCGAGACGGCCCTCGCCGGTTCGCGCACCCGGGTCAGCGCCGTCGACCCGTCGCTGATCCGCATCGAGATGCCCGACGACGAACGCACCAACCAGAACGCGATCGCGATCCTCAACCTGGTCGGCAACGTGCGCGTGCCGGTCGAGAATCCGGCCAAGATCATGATCGACCAGGCCAGCGGCACGGTGCTGGCCGGCGAAGGCGTGCTGATCAGTCCCTGCGTCGTCGGCCTGTCCGACCTGACCATCGCGATCGTCGAGGAGGACCAGGTTTCGCAACCCAATCCCCTGTCGACCGGCACCACCGAACGCGTCGGCCGCACCAGCGTCGAAGTGCAGAGCACCAGCACCGACCTGAAGAAGGTCAGCGGCGGCGCCACCGTCTCGGACCTGCTGCAGAACCTGAAGACGCTCGGACTCACGCCCGCGCAACTGGTGTCGGTGTTCCAGGCGCTCGACCAAGGCGGCTTCTTGCACGCCACGCTCGAGGTGCGCTGATGGACATCGCCCGCATCGAGTCGCTGACCAAGAACCCGCTCTCCGCGGCGCAGAAGGAACGGCAACGCGCCGAGAAGACCGCGGCCGAATTCGAACAGCTGTTCGTACGCAGCATGGTGAGCAGCCTGCGCTCGTCCGCCTCGATCGGCGGCGACGACATGTTCGGCAAGGGCCCCGGCTCCGACACGTTCGCCGACTGGTTCGACCAGAACCTGGCCGAGCAGGTCTCCACCACTTCGGAAATCGGCATCGCCCGGGCCCTGCTCAAGGACCTCGAGCGCCACCACGAAATCCCGGTCGACGCGCAGCAGAAGGCGCGCGCGGCCGCCGACCGCAACCCATTCCTCGCGGCCAGCAACATGGCCAAGGGAGGCTTCGATGTCGTTCTCTGATGACACCCAGGAACTCGAACGTTCGCTGCGTCGCACCGGCGACCTCATGCAGTCGCTGCTGCAGGGCTTGCAGGCCCGCCGCACGTCGTGGATCTCGGCGCGCCCGCGCACGCTGGCGCCGTCGCCCGAACTCGAGCAGCTGACGCAGCGCGTCGCCGCCGAGGAGAGCCTGCGCGTCGACCTCATCGCCCGCATCCGCACCGCGATGCCGGCACCGCTCGGCCACGAGCACGCGCAGCTGCACCTCAACGTCACGCGCATCGCCGCAGCACTGCCGCCGGCCGCGGCGCGTTCGCTGCGCGAGATCGCGGACCACGTGCAGACGCTCGCCAAGGCGGTGCGCACCGAGGTCACACTCGGCCAACGTCTCGTTCGCTTCGCGCAGGCGGCATCCCCCGCTGCCGCGCTGGGCGCCATGCAGAAGAAGTCCACGGTTCCTGGCTACGACCGCATGGCGCGCCTCGCGCACGCCGGTCACGCCGCTGGAGCCCTCGTCGACGGCAAGGTCTGAGAGAGAGGAACCCCCCATGAGCTTCGGATTCGGACTAGGTGCAGGACTGCGCGCGCTGACGGCAGCGCGTCTCGGCATGCAAACCGCCGGCAACAACGTCGCCAACGCGAACACGCCCGGCTACTCCCGCCAACGCGTCGATCTCGCCGCAGCACTGCCCTACGGCATCTCCGGCAACATGCAGCTCGGCACTGGCGTCGACGTTCGCGGCATCTCGCGCCTCGTCGACGACGGACTCGAACGTCGCCTGCAGATGCAGCTCGGCCTCGTCGGTGGCGCCGAGTTGGACTTTTCGCGCTTCCGCGAAATCGAGAGCATCCTCGGCGAACCCGACGAGGGCCTGTCGAGCTCGTTCAAGGACCTGTTCGGCGCCGTCGACCAGCTGCGCACCGATCCGGGCGACCGCGCGCTGCGCGGCGGCCTGATCCAGGCCGGCAATGCACTGGGCCAGGGCTTCCGCCTCGTCTCCGACCGCTTCGGGGAACTCGCCCAGAGCACCTTCGACGAGGTGCGTGGACTCGTGCGCGTCGTCAACCAGCGCGCTTCCGAGGTCGCCGCCCTGAACGGCCAGATCATCGCCGCCGAGTCGAACGGCTCCGACGCCAACGATCTGCGCGACGTGCGCGCGCAGCACATCAAGGAGATCGGCAAGCTCCTCGACGTGCGCTCGCTCGATCGCGCCTCGGGCAGCCTGGACGTGCTGGTCGGCGGCCACCTGCTGGTCGCCGGCGATCGCGCTTCGAGTCTCGGCGCCGGCAAGGACGACGAGGGCGGCACCATCGTCACCGTCGGCAACACGCGCTCCCCTGCAGTCGTGCGCGAAGGCCGCATCGCGGCGCTGCTGGCGCAGGAAGAGGAAGGGTTGCCGGGGCTGCAGAGCCGCATCGACCAGCTCGCGCGCTCGACGATCCTCGAATGGAATCGCCTGCATACGACCGGCATGCCGGCATCGGGTCCGTTCAAGACGCTGACTGCGGCGTATGGCGCCGTGGATGGCGACGGCGACGGCAATCGCGGTGACGAGCTGCTGTCACAGTCGGGCTTCTTGTTCCCGATCGAAGACGGCGAACTGCACGTCGCGGTCACCAACTCGGCTTCGGGCGCGATGCAGCGCACGCGGATCGAGATCGACCCCAACGCGATGACGCTCGAGGACGTCGCCAGCGCGATCAACGACATCGACAACCTCACCGCCAGCGTCGATCCGACCGGCCGTCTGCGCATCACCGCCGACGACGGCTACGGCTTCGATTTCTCGCCGCGCCTCGATCCGAACCCCGACAGCCTGGGCACCTTCGGCGGGCTCGCGCCGACCATCGGCAGCTCGCAGGCAGGCCCGTACGACCTGTCCGGACAGACGTTCCCGGTGAGCTTCACGGTGCAGACTGGCACGGCAACGGCCCCGGCCACTTCCACGGTGACGCTGGCCGCCACCGACTTCACCGATCCCGCCAACGCGACGGTCGACGAACTGGTCGCGGCGATCAACGCCGACCTCGGCCCCGCCGGCACCGCGCAATCCGTGGGTGGTCGCCTCGTCGTGCAGAGTGCGCAGGGCGGCGTGGCCTCGCAATTGCAGCTGACCAACGTCGGCGCCGGCACCGCTCTCGCGGCACTCGGCCTGTCGACGACCGCAGCGGTCGGGCGCGACCGCGCCCTCGACATCGAGGTCGAAGGTGCCTTCACCGGCAGCGCGAACAGCCGCTTCACCTTCGTCCCCGAAAGTGACGGCATCGTCGGCCAGACCACCGATCTGCGCGTGCGCGTGCTCGACGAGAACGGCGCCCTGGTGACCACCCTCGCCGTCGGCGAAGGCTACGAACCCGGCGAACCGATCGCGCTCGGCAACGGCATCCGCGTGTCGTTCGGCGCCGGCAGCATCTCCGGCACTGCCGGTCAGGTGTTCGAGCTCGATGCGCTGGCCGACAGCGACACTTCCGACTTCCTGGTCGCGACGGGGATGAACGCGTTCTTCCTCGGCAGCACCGCCGGCGACATCACCGTCAATCAGGAGCTGCTCGGCAACCCCGACCGCCTCGCGGCTGGCCTCGGCTCAGCCACCGGCGACGCCGGCAACCTGGCTCGCATCGTCGGCCTGCGCGACCTCGATCTCGACGACCTCGATGCCAACACCATCGAGGACTTCTACGCCGACGTGGTCGGCGACATCGGCTTCGAGACCGCCGCAGCGTCGTCGACGCTCAACGCGCAGACCCAGCTGCTGGCGCAACTCCAGTCGGATCGCGAGTCGGTGTCCGGCGTCAACCTCGACGAGGAGATGGTGGACATGATGCGCTTCCAGCAGGGCTACGAAGCGGCGGCCCGCTTCCTGGCGGTGGCGCAGGAGATGACCGACACCCTGATCAACCTGGGCAGGTGATCCGATGACCTTCCGCATCACCCAGGGGATGTTGTACTCGCGCGCGCTGGTCGACGTGCAGCGCGGCCTGTCGCGATACTCGCAACTGCAGCAGGAAGTCGCGACCGGACGCCGCATCAACCGGCCCTCGGACGATCCGGCCGCGGCGCTGCGCGTGCTGCCGCTGCGCAACGACATCGCCGACCTCGAACAACTCAGCGGCAACGTGTCGCTGGCGCGCGAGACGCTCGACACCAGCACCGCGTCGCTCGAGGACGCATCGGCGCTGATGCAACGCGTGCGCGAACTGACCACGCAGGCCAGCAACGGCACGCTCAGCGACAGTGACCGGCAGAGCATCGGCGCCGAAGTCGAGCAGCTGCTCAGCCAACTGGTCGGCATCGGCAACAGTCGCCGCGGCGACCGCTACTTGTTCGGCGGCACCGAGACCGGCGACGCGCCGTTCGAGATGGTGACCGAGAACGGGCGCACGCGCGTCCTCTACCACGGCAACCACGAGAGCCTCGAGATCGACGTCGCCCCCGGCGTGTCGACGGGACTCAACGTGCCGGGCGATGCGATCTTCCAGGCGCGCTCACGCGGCGCGACCACGTTCACTCCGGCGAACGGATCGTCGGCCACCGGCGCCACTCCGACCGGTTCGGGCGACACCGGCATCGGCTTCGGCCAGCTCGCGGTGACGTTCGCCGGCCTGCACACCGACGCGCCGAGCACGGTCACCGCCGGCTCCGGCACCAGCACGGCCGTCGGCCCGCTGGCGTTCTCGTTCACGACCGGCCCGGACACGCTGCGCATCGGCGGCGGCCCGGCGGTGCCGATCCCGGTGACCAACGGCACCTTCACCACCGCCGACGGCCGCACCCTCTCGCTCAACGTCACCGGCGTGCCGGCCACGACGTCGGGCACGCTCACCGCGCGAGCCGGCTTGTCGTTCGACGGCGGCCAGTCGGTCACCGACGTCTCGAACTTCACCAGCAACAGCGTACAGGTGGTCGACTCCAGCAGCGGCACAGTGCTCAACGTCGATGTGACGGCGCTGACCCGCACCGGCACCGAGGACGTGAAGTTCGAAGGCACCTTCGACGCGTTCACCACCCTGGTGACGCTGCGCGATCTGCTGAAGAACGACGCCGGTCTGCCGAACCAAAACGTGCGCGATCGCATCGCCCAGATGCTGACCGAAGTCGACGGCGCGCACGACGCCGTGCTCGACGGGCTGCGCGAACTCGGCTTCCGCTCGTCGAGCATGGACGTGCTGAAGAACCGCGTCGAAGGCCTGCGCGTGTCGCGCACCGATTCGCTGTCGCGGGTCGAAGACACCGACATCGCCGAGGCGATTCTCGAACTGCAGCGGCAGGACCTCTCCTACCAGGCCGCACTGCAAGTCAGCGCGCGCGTGATCCAAACCACCCTGCAGGGCTTCCTGCGCTGATCATGGCCGAACTCTCCAACTTGCCCGGCATCGGCGGCACGACCGCAGTGTTGCCGGTCGCCAACGAACGCGGCACCGGCCCTTCCGCCAACTCGACGAGCTTCCAGGCGCTGCTCGAGCGCCTGCAGAAGCTCGCGGCAGCGCCGAAGGATGCACCCGCGGTCGCCACCGCCGACGACCTCGGCGAAGCGATGCGCGCCGCCGAGAAGACCTTCACCACGGCGATGGACCTGCGTCGCCAGCTCGAGGAAGCGTTCCGCCGCCATTCGTCATGACCCTCGTCTGCCCGCCGGTGCAAGAGGTCGGTCGCGACGCCATCCGCGGTTGGCAGAGCACTCTCGACGCGTGGCTGTTGCCCGACGCGTTCTACTCGGTGCAACACACGTGGCCGCAGCTCTACCGCAGCGACGGCGAGGGCCGCTTCTTCGTGATCGCCGACGGCGAACGCCTGCTCGCCCACTGCGCGACGCGCAATGTCACGGTACACGGCGACCACGGCGCGCACCGCATCTGCCTGCTCGGCTCGGTCGTCACCGACCCCGACTTGCGCGGGCAGGGACTGGCCAGCCAGGTGCTGGCGGCGGCGTTGCGCGCGAACTCGCCGCACGTCGCGGCCACGCTGCTGTGGGCCGAACGACCGGGCCTCTACGCCCGGGCCGGCTTCGTCCCTGGACCGGACGAACAGTGCCTCGCCCTAGCCCGGCGCCCGCATGCCGATCGGACCGCTGTGCGCCTTGCGACCATCAGCGACCACGCCGCAATGCACGCGCTGCACGAACGCAAGCCTTGGCGCGTGGAACGTTCGCTGTCGACCATGGCGACGCTGCTGTCGACGCCGGGCATGACGACGTTCGTGCTCGAACGCAACGGCGTGGTCGTCGCCTATGCCTGCTGCGGCAAGGGCGCCGACCTGCAAGGCCACTGGCACGAACTCGGCGGCGACGACGAGCATCTGGCGGTGCTGCTGCCCGCAGCGATGCACGCGAACGAGCAGATCGACGCGATGCTGTTGCTGCCGCCGTACCGGGCGCAGCTGGCGACGCGGCTCGACCGTATCGTCGTCGATTCGGTGACGGTGCCGGGCCCCATGGTGCGCACCAGCGGCGGAGCCATCGGCAGTTTCTGGATCGACGGACTCGACTCCGTCTAACAGCACCCGGGGCGCCGCCCTTGCCGGAGACCATGGCTCGCACAAGGCGCCTGGCGACCGCGCGCCTGCGGTGAAGGCAACCATGCCTCGGTTCGACACGGTCGCGATATCCTGCGGGGATGCTCGTCCTGTTGGTTGCTGCGGCCCTGGCGCCGCAAGGTGAAGGCGCGGCCGCGCGGCCGACGCACTGGGCCTACGTGGCGCCCACCCGACCGACGCCGCCGAGCCCCGCCGTGCATCCGATCGACGCGTTCCTGGAACCGCGCCTGCGGGCGGCGGGCCTGACTCCTGCTCCCGAAGCCGATCGCGCGACGTTGCTGCGGCGCCTGAGCTTCGACTTGATCGGCTTGCCGCCCACCCCCGCCGAGCTCGATGCCTTCCTCGCCGACACGCGCAGCGACGCCTTCGAACGGCAGGTGCATCGCCTGCTCACTTCGCCCCACTACGGCGAACACCAGGCCACGGCGTGGCTCGACCTCGCGCGCTACGCCGACACCGGCGGCTTCAACTTCGACCAGCCGCGCTCGATGTGGAAGTGGCGCGACCAGGTGATCGACTCGTTCAACCTCGACGTGCCGTTCGATCGCTTCACCGTGCTGCAGCTCGCCGGTGACCTGCTGCCCGAAGCCGGCGAAGAAGGCCGCATCGCCAGCGGTTTCCATCGCAACACCCCGTTCAACGACGAGGGCGGCGTCGACGCCGACGAAGCTCGCTGGGAGCGGTTGCTCGATCGGGCATCGACGACGGCGACGGTGTGGCTGGGCGCCACGCTGCAGTGTGCGCAGTGCCACGACCACAAGTACGACCCGATCTCGCAGCGCGACTTCTTCGCGATGGTCGCGTTCTTCGAACCCGCGGACGAGATCACGCTCGAACTCCCCACGGCCGCGCAGCAGCAGCAACGCGAAGCCCTGCGCGCGCGGGTGCGTGAACTCGTCGCGAGCGCGGCACCTGCCAAGGAAGTGACTGCCGCGGAGAAGAAGGCGGCCGGGTTCGCGGTCGACAGCACGCTCGTGTTGGCGGAACGGCCCGATGTCGAGGCCGCGACGACGTTGCGCCTGCGCGGCGCCTACGACGCCCGCGGCGCCCGCGTGTCCGCCGGCGTGCCGGCGGCGCTGGGCCCGCCTTGGCCCGACCACCTGCCGAAGAACCGGCTCGGGCTCGCGCGATGGCTCACCGATCCCAAGCACCCGCTGGTCGCGCGCGTGCACGTGAACCGGCTGTGGGCCTCTGTCTTCGGCGCCCCGCTCGTCGCGAGTCCCGAGGATTTCGGCACCCAGTGCCCGCCGGTCGATCACCCCGAGCTGCTCGACTGGCTCGCCACCGAGTTCATGCGGCTCGGCTGGTCGCAGAAGGCGCTGCTGCGCACGCTGGTCACTTCGCAGGCGTGGCGACGCAGCGCTGCCGTCGATGACGAGGCCCGCGAACGCGACCCGCGCAACCGCTGGTATGCGCGCGGCCCCCGCTTCCGTCTCACCGCCGAACAGGTGCGCGACAGCCAACTGCTCACCAGCGGCCTGTTGGCGCCGACGCTCGGCGGTCCGCCGGTGTTCCCGCTGCAGGCCGACACGCGCGGGCTCGTGCCGACCAACAAGGCCGACGTACGCTGGAAGCCGAGCGACGGCGACGGACGCCATCGCCGCGCGATCTACACGTTCTGGCGGCGCACGCAGACGTTCGTGCAGTTCGGCCTGTTCGACGCGCCGTCGCGCGAGCAGTGCACCGTCGTGCGGCAGCGCACCAACACGCCGCTGCAGGCACTGTCCGCGCTGAACGATCCGGCGTCGTGGGCTGCAGCCAGCGCCCTTGGCGCCCGCATGCGGGCAGCCGCCGGCGACGACCGCAGCAGGCTGGCGTTCGGCTTCCGCTTGTGCACTTCGCGCCTGCCGCAGCCGGCCGAACTCGATCGGCTCGCCCGCGCGCTGGCTGCTGAACCGGGCCCGCTGCAATGGGCGATGCTCGGCAACGCGATGCTCAACCTCGACGAAGCGCTGACGCGATGAGCCCGCCCACACCCCACGGACTGCTGTCTCGCCGCGCGTTCCTCGGCCAGGTCGGTCTCGCTCCGGTCGCTCTGGCTTCGCTGCTGCACGGTGACGACCGGCGGCAACGTCCACACTTCGCGCCGCGCGCCAAGAACGTGATCTGGTTGTTCATGGCCGGCGCGCCATCGCAACTCGACCTGTTCGAGCCGAAGCCGATGCTGACGAAGCACGGCGGCCAGACGGTGCCGGCCGAACTGATCGCCGGCCAACGTTTCGCGTTCCTGAAGGGGCAGCCGCGTCTGCTGGCGTCGCCCTTCGCGTTCGCGCCGCGCGGCCAGTGCGGCGCGCCGGTCTCCGAGCTGCTGCCGCACTTCGCCACGATCGTCGACAAGGTCGCGTTCGTGAAGTCGATGCACACCGAGCAGTTCAACCACGGGCCGGCGCAGGTGTTCATGAACACCGGGCACCAGATCGCGGGCCGGCCGAGCTGTGGCGCCTGGGTGCACCACGGGCTCGGCAGCGAAGCCCACGATCTGCCCGGCCATGTGGTGCTGGTGTCGGGCAAGATCGATCCGGGCGCCGGTTCGTCCCTGTGGTCGAGTGGATTCCTGCCGACGACGCACGCGGGCGTGGAGCTGCGCACGCGAGGCGAACCGGTGCCGAGCCTGGCCGATCCGGATGGCGTCGACCGCGCGATGCGCCGCCGCTCGATCGATCTGGTCGTCGATCTCAATCGCGAGCGCCTGGCCCAACTTGGCGATCCCGAAATCGCCGCCCGCAGCGCCGCCTACGAACTCGCCTACCGGATGCAGGCGAGCGTGCCCGAACTCGCCGACGTGCAGAGCGAATCCGCTGAAGTGCACGCGCTCTACGGCAGCGAGCCGGGCAAGAACTCGTTCGCCAACAACTGCCTGTTGGCGCGCCGGCTGGTGGAACGCGGCGTGCGCTTCGTGCAGTTGTTTCATCGCGGCTGGGACCATCACGGCAGCGACAAGAGCGACGACCTGCTGCACGGGCTGCCCAACATGTGCCAGCAGACCGACCGCGCCGCCACGGCGCTGGTGCTCGATCTCGAACGGCGCGGACTGCTCGACGAGACGCTGGTCGTGTGGGGCGGCGAGTTCGGGCGCACGCCGATGCAGGAAGTGCGCGACGCCGCGTTCCTCGGGCGCGACCACCACGGCAAGGCGTTCACGATCTGGATGGCCGGCGCCGGCATCAAGCCGGGAGTGACGATCGGGGCGACCGACGAGCTCGGCTACCACGTGACGCAGGACCCGGTGCACGTGAACGATCTGCACGCGACGATGCTGCACCTGCTCGGGCTCGACCACGAACGACTGACGACGCGCTTCCAGGGACGCGACCACCGGCTCACCGACGTCGGTGGGCGGGTGATCCGCAAGATCCTGGCGTAGTCACTGCGCGCTGCGCTGCAGCTACGGCAGGATCGCCACCCGCCGCCCTTCCAAAGCACTCACGTACGCGGAATAGACGACGCGCACGACGTCGACGCCGAGTTCGCCATCCGCTGCGAACGGCACGCCGCTGCGCAACGTGTTGGCGACCGCCTGCACGAGCTGCTGGTGCCCCGACGTCCAGTCCTCGTCGACCATCGGCGAAGACCAGCCAGCCTGCCCCGCCAGCTTCTCCTGCAGGTATTGGCCCGCGAAGGCGCCATCGCGCACCGCATAGGCCGCGACCGCGTCGTTCGGCGACAGCGAACACTCGAGCCGGTGGTCGCTCGCCAGCACCGTCAGGTGGCTCTGCATGCCGCCGAGCAGGTTGTCGCTGCCCCAGGCCAGCCCGCGCGTGCCATCGTCGAAGTGCAGCACGCACGCGCCCCAGTTCTCGACGCCGTTCCAACCTGTCGCGATCTCGGTCGCCGCGGTGCCGAGCGCACGGGTCAGGTCCGCGACCTCGCCGCTCACCGCGGTGACCACGGTCGGCCGACTCCGCAGGCGCAGCCCTTCCTCACGCTTCAACCACAACATCGCGCCGATCGGGTGCGCCCCGAGCCGCAGCAGCGAACCGCCGCCCGTGTGTCGCCATTCCTTCGCATACGGCGAATGCGAACCCGAATGGCTCTCGTGCCCACGCATCTCCAGGATCACGCCCCGACTCGACGCGCCGAGCGCCGCGGCCTTCTGCAGGGAAGGCGAGAAGATCCAGTTCTCGCCGTAGAACAGCTTCACCCCGGCGCGCGCACAGGCCGCGACCATCGCCTGCCCGTCGTCGACGGCCGCGCGCAGCATCGCCGTGCGCGACGTCGCCGTGAACTCCGCCGCCGTCGCTTCGGCGGCCAGACCCTGCCCGTGGAACGCCGCCAACGGTTTCGTGCACAGCACGTGCTTCTTCTGGGCGGCGGCTCGCTCGGTCAGCGGACGATGGGCGGAGTTCGGCACGCACAGGTCCACCACCGCAACCGCCGGATCGGCCAAGGCAGCATCGATGCTGACGCCGCCCGCGAGGCCATGCTCGCGCGCGAACGCAGCGGCCTTCGTCGCGTCGCGCGCAGCGACGATGATCTCGAGGGCGCCGCCGTGCACGCGCTTCCAGCAGCGAGCGCGGGTGCGAGCCAGGAAGCCGGTGCCGAGGATGGCGATGCGAAGCGGAATGGGCATGCAAGCTGTTGGCGAAGCGACGGAGTGTAAGGCGCACCCGCGCCGATATCCTGCGCCGATGCCCTCCCTGACCGCGCGCGCCCAGGCCCGCATCGGCCTGCTCGGCAACCCGTCCGACATCTACGGCGGGTTCGGCCTCGGTCTGGCCGTGCGCGAACTCAGCGTCACCGTGACGCTGACCGACGCGGCGGCAACGACGTTGCCGAACGAACTGCTGCGCGCCGGCTGGGAACTGATGCAGGACGAACTGCGTGCGGCCGGCCGCGATCCGGCGCTGCGGCCGTTCGCGCTCACGAGCACGACGAACATCCCGTTCCAGGCCGGCCTGTCGGGTTCGAGTGCGCTGCTGGTCGCGGCGCTGCGCGCGTGGAGTCGCTGGTTTGCGCTGCCGCTCGCGCCGCTGCGCATCGCCGAGCTCGCGTGGCGCGCCGAGAACGAACGGCTCGGCATCCGCGCCGGCCCACTCGACCGGCTGGTGCAGGCGCACGACGGGTTGCTGGCGATGGACTTCGCGGCGCCGTTCGCGCCCGGCGCCGTGCAGCAACTCGATCCCGCCTCACTGCCGCCGCTGCTGGTCGCCTGGCACGGCCAGCCGACACAGAGCTCCGGCGACGTGCACGCGCCCGTCTGGGCGCGCTTCCAGGCCGGCGACACGACCGTGCGCGCGACGATGGCACAGCTCGCAGCGAACGCACGCGAGGGCCGGGACGCGCTGCGGCGCGGCGATCTCGACGCGTTCCGTGCCTGCATCAACCGCAACTTCGATCTGCGGGCGACCGTGTTCGCGATCGCAGCCGTCGATCGCGAACTGATCGAGCTCGGCCGCTCGCTCGGTGCGGCAACCAAGTTCCCCGGCTCGGGCGGGGCGGTGCTGTTCGCGTGCCGCGACGATGCGCATCGCGACACCGTCGAGGCAGCGTGCCGCGCGCGCGGCCACACGACGCTGCGCCCGACGGTGCAACCACCGCTGCCGCGCCTGTTCGTGGTGTTCCTCGCGGCCGGCTTCGCGACGCGCCTCTATCCGCTGACCCTGCACACCGCCAAACCGCTGCTGCACGTCGGCGGCCAGCCGATGCTGACACGCATCCTGCGCCAGGTCGAAGCGTGTGGCGCGGCCCACCCCGGGACCATCGTCGCCAACGGGCGCTTCCATGCCGATTTCGGGCGCTGGCACGAACACGTCGGCGCCCGCCTGCCGCTCACCATCGTGAACGACGGGGCCATGAGCAACGAAACGCGGCTCGGCGCCATTCGCGACCTCGCCCTCGGCATCGCCAACGCGCCCGTCGACGTCGATGGCTTCCTGGTGCTGGCGTGCGACAACCTGTTCGAGTTCGACCTCGCCACTCTGGTCGAGCGCTTCCAGGACACGAACGTCGGCCAGCTCGTCGTACGCGAAGTGCCGCCGCCGGTGCCGCCCGGCAAGTACAGCGAGGTCGTGCTCGACGGCGACCGTGTCGCCAGCTTCCGCGAGAAGCCGGCGGATCCGCGGTCGAACCTGTCGGCGATCGCCCTCTACCTGCTGCCGCGCACGCTGCCGGCGTTGCTCGGCGAGTACTTCGCCGGCGGCGGCAACGCCGACGCGCCCGGCCACTTCCTGGCCTGGCTGGCGCAACGCGCACCACTGCACGCGAACCGCCTCACCGGGCGCTTTCACGACATCGGCAGCGCCGACGACCTGGCCCAGGCGAACGCATCGCACTGACGCGCCGCGGCAACGCCGCAACGCCCGCTCAGCAACGCGTCCGCATCTTCTCGCGCGCGCGTTCCTGCGCGGCGGGCGTAGCGAAGTTCTTCGCCTTCGCAAACGCCCACATCTTCTCGATGTACTGCACCGCCTGGGGCGTTTCGCACGAGGTGTCGCCATGGTCGACTTCGACCACGCCGATCTTCTCCGCCGCGATCGTCGCCGCCTGGCGCAGGGCCTTGCTGCGGCCGCCAAACGCGATCAACGCGCTGTTCATTGCGTACCGCTCGTCGTTCGCCGATTGGTGGATCGTCTTCTCGATGCGGTGGATGAGCTCGAGGAACCACTCGTCCGATTCGCTCTCGTTCGCGTGCGTCAGGTAGCCGGCCAGCGTCCACCCAGCGACGCGCAGCGCTTCGTCCTTCGACGCCAGCCACTCACGCGCCTTCACCGAGCCAAGCGGGCTTTCCGAAGCGAGCGCCGGCACGTAGCCACCGCACGAGCGAAGGCGATGCTCGCACGCCCAACGATCGAGCTCGCCTGGCGTCACCTTCGCCGGATCGGCGATCTTGACGGCGAGGGTGCGCGCATCATGGTTGCCGCTGTCCCACAGCTGCCGCGCCAGCTCGTGGTCGACCCCGATCTGCTTCACCATCGTTTTCAGCACCGCGAAGCTGACGCCGAACATCGGGATGGTGACGCCATGGCGCGCGTAGGTCTTGCGCGCCTGTTCCGTGCCGGCCTTCTCGAGCGCGGCCATCGCTTGGGCGAACGACATGCCGCCGCCGGACTTCGCCCGCGACGTCTTTGCCGTCGGCGCCTTGGCTTTCGAAGCGCCTGCCGGGGCAGCGGCCCTGGCAGCGAGCTTCTTGGCCGCTGGCTTGCCGGCCTTCGTGTTGCTGGCGGACCTGGTGGAACGGGACTTCACGGCTCGGGACGTGGGCATGGCGGGGCGATGGGTTACGGGTTGTGTGGAGGAACGCGGCCATCCTCGGCGCGCAGCGCGGGCTCGCTCTCGCGCTTGCCCGACTTGAACTCTGCGATCGCCGACTGCACCGACTCGCGCCAGTCGGCTTCGTACGACGCGCATTCCGCCGGCACCTTCGTACGGAACCGGTTCTCCGCGATGCTCGCGCGCACCTGTTCGAACAACTTCTCGTCGTCCTTCGGCACCGGCGTGAACCCGACCGCGGTGATGAGGAAGCCAACGCGTGGCGTCACCCACACGTAGTAGACCCGACCGCCCGCGAGCGTCGCCGGCAGGCCCTTGTAGGTCTGTGCCGAGGCAACGAAGAAGTGTTCACCGGGCGCACAACGATGTTCGATCGTGCAGCCGTCCGCGACGAATCCGAGGAACTGCTCGCCATCCCACAGCGGGAATTTGTCACCCCCGGCGATGAACCGCGACGGCCGACAGAAGACCACCGTTGCTTCGTTCGGACCCGGCGGCCCCAAGGGCTTCGTGTCCTGCATGTAGTTCGTGCAGGAAGTGAGGAGCGACAGACACGACAGCAGCAACAACACGACGACTCGCATGGGATCTCCGGATCGAAGTTCAGCGGCGCTGCACCGCAGGCACGAACGGCACGGTCTGCGGACGCGGCGCGCCATCGTCGCCGAAGACGTCGAGCAGCACAAAGCCGAGCAGGAAGTCGGCGAACTCGGCGACGTTGAAGCCAACCGTCGCTTGCACGAACACCGGCGCGACACCGACTTCGATGCCGAACAGATCGCTGATGCGGCGCGCCGGCGACAGCACGAACGGCGACTGGTCGTCGAGATCGAACACGTCGGCGATCACGAGCCACGACGTCGCATCGTCGTACGCATCGGGTGCCGCCGGATGGTTGCCGGTGGTGCGCGTCGCCAACAGGCGCGACCACGACGTGCCATAGGCGAACGGGCCCAAGGTCGTGAACGGCACGCCGTAGCCGTGGTTCGTCATCACGTAGCCGGGCTGCTGCCACCACGTGTCCTTGCCCGAGCCGTAGTCGGCGTACCAGCCGCCGACGCCGAGATCGAGCGGACCGACCTTCGCCTCGAGTGCGAACCCGAGCGCTTCGCCGTGCCAGCGCCACAGGAACGTGTCGGCGAGGTCGACTCCGCGCGCCTGCATGTAGGCACACGAGGTGAAGGGAAGGACGGCGAGGAGGATGACGGGGCGGAGGCAGCGCACGCGGGGCGCAGTTCTACCGCATCGCATGACGCCGCTGACACCGGCACCTCGCCCACCGGCCACCCAGGCCCCTGGGCACCGGTCGCGACCTGGCGCGCGCCGGGCACAGAACCCCGGAAAAGCCCGTTCGCGCCTCCGATGCCGCTCGCTAGACTGTTCGCCCTCAATTCTGCAACCCCACCCCCGGGCCACAGCCCGAGCGCTGCCATGGACATCGTCGTCTGCATCAAGCGAGTTCCTGCCACCGACACGGCGATCAAGATCGCCGCCGACGGCAAGTCGATCGACCCGACCGGCGTCACGTTCGAACTGAACGCGTACGACGAGTTCGCCCTCGAACAGGCCCTGCGCATCAAGGAGCAGCTCAACGCCGGCTCCGTGACCGTGGTCACGATTGGCCCGAAGGAATGCAAGAAGCAGCTCGACGACGCGCTCGCCCGCGGCGCCGACAAGGCCGTGCTGCTGAGCACGACCGAGTGGGTCTACGACGGCGCTTCGACCGCGGCGGCGCTCGCCGCGTGGATCAAGACCGTCCCGTGCAACCTGGTGTTGTGCGGCCGCCAGGCGGTCGACAGCGACAACAACCAGCTGCCCGCGAACCTCGCCGGTCGCCTCGGTTTTGCCTGCGTGACCGAAGTCAGCAAGCTCGCGCTCGACAACGGCGTGTTCACCGCCGAACGCGACATCGAAGGCGCACGTGAAGTCGTCACCTGCAAGACGCCGGCCGTGGTCAGCTGCCACAAGGGCCTGAACGAACCGCGCTACGCCAACCTGAAGGGCATCATGGCCGCGAAGAAGAAGCCGTTCGTCGAGCAGCCCGTCCAACTCGGCAGCAAGGCGATGGAGATCGTCGCGCTGACCCTGCCGCCCGCGCGCGCCGCCGGCAAGATCGTCGGCACTGGCGTCGATGCCGTGCCCGCCCTCATCGCCGCGCTGCGCGAGATCAAGGTCCTCTGATCCCCTCCACGGAGAACTCCCATGAGCAACATCGTCGTCGTCGCTGAAGTCCGTGGTGGTGCGCTCAAGCGCCCCTCGCTCGAAGCCGTCACTGCCGCCCTGCAGCTCGCGGGCCAGAGCGGCGCCAAGGTCGCCGTCATCGCCTGCGGTGCGGGCCTCGATGCCGCCTGCGCCGAACTCGGCAAGAGCGGTGCGCACAAAGTCGTCGCCATCGACGGCCCGGCGTTCGCCAACTACTCGGGCGACGCCTACGCCAAGGCGGTCGTCGAACAATGCAAGGCGCTCGCCGCGTCGGCCGTGCTGATGGCGCACACCGCGATGGGCAAGGACCTGCTGCCGCGCGTGTCGGCGCTGCTCGACACCGGCATCGTCACCGATGTCGTCGCGGTCGGCTTCGAAGGTGGCGCGTTCACCGCGAAGAAGCCGGTGTTCGCCGGCAAGGCGACGTTGGCAGTGCGCGCCGCCAAGGCCCCGTTCGTCGCCACGCTGCGCCCGAACAACTTCGCCGCCGCGGCCGGTGGTGCAGGCGCCGAGACGCAGAAGGTCGCAGCCCCCGGCGGCAACCTGCTGTCGGTGGTGAAGGAGATCGTCGCGTCGGGCGGCGGCAAGACGCCGCTGCAGGAAGCGAAGGTCGTCGTCGCCGGCGGCCGTGGCCTCAAGGAAGCGCAGCACTTCAAGATGATCGAGGACCTCGCCGCGGCGTTCGGGCCGGGCGTAGCCGCGGTTGGCGCCTCGCGCGCCATCGTCGATGCCGGGTGGCGGCCGCACAGCGAGCAGGTCGGCCAGACCGGCAAGGTCGTGAGCCCGCCGCTCTACTTCGCGATCGGCATCAGCGGTGCCATCCAGCACATCGCCGGCATGCGCACCGCGCGCACGATCGTCGCGATCAACCAGGACGCCGACGCGCCGATCTTCAAGATCGCCGACTTCGGCATCGTCGGTGACGCGTTCGAAGTCGTGCCGGCTCTCACCACGGCGATCGCAGCGATCGTCGCCGGCAAGTGACGCTCAAAGCCGGCATCGTCGGTCTGCCCACCGTCGGCAAGTCGACGTTGTTCAACGCCGTCACGCGCA
>SXPB01000047.1 GCA_005776475.1 Planctomycetia bacterium
AGCGCGATGGCACCGCCGTTGACGTTGACGCGCATGGGATCCAGTTCGCCGAGCGCCCCGGGCAGGCCGAGTTCGCGTTGGCAGTAGCCGTCGTCGGCGATCGCCTGCAGGCAGCCGAGCACCTGCGCGGCGAACGCTTCGTTGATTTCGACGAGGTCGAGGTCGGCGAGGCGAAGGCCGGCGGCGGCGAGCGCCTTCGGCGTCGCATGCACGGGGCCGAGGCCCATCGTCGCCGGCGACAGCCCGGCGGTCGCGGTGCCGCGCACGAACGCGAGCGGCTGCAGGCCGAGCTGTTTGCACTTGCGCAGCGACATGCAGAGCAGCGCCACGGCGCCGTCGGTGATCTGGCAGGCGTTGCCGACGGTGACGTCGCCTTCGCGGCGATCGAACACCGGCTTCAACCGCGTCAGCGCATCGAACGACTGGTCGGTGCGCACGCCGTCGTCGGCGAGCACCGGTTGTTTGTACGGCTTCGGCACGAACGGCACGATCTCGGCGGCCAGGCGTTCCTTCTGGGCCGCGGTGGCACGGCGGTGGCTCTGCAGCGCCCACGCGTCCATCGCCGCCCGGCCGATGCCGAACTGGCGCGCGACCTTCTCGGCGGTGTCGCCCATCGACAGGCCGATGGTGGGGTCGGTCAATCCTTCGAGGATCGCGACGCGCGGCTTCAGCGCCGCGAAGCGGAACGACAGCAGCGCGCGCAGTCGCTGCGGCATCGAGCGCGCCTTGCCGAGCCGCGTGAAGAAGCGCACCAGGGCCGGGCCCATCAGCAACGGGAAGTTGCTCATCGACTCGGCGCCGCCGACGAGGAACACCTCGCCCTGGCCGGCGCGCAGCTTGGTCTCCGCCTGCAGCAGCGCTTCCATGCCCGAGGCGCAGTTGCGCATCACGGTGATCGCGGGGACGTGCGCCGGCACGCCGGCGCGCAGCGCGGCGATGCGGGCGACGTTGGCTTCGCGCGAATCGGGGCCGGCGCAGCCGAGGATGACCTCGTCGATCGCGGCGGGCGAAATCGCCGTGCGATCGAGCAGTTCGCGGAACACGTGCGTCGCCAGGTCCGCGGCGGCGGCGCCTTGCAGCGCGCCACCGGCCTTGCAGAAGGGCGTGCGGAAACCGGTGACCAGCACCAGCTGTTGCGAGTCGTCGCGGACGTTCATGCTTTGGGCCTGCTGTCGACGAATCGGCGTTCCTTCATCTCGGTCTCCATGCCGATCTTCTTCAGCATCGACTCGAGCCCGAGGAACTCGACGTGGTTGGGTGAGACTTCGAGCCGCGACCGGAACATGTCGCGCACGCGGGCGGCGACGGACTCCGGCAGCACGCCCTGCTTCACCGCGAGGTGCACGGTCATCTCGTCGACTTCGAGCGGATCGTTGTCCTTCTTGCGCAGTTCGATCTGCCACTCCTCGACCTCGGCGAGGCTGCCGAGCAGCATCGCGCAGTCTTCGAGGTTGACCAGCGTTCCCTTCACCTTGAGCAACTGCAGGTCCTTCAGGCTCGATTCGCGGGTGAGGTCGCTGCTGATGCGCGGCGTGGTGCGGCCGCAGTGCGGGCACGCGCCCCATTGCAGGCCGCCGCGCACGCGATCGCCGGTGCGGTAGCGGAACACGGTGCTGGCGCGCGCCGCCAGCGGCGTGAACACCAGTTCGCCATCGGCACCGTCGGGCACGACTTCGCCGGTCACCGGATCGATCACTTCGAAGATCGCGAGGTCGGGGTAGAGGTGGTAGCCGGTGTAGGCGTTGTCGTGCGTCGGGCACTCGGCGAAGGCCATGCGGGCCTCGGTGAAGCCGTAGGTGCCCGAGACGCGCACATCGCGCGCACCGCAGCTTTCGAGCAGCGCCACGACCTTCGCCTTCAAGCCCGGCGGCACGCGTTCGGCGCCGAGCACGACGTGTTTGATCGAGGCGAAGTCGACGCGTTCGTCGGCGGCGCGGCGCAGCAGGTGGTAGACGTAGCCCGGCACGCCGATCAGCGCGTCGGCCTTCAGCCGCGAGATCGCGCGCAGGTCGCCGCTCGATCCCATCACCTTCCCGCCGCCGGTCGACAGCGCCATCATGCCGGTGGCCTGGCCGGCGAAGAACACCTGCCAGAACGCGAGGTGCGGTGCGTACGGGAACACGTTGGCGACCCGCCAGTCGCGCTGCAGGCCCATCACGTCGACCAGGCGCGCGCCGGTTTCGTGCAGGTTCTCGATGTCGCGCGGCGAGTAGAAGAACGGCACCGGTTCCGCCGAGCGACCGGTGGTGAAGGTCATGAAGCACGGCGCGAACTCGCGGCGCACGGCCTGCTTCACCGCTTCCTTGCCCTGGGTCCACTTCTGCCACAGCAACGGCAGCTTCTTCGACAACGGCCACGCGGCCCGGATGCTCTCCGGCGTCGGTTGCAGGATGAACTGCTTGAAGCGCTGCGGATCTTCGGCGGTCGGCAGCAGGTCGCGTTTGCTGCTCAGCGGCACCCGCCGCAGGTCGTCGACCGTGCGGATCTGGTCCGCGCTCACGCCCGCCTTCTCGAACAGCGCGCGATACCACGGCGAGAACGGCAGCAGGTACTCGCGCACGTAGCGCTGCAGCAGGTGGTTCTGCAAAGTGCGCTGCTCTTCGCGCGGAAGCCGCTGCAGTCGTAGCCAACCGTTCATGTGCGGGTCTCCCTGCTGTCTCTGTACTAGGTTGTCGGCAGCGCGAGGTTGCGGGCTTCAGGCAACCTCTCGACATGGCCGATCTAGAGACTGGCGTCCCCGGTCTCGTTCCGGGGCGACTACGCACGATCCAGTGAGAACGTCGCATCAGGCAGAGGCCTTGGGTGGGCCCTGCGAAGCCCCTTCGCGTGCCCCGTCGGCGCCGCAACCGGTGCTGCCGCGCCGTACCGTGCTGGTGCTCGGCGGCGGCGGCATGCGCGGTTTCTGCCACATCGGCATCGTGCGCGCGATCGAACGGCTCGGCCTGAACGTCGACGAGGTCGTCGGCACCAGCATGGGTGCGGTGATGGCGGGCTTGTTCGCGTCAGGGCGCGACAGCCACGAGATGGAACTGGCGGCGGCGGAGATCTCACTGAAGGACTACTTCCGGCTCAACCTGCTGAAGTTCCTGGTCCGCGGCTATCGCCACGCCTCGGTCTACAAGGGCCGCGCCTTCCATGACCTGCTGCGCAAGTGGATGCCGCAGCGAACGTTCGCCGAATTGCCGCGGCCGCTGTTCTGCAACGCCCTCTCGCTCGAAAGCGGGGCGTCGCGCTTCTTCGGTCTGCCCGGTGGCACCGAGTTGCCGGTGGCCGACGCGGTCTATGCGAGCGCGTGCCTGCCGACGATCTTCGAGCCGATCGACATCGGCGGCGAGCACTTCGTCGACGGTGGCATGACCGAGACCCTCGGGCTGCGCATCGCGCGCGCGCGCCAGGCGGATCTCGTCATCGCGGTCGACCTGTCGCATCGCGACATGCACACGAAGACGCCGTGGAAGGCGACGCTGCCGCACATCCTGTTCCAGACCTACGAGGTGATGGGGCAGGCCCTGAACGAACACAACCTGCATCGTTACGTCGATGAACGCACGGTGGTGATCAAGCCGAAGGTGTCGCACCTCGGCCTGCTCGACATGCCCGACGTGCGCGAGGTCGTCCGCCTCGGCGAACGCGAAGCGCTCGAAGTGCTCACCACGCATCCGTTGACGCGCTACCTGTGCGATCCCGCGGTCGTGGCCGACGAGGACCGCATGGTGTCGCGGCCCAAGGACCACGTGCAGATCGGCGTCGACATGAACGCATGCATCCACTGCGGCATCTGCGCGGCGACCTGCGTCACGCAGGGGTTCGCCGCGGTGCCGCTCGGCGACGTGGTGCGCAAGCTGCACAACTACGAGTGCACGCGCGACATGGCCTGCGAACGCAACTGCCCGACCGGCGCGATCCGGCTCAGCAATCTGTAGGTCGGGGATCCGGCCGCGGCGTCGCCTTCGCGCCACGGTCGAGCTCACCAGGTCAGGCGATGCAGGTTGGCGATGCCTCGAATGCGCTCGTCGGCCACGCCCGCCGCCGTTGCGAACTCGCGCCACTGCTGCACTGCGGCGATGACCTCGGCCAGGATCGTCTCCGCCCGTCCGCGTTTCATCGCGGCGGTTTGCGCCACGGTGCGCAGGTCGGCGAGTGTGAACCCATCGCGCTTCCCGGCGAGGCTCATCTGGTGGTGTTGCGTCCAGCCGCCGACGGGGTTGTGGCTGAAGTTGACGTCGAACGCGGGGGCTAGGGACCACTGCCCCTGTTGGTTCATCAGGAACGCGATGTTCTTGACGTGATCGTCTTGGTTGCGGGCTACGACGTTGAACACCATGCGGCGGAACAGTTCTTCGACATCGTCCATCGGCAGACCCAGGCGCCGGATCACCACCAAGGCTTGTTCGTACGAGTGCGCGCCGGGGGCGTTGAAGTCGAAGTGCGCCAGCCCGCCCAGCGATTGCATGTGCACTTTGCCGCCGCCGGGCAGCCGGTCGAACCTTTGCGTCATGAAGTGGCGTCGGCCGCTTTCTTCGAACAGCCGGCACTCGCTCATGCGCAGTCCCGCCGCTTGGGCCATCTGCGAATAGGCGAACTCGATGGCTCCGTAGCCACTGGAATCGCCAAGGTCGCTGGCATTGCCGCCGCCAACACCATCGAACTTCAACAACCAGTACTCGAAGCCGGCTGGCGCCTGTACCTGTCCAGAACGCACTTCGTTGGTGGTCGGGTTCCACGCCACGACGGCCTTGGCGCGAGCGCCGCCGGCCGAGGCGCCGACGCGCAAGATCTCGCGTAGGGCATGTTCCTTCTCCGCATCGGCAAACGATGCCTGCAGTGCTTCGCGGTTGCGCAGCACCTCGCTGGCGAGTTCGAACAGCGCAGCGATGCGCAACGGCTGCGCCGTTCGAGATTGCGGCCCCTGGGCGGGCCGGAACTCGAGGGCGCCCATGCCGCGGGTGCCGGTGTAGCAAAGGCGTTCGACGGCATCGATGTCGCTGGGCAGGCGTCCTTGCGCTGCGAGCCAGGCATCGATCACCGCGTTGCCGAACCGGTCGGGCAACGAGTCTGCGAGCAGTCCGGGCAAGCCATGGAAGGTCCCACGCGGCAGCTCGGCGAACTGCCACACGCGGTTGGCGAGCGGCATGGCGAGTGGCGCCAGTTGGATGCCGCTGCGCACGAACTCCGGCGTGAACTCAAACGTCGCGAATTGGCCGGGGCCATCGACGGCGGCGGCGCCGATCGTGCGTCCCCAGATGCGGACTTCGGCGACCGTCATCGATCCTCCTTGCGTGGGCCCTCGCTCGGCTCGGCCCACTTCCAGGCTGTTGCCGGTGGAGCTTCCCGCGCGACCGAGCTGCGTTTGCTGGCGCGCTGGCGGGACTTGTTCTTGGCGTGCATCTGGGCCAGCGGACTCGCCAGCGGCTGCGGCACGAGTTGCTGGAAGTTGGTGAGCAGGTCGAGGACGCGCAGCACGCGCAGCAGATTGACGAGTTGAGTCGACGCGCCCGACTCGATTCGGATGACGGTACGAAGCGAGACGCCGGCTTCCTTGGCGAGTTGCGCCTGGGTTTGGTTGCGGGAGACTCGGTGGCTCGCGAGCTGTCGTCCCAGGTTCTCCAGGACGGAGGAATCGGCGGTTGTTGCTCGATGCATCATGATAGGCCATCCATGGCTACTTGATCGGGTTACTGATGTCAATAGGTCAAGTATGGCATGTATTGGTGATCAAGGCGGGAACGGCTGGGTCTTGGCGGAGTTCGTCGGCAAGCTCCCATCCCACGGGGACTCTCGTTCACACGCGCGGCTTCGGCGGCGGCAGGTCGCGCGCTGGGCACGACGACTGCCAGCCCTTGCGGGCGTGTGAGCCATCGCAGAACGGCTTGTTCTCGGCGAGGCCGCAGCGGCACAGCGACACGACGGTGCGGCCGGCGAGCCCGAACGTCTTGCCGGTGGCGTCGCAGATCTGCAGGTTGTCGCCTTCGATGCGGAGTGGGCCGTGGTCGTTGACAGTGATTTTGGTCATCGCCGGAGCGTAGTCGGCGGCACGAGCAACGTCGGCAGGCGCCGATCGGATTCCGAGGGCGGCACCATGCGAGCTGGCGGCGGTAATTCGGGCATCGTCGTAGTGCTCGCCTTCGCCATGATCCCCGCATGCTGCGCGCCATCGTCGTTGCCCTGTTCACCCTGCCGATGCTCGCTCAGGAGTCGAAGGGTGTCATCGAAGGTCGGGTGTTGGGGCCGCGCGGCGAGCCGATGCCCAACATCGAGGTGACGGCAACCGTCGATCCCTACTCGGCACCGATCCTCGCGAAGACTCGCACCGATGGCGATGGCATGTTCGTACTCGCGCGCGTGCCAGCGCAGGGTTGCGCCGTGCTGGCGCGGTTACCGGGCCATGCAACCGCCAGAGTCTACGCCGGCCTTTCCGCCGAACTGCCCGCCGCTGGCGTGCACATGCGCCTCTGGCCGGCGAATACGTTGCGCGGTCGGGTGATGGATCCAGCCGGCAAACCACTCGCCGGCGTCAGCGTGTGCGGCACCAAGGACCACGCGTGGTTCGACGGTGAGTTCTTGGCACCACAAATCACGACGGACGACAGCGGTCGTTTCGAATTGCCGGGGGTGCCGATTGGCGATTGTGTCGTGCGGGCGTTTGCGCCGGGCTTTGCGATGCTCGAACGCAGACTGAGCGCCGTCGCGGACACGACGCTCGACCTTGTGCTTCGGCCGGGCGACGAAACGAAGATCACGCTCACCACGCATGGCCTGCCGCAAGCGGCGATGCCCACGGCAGCGGTGCGGATCTATCCGATGCGAAACGGCTCAGGCTTCTTGGTGCCAAGAGCCGTGGAGCGCGGCGTGCTCGACGCGCAGGGCCGTTGCCAATGGCTCGGACTTGCGGATGCGCAATGGCACGTCTCCGTCGAGGCCTCCGGGTTCACGTTCGATCCGCGCACGGTGACGACCGAAATGGGAAAGCGATCGCACGAACTGACGTTCCGCGCCAGCGCCGATGGGTCGATCACCTTGCGCGGTGTGTTGCGGGACGATGCCGGCAAGCCTCTCGAAGGGCAGACCTTGGTGGGCCGCACCCAGCGTTCCCAGTCGATCAACGGCGGTCGCCCCGGCCGCGCGGTGACCGATGCAGCAGGTCGGTTCACGCTGGTAGCGCCCTTGGTGGAAGGGGAGCCGTACAGCCTGCATCTGCTCGGCTCGACGCACGTGCTGGCCCAGACCAAGGACGATTCCATGCGGGGCCGCACCGACCTGCGTTACGGGACGAGTTGGGAAGAGACTGCGGATCCGGCGCGCGAACTGGCGTTGGTGGCGGTGCGCGGCGCCCGCGTGACAGCGCGCTTGCTCGACGAACGAGGCAACCCGGTGCCGTTCCAATGGACGGAAGTGCAGGGTGAACGAGCGAACACGAAGCCGGCGTTTGGCGCCGTCGCTTACGCGACCAGCCAGCGCGACGGCACGGTTGCGTTCTCGCGATTCCACGGCGGCGACACTCGGTTGCGCGTTCAGGCCAGCGGCGCTGGCGGCAGCGGGATCAGCGAGACGTTCACCCTGGCTCCTGGCGAACAACGCGACGTGGTCTTGCAACTGCAGACTCCTGGCCGCGTCGGCGGTCGAGTGCTCGACGGCAAGGGGCAACCCCTGGCGGGAGTGCGGGTGAAGATTGGCAACTGGGTCGTCGAAACGGGCAAGCAAGTCGATGGCAGTTGGACCAACGTGATGAGCGACCGCGATGGCCGCTTCCTGTTCACCGGCGTGTCGGCTGGCGGCCACCGCATCAACACCGGACGCCACGAACCAGCGGGCAAGGCGTCTTCCGAGATTTTCCATGTCGCGCCGGGTGCCACAGTCGAGATGGATCTGCGGATCGAGAAGTAACGAACCACCGGAGTTTGGTTGAGCCGTCCGCCCAGCCTGATCCACACGCTCGCCCAGATCGAACGCGAGGCGACGGATCCTGCGGCCACTCGGCCACTGCACGAACTGCTTCGCTGCCGCGCCTTCGCACCGCCATGCGCCTTCCTCTCGCTCCCGCACTCGCCGTCGCTCTCGCGTTCACTGCCGCCCCGCGCGACGCCTGCCGCGCGCAGGAAGCGCCCGA
>SXPB01000048.1 GCA_005776475.1 Planctomycetia bacterium
GGTGACGCTGGTGGCGGTGCTCGACGCCGACAAGGAAGGGTTTCTGCGCAACAAGACGTCGCTGATCCAGACTTGCGGGCGGGCGGCGCGCAACGCCGATGGTCGCGTGATCCTGTACGCCGACAAGCGCACCGACTCGATCGTGGCGGCAATGGCGGAGATGGAGCGGCGTCGAACGCGGCAGCGTGCCTACAACGAAGCGCACGGGATCACGCCGACGACGATCGTAAAACCGGTGCGCGACCTGCTGCAGGCGCCGGAGGACGAGAACGGCGAGCTGCCGTTGCCGGGGCAGAAGAAGGGCATGGGGCGCGGCAAGGGCAAGCAGCCAGCCGCTGCCGCGGGGGGGGCGGCCGGCAAGCGGCAGTTCGCCGACCACAAGGAACTGCTGGTGCACACCAAGCGATTGCGCGAAGAGATGCTGGCGGCGGCGAAGAACCTCGACTTCGAACTGGCGGCGCGGATTCGCGACGAGGTCTATCGGCTCGAAAAGCTCGACATGGAGTTGCTGTAGCCGTCCATGCCCTGCCTCGGTGTCATGATGCGCGGCATGCGTTCCACAGTGGTGTCGGTGCTCGTCGTGGTCGGCACCTGCGTTCCGCTCGTTGCCCAAGCCGCGCCGGCGAAACCCTACGAGCCGGCACGCGGTGAGTGGCAACGGCGTGAGCCTGCGGCGCTGGGGCTCTCGGCGGCAAGCGTCGCAGCAGCGGTGCGCCTTGGCGAAGCGGGCGAGATTGACGCGCCGCGCGACATGCGCGCGTTCCTCGACCGCAGCTTCGGCAAGGAGCCGCACCATGAGCCGATCGGCCCGCTGTTCGATCGTGGCGGCGCCGCCGGGCTCGTCGTGTACCGCGGCTACGTGGTCGCCGAGTGGGGCGACGTGGCGCGCGCCGACATGTGCAACAGCGTCACCAAGACGTTCCTGACCACGGTGGTCGGCCTCGCGTTCGACCGCGGACTCTTGCGCGATGTGCACGAGCCGGTGGCCACGGCGATGCCTGCCGGCGTCGATCTCTTCGTTGCCGAACCCAACCGCGCGATCACCTGGGATCACCTGCTGCGGCAGACGAGCGACTGGCAGGGCGAGTTGTGGGGCAAGCCCGACTGGGCCGACCGCCCGGTGGGCAAGACGCCGGCCGACTGGCCACAGCCGCCGCGCCATGTGCCGGGCACGCACTACGAATACAACGACGTGCGGGTCAACGTGCTGGCACTCGCGGCCCTGCAAGTCTGGCGACGTCCGCTGCCGGCGGTGCTGCACGACGAGATCATGGCGCCGATCGGCGCCTCGACGACCTGGCGCTGGCACGGCTACGACAATGCGTGGGTCGAACTCGACGGCGTGCGCATGCAGTCGGTCAGTGGCGGCGGCCACTGGGGCGGCGGCATGGTGATCAGCACGTGGGACCTCGCGCGCTTCGGCCTCTTGTTTGCGCGCGACGGCAGCTGGGGGAAGCGGCAACTGGTCAGTCGCGCGTGGATCGCGGCGGCGCGCACGCCGGGCGAGCACAACCGTGGCTACGGCTACGCGAACTGGTTCTTGAACACGGACCGGAAGGCGATGCCGCAGGCACCCACGAGTGCCGTCCGCTTCGTCGGCAACGGCGGCAACATCGTCTGGCTGGACCGCGACCACGACCTGGTCGTCGTCGTGCGTTGGACGCGTGAGGACGCGTTCCAGCAATTGCTCGGCAAGGTGCTCGACGCATTGCCGGCGGCGGCGGGATCGCCGAGCGGCGGCCGTTGATCCCGACCGCGGCGCTCGGAGTCAGAACTCGATCGTGTTCGGGCCGGCCGAGGTGACGTCGATCCTGCCGCGCGTGGGGGTCGGCGCGGTGCCGATCTCGTAGTCGTAGGTGCCGGGATGCACGCCGTGCACGGTCCAGCCGTCGCGCAGCCGCTGGCCGGCGACGAAGCATCGCACCATGACCGGGTTCGGCAGGTCGCGCACCTCGCGCAGAACCAGGTTCACGTTCGCCGGCAACGCCGCGTCGTGGCGACGGCTGCGGATCTCGACCGCGGCGGTCGCGGGTGGGCCGAGCCGGATCTCGCAGGCCGTGCGGCCGCCGTGCACGTCGGTCGCGCACGGGTGGATCCGCTCGCCGACGCCGGGCACGTAGACGAACATTCGGCTGCCGGCGCGCAGGGTCTGCCATGGCGTGACCTGGATCCCGTCGCTCGTCCAGGGCACGCGTGTTTCCGCGGCGGGCGTGCCGTCGTCCTGACGCAGCGGATGCGAACGTTCCCGCACCAGGTAGGCGGGAACGACGGTGCCATCCTGGTCGACCACGCGGATGCGGATCCGCGCGCGCGAGTCGAAAGGGACTTCGACGTAGCCGCCGGCACTCCACGGCACGGTGCGTTCCATGCCGACACCTTGCAGGGTCCCGTGCGCGCCTTTGGCGACCAGCAGCCGGAACGTTCCGTCGATCCCGGTGGACTCTTTGCGATAGCAAGTGAACGCATCCTTGCCGTCCCGCGGTCCTTCCCTATGGGTGCAACCACGAACATGGCGAAGTGTGCGCAGTCGCAACCCAGGGCTCGGACGTCCCGATCCCGCCCCGAGCCTTGGCCGAGGCCTGGCGCCGTGCGTCGCGGTCGGCCGCGGGTTCACGCAAGGCCGGCATGAACGAGCGCATCGCCGACAAGGTCGCCCGCTTCCCGACCGGGCCCGGGGTCTACACGTTCCTCGGCGCGGACGGCGAGGCGCTGTACGTCGGCAAGGCCGCCGATCTGCGCGCGCGCGTGCGCAGCTACCTGAAGCCCGGCGGTGACGGGCGCTACCAGTTGCCGTGGCTCGCGGCCGAGGCGCACGACGTCGAGTTCGTCGCCACCGCGACCGCACAGGAAGCGCTGCTGCTCGAGAACACGGTCATCAAGAAGCGGCAGCCGAAGTACAACCTGAAGCTGAAGGACGACAAGGCGTTCCTGCTGCTGCGCCTCGACCGCAAGGAAGCGTGGCCCTGGTACCGGCTGGTGCGCCGCCGCGCCGACGACGGCGCGCTCTACTTCGGCCCGTTCGCTTCGGCGCAGTCGGTGCGACGCACGCTGCGCCTGCTGCACAAGATCGTGCCGTTGCGCGACTGCCACGACCACGTGTTCCGCAACCGCACACGGCCGTGCATCAAACACCAGATCGGGCGTTGCCCGGCGCCGTGCACGGGACTGATCACGCGCGAAGCCTACGACGTGTTGCTCGACCATTCGGTGCGCTTCCTGCGCGGTGACGTCGGGCCGGTGCTCACCGACCTGCGGGCCCGCATGCAGGCAGCGGCGCAGGCGCTCGAGTTCGAACACGCGCAGGCGTTGAAGGACCAGTTGCTCGCCGTGCAACGCACTGCCGAACCGCAGGCGGTCGTCGTCGGCGACGGCGACGAGGACGCGCTCGGCCTGCATCGCACCGGCGATGAAGTCACGGTGGCGTTCCTCGCCTTCCGCCGCGGTGCGCTCGAGAACTGCCGCCGCTTCACGTTCCGCAGCGACCTGCCCGACGAACTGCTGCTCGGCGAACTGCTGTGCCGCTTCTACGAAGGCGATCGCTACGTGCCGCCGTTGGTGCTGCTGCCGGCGGCGCCGGCGGACCCCGGGATGATCGGCGCGTGGTTGCAGCAGAAGCGGGGCGGCAAGGTCGACCTGCACGTGCCGCAGCGCGGCGACAAGCGGCGCCATCTCGTCCTCGCCGAAGAGAACGCGCGGTTGCACGATGCCATGGCCGCCGATGCCGGCGCGCGCCGCCGCGCCGCCGGCGGCCGCCTGGCGCGCCTGCTCGATCTGCCGGATCCGCCGGTGCGCCTGCACTGCCTCGATGTGTCGACGATCCAGGGCACCAGCACGGTGGCGTCGCGCGTCTGCTTCGACGATGGCGAACCGAACAAGGACCAGTACCGCCGCTTCAAGATCTCGCCGGAGAATGCCGGCGACGACTTCGCGGCGATGCAGGAAGCGGTGACGCGCAGCCTGCGGTTGTGCCTCGAACGCGACGACGAGCAGTTGCCCGACCTGCTGGTGGTCGATGGTGGCAAGGGCCAGCTCGCGGCCGCGGTGCGCGCCACCGCCGACCTCGGTTTGCCGGACGACTTGTTCCTGTGCGGGCTCGCGAAGAGCCGGCTGCGTGGCCATGGCGACGCGCGCGCCGAGAGCGGCGAACGCATCTTCCTGCCGGATCGCGAGCACTCGATTGCGCTGGCGAGCGGTGCCCCGGAGACGTTGTTGGTGGCGGCCCTGCGCGACGAAGCGCACCGTTTCGCGATCACCTACCATCGCACGACGCGCGGCCGCATCGGCAGCGAACTCGACGAAGTCCCCGGCGTCGGTCCCACGCGGCGTCGGGCCCTGCTGCGCCATTTCGGTTCGTTGTCGGCGCTGCGAGCGGCGACGCGCGAGCAGCTGCACGCGATGCCGGGCCTGCCGGGCAATGTCGCCGACGCGGTGTTCGCGCGGCTGCATCCGGCCGACTGAGCCTGGATCGGTGGTGTTTCCTGCCGTTCACGGCACGGCACTGCCGTTCGTCCCCAAGTGCTGTAGCGTGCTGGCGGAATGGCCTAGGAGCCAGGCATGACGAACGCAGCATCGACGCGGTGGCTCTCCTCGTGGCGGCTCTGGGTTGGCAGCCTGCTGCTGTGGACCCTGGTTCTCGTACTGGAACAGTCCGGCACCTACACCCAAGGCGAAGACGGACACCTGGTGTGGACCGGGATGCAGTGGCGGTTCTTGCTGCAGCACGCGGTCTGGTACATGCCGGCCGTGCCGGGCACCGTGCTGCTGGCGTGGTGTGCGCCGCGCCTCGTGCACCGGCCGCGATTCTGGCTGTCGTTCGTTGGCCTGGTCGCCGGCACGTCGTTGCTGAGTGCGGTGTGGCTCAACGCCTGGCAGGACATCGGCTGGCCGATGTTCGGCATCGGCTGGGTGATCCACTACGGACCACGTTTCGCGACGGTGCTCGGCGTGCTGGTGGTCCTCGAACTGGCGCGGTTGCGCGAGCGCAACCGTCGCGAGCTGCTGACCGCGCAACTGCGTGTCCTGCGCTCGCAACTGCAACCCCACTTCCTGTTCAACACGCTGCACACGATCGGCGTGACCGCCAGACAGGATGGCGCCGCGGCGGCGCGCATGACCACGTTGCTCGGCGACCTGTTGCGGCAGACGCTGCAGGAACGTGACCAGGGCACGGTGCCGCTGGCGCAGGAACTCGAGTTGCTGCAGCCGTACCTGCAGTTGCAGCAGCTGCGGTTCGGGGATCGGCTGCAGATCACCATCGACGTTCCCGCCGACATGCTCGGCGCCGAGGTCCCCGACCTCGTCCTGCAACCCCTGGTCGAGAACGCGCTGCGGCACGGCATCGAACGCCTGCCCGGTGCGGGTTCGGTGGTGATCCGGGCCCGACGCTCCGGTCCGTTCCTGCGCCTGCAGGTGATCGACGACGGTGCTGGTCTCGACGGCAACGCGCACGATGGCACCGGCCTCGGTGCCACGCGCGCCCGGCTGCAGGCGATGTACGGCGATACCGCCGATCTTGAACTCGCACCCACCGGAGTGCGCGGCACCACGGTCACGATGCGGCTGCCGTTCCGCCCGGATGCCCATGCCGCCTGAGTTGCGCGTCCTGCTCGTCGATGATGAACCGCGCGTGCGCGCTGGCTTGCGCAGCACACTCGCCGCGCAACCGGACCTCGTCGTGGTTGGCGAAGCGGGCGATGGCATCGCTGCCGTCGACGCGATCGAACGGCTGCGGCCCGAACTCGTGTTCCTCGACGTGCAGATGCCGGGTCTGGATGGGTTCGGCGTGCTCGCGAGCGTCGACGTCGAGCACCGTCCGGCGGTCGTGTTCGTGACCGCGTTCGAGCAGTACGCCCTCAAGGCGTTCGACGCGCACGCGATCGACTACCTGCTGAAGCCCTTCGACGATGACCGCTTGCTGGCGGCGGTGGCCCGCGCCCGCACCTGGTTGGCGCGCAGCGCGACGCAGCCGGTCGACGCCTTGTTGGCGGACGTGCACAAGGCGCGCGGCCGCGACCGCTTCGTCGTCAAGCACGCCGGCGCACTGCGGCTCGTGCACGCGCAGGACCTCGTGTGGCTCGAAGCGCGCGGCAACTACGTGCACCTGCACACGAGCGACGGCACGTTCTTGATGCGCGAGACGCTGGCGGCGATGGTCGAGACGCTGCCGCCAGAACGCTTCGTGCGGGTGCATCGGTCGGCGGTGGTGGCGTTGGCGGCGGTGCAGTCGGTGCGCAAACGCCCCGCCGGGGAAGCCGAACTCGAGCTGGCAGGCGGGGCGCGGGTGCCGTTGGGCCGTTCGTATCGCGACCACTTCTTCGCCGTTTGGACGCGGCAGGCAACGCGCGGGTGAAGCCCGGCCGTTCCGTGGCAGCGTTCAAGGAAGGCCTCACTTCGACCAGGTCGTTGATGGCGCTGCGGCAAAGGGTGGCAAGGCGACTGCAGCCGAGCACAAGGAGCTGTTCCTGACCGAGCTCAAATACGACATCATCGCGGCCGAGGAGATCCAGGCGCGCGCCGACAAGTTGACGCTCGACGCGACCGAGAAGGCGATGGTTGCGGGCAAGATCGTCGATGGCGAAGTGACGGCGTTGATGCAGAAGTCGCGCGACCGCCGCGCTGGCGCAGCAGGCCTTCGATGCGTTCGAAAAACGGTTCGCCAACGAGAAGGCGAACCCCAACCTCGACCGCGCCAGGAAGGCGTGGGCGAAGTTGCTCGAGGACGCCAAGGCGAAGTGATCCCGGCGCGGGGCCTTGCGCGATGGCGCGAGGCCCCGCCTGGGATTGGGCGGCCGCGCGCGAACTGCCGATGGCGCCCGGGCCTCGTTCGAACCGTGCCCGGCACTGCGGTTACGGGTGCGTAGCGATTGCCCGGTTGCGCGGCTGCCGGCGCTGGGACGCCGACCGCGGCATGGTTGTCGCCTGGGGCTGGCACCATGTTCGCTCGTTTCCTGCGGCCACTGCCGCTCCTGGCGCTGCTGGCGCTGCCGCTTCCTGCCCAGGAACGTGGCGCCCGCATTGCCGAAGCCCTGCGCCAGGGTGACCGCGCCGCAGCCGAACTGCTCGTCGCCGAAGAAAGGGAACTGCCGCGCCGGGCTCTGTTCGAGGCCGCACTGCAGCCGTTGCGCGAACGGCCGGCGGCGATGCTCTCGGTAGCGCAGCGGTTCCCGACCCACGCGGTGGCCGGCACGGCGCTCACTTCGGGGTTGGCCGCCGTCCTGGTGTTGCAGCGGCGCTGGCCCGGTGACTTGCCGCCGTTGCCCGAACTGCTCGAAGAACTCGGCGACGAGACGTGGGACACCAGCGACGATCGGTCACGCGACGAGACCCTGGCCGTCGTCGTGCCGCAGCTGTTGGCTGCCGCGCGGCGCGAAGACGGTGAACGTCCCGAGGCGGCGAGCGCCACGACGCTGCGTCGGCTGGCACGGTTGTGTGCGTGCACGGCCGCGTTCACCGAGCCGACGCCGGTGGCATCGCGCGAAGCGTGGCCGGTGCCGCGCCCGCTCGCTGACGACCTGCAGGTGTCCGTGTGGCGACTCGGCGATGCGGCGCCGACGGGTCTCGACTTGATCGCCGTGCTCGAGCGCGATTGCACCCGACGATGGTGGATCAAACAGCAGGACCCGCCGTGCGAACTGCAATCCCCGGGCGATGGTCGGTGGCTCGTCGAAGTGCAGTCGATGGCCACGCCGTGGCGCAGCCTGCGCGTCGTCGATGTCGGTTCGCTGGCGGCGACGGTGCTCACCGACGAAGGGGCCTTGGTGTTCGCCGCGCACGATGGCGGTCTGCGTGCGTTCGACGAGGACATCACCTGGAGTGGTTGGCAGCACCACACGCAGCGGCCGGGAACGGTGCGCGGTGGCCATGGCCTCTGGGCCGATCCAGGCGCAGGATCGTTCACCGTGCAGGCGCGGCGCGGTGATGAACGGGCGCGGGTCGACGTGCATGTGCCAAGCGTCAAGTCCAGCGGACGCCAGTTCGGCCGCCCCCGGGAGTGGGCATTGGCGCACTGGCAGTTCGATCGGCCGATCCATCGTCCTGGCGAAGTGCTGCATGGGCGCGTGGTGGTGCGTTCGGTGCAATGGCAAGGCGAAGGCCTTGCCGCGGTGCCGACGACCGCCGTTGCCAACGACGGGTGGGTGCCGCTGCGCTGCAAATGGCCTGGCGGGAGCGTCACGACCCAGCAGATCGCACTGGATGCCCACGGCCACGCCACGTTCTCGTTGCCGATTCCCGCCGCCGTGCCGCCGTGCGATGTGGCCATCGAACTCGGCCCGCTCGCGAACGGCGCCACGTTGACGACGGTGGCGACGTCGATCGCGATGTTCCGGCGGCCGGCGATGGTGGCCACGTTGGACGGTCCGCGCCGCGCGGTGGTGGCGGACCAGTCGGTGTCGCTGCGCTTGCAGGTGCAGTGGGCGTCGGGAGGGGCCGCGGTCGGCGTGCCGGTCGATGTCTCCGTTCGCGTGTCATGGCAGGAAGAGACCCGGCGTGGCACCACCGATGGCGAGGGCCTGCTCGTGATCCCGTTGTCCGTGCAGGATCGCAGCGGCGCCCGCATCGACTGCACATGCCGCGTGCACGGTGACGACGGCCACAGCGAGGAGGTGTGGCACTCGGTGCAGGTGGCAGCAGCCGCGGGCGAAGGCCCGCCTGCGCACAGCGATCGACTCAGCCTGGCCCTCGTCGGCGAAGCCGTCGTCGGCACGCCGGCCCAACTGCGCGTGCAGGGTCCGGCCTACGGGCACGCCCTGCTCGTGGTCGGGCGCTCGACGCATGCTCGCGTGCAGACGCTTGGGCTGGATCGCGAAGGCCAGGCGACCGCGACCGTCGACGTCGTCGCCACCGACTGGCCGCGGCTCGACGCACTCGTGCTGGCGCCGGGATCTCGCGACGAAGTCGTCATCGAAGCGCCGGTGCGGCTGGCGGCTTCGGTGCCGTTGCGGCTCTCGGTGCCCGACGCAGCGCAGCCGAAGCAGACGGTGCGTTGCCGGGCGAACACGTCGCCAGGCAGCGTGGTGACGTTCGCCGTGGTCGACGATCGCATCTTCCGCCTGGTCGACGATCCCACGCCGTGGCCCGACGCAGCGCTGCGGCCGTGGGTGCCCGAGGCGGCGTGGCAAGCGTACGTCAGTGCCGAGTGCATGGATCCGCGGCTGCTGCTCGGCGAGTTGCTTGTGGCCGGCCGGGTGCCTGGGCCGGGCGACCTGCGAGCGCTGCCGCAGCCGGGCGCGGGTGGCGCTGCGAGCCCCGCGACGGGTGCTGCGACCCGCGATCTGCGCAGTGACTTCCGCGCCACGGCGTGCTTCCACACGGCGTTCGCTGATGCGGCGGGCGAGGCCCAAGTCGAGTTCACCCTGCCCGACGATGCGACCACCTGGCGCGTGACCGCGACTGCGGTCGATGCGCGCGGCGAAGGTGGCCTGGCGGTGGCGACGATTGCGGCGCGGTTGCCGTTGGCGGCCGAGCCGCTGTTGCCGCGCGTGCTGCGCCAAGGTGACCGGGTCGAAGCGTCGCTGGTGCTCGACCGGGCCGCTACGGCGGTGGGAGCGCAGGGTGACGACGCGGCGCACTTCGAGGTGAAGGCGAGCGGCGCGGGTCGGATCGACGGCGATGCGGCGGGCGTGCGCACGTTGCCGTGCGGCCGGACGGCGATGGCGACCTTCGCACTCGCGGCGACGACACCGGGCGAACTGGTGGTTGGCGTACAGGCGGCCGTTGCCGCAGCGCGCGACCATTCGGAACGTCGTTTGCCGGTCCTTGGCACGTCGCTGGTGCAGACGGTCGCGCAGGCTGCCGCGGGGCGCGGTGTGATCCCGGTGGATGCTCCCGCAGGTTGTGGACCCGGTGCGCCACTGCAGGTGGAAGTGCTCGCCGGTGGCGCTGCGGCCTGGCGCGAACTGGCGGCGCGGCTGGCGGCGTATCCGTACGGATGCGTCGAGCAGACGTTGTCGCGGTTGCTGCCGTTCGCGGCCAGCAGCGCGGTCGATGGGGATGCCGTGCTGCGTGCCGATCGCATCGGCAAGGGCATGGCGCGGCTGCGGCAGTTGCAGCGTGGCGAAGGTGGGCCGTTCGCGTGGTGGCCGGACGGCGAAGTCGATCTCGCCATGACCGGACTCGTGCTGCATGGGCTCGCGCAGTTGCGCGCGGGCGGGATCGCTGCCGCGGACTACGGGCTGCACGTCGATGGTGACCGCTTGCGGGCGGCGGCGAACTGCGACGCCGCCACGGTGCCGTCCACGTTGTCGGTCGCCGTCGTCGAGCTGTTGTCCGGGCTGTTGCGTTGCCGGCCGGACGATGCCGCGGCGCGCCAGCTGGCCAATGCGATCGTCGACGCCAAGGTGCCCTTGCCCCGCGGTGCAGCGCTGCGACTTGGCCTTGGCCTGTTGGCCGCCGGCGATCGGGAACGCGCGCAACGTTGCCGGAATGGCCTGCCGCTGGCGCCGATCGCCGGCAGCTTTCCGGGCGAGGATCCGGTGGTGCATCGCGCCCACGAACTCGACCTCGACCGGGCGCTGGGCACTGCCATTGACCCAGCCGCGGAAGCGGCCCTCGTGCACGAACTGCTGGCCGCTTCGTGCCGGACCTACACCGATGCGGTGGCCCTCGTCGCGCTCGCGCCGGGGCTGCGGTCGGCATCGGCGGACCTGCAGGTCGAAGTCGCCGTCGACGCGGCGCCGTCGCAGACGGTTTCGTTGCCGCTGGCGGCCGGTTCCCGCGCCGTGTTGCGGATTCCCGGCGGCGGCAGCCGGTGCGTCGTGCGCTGCCGCGACGACCAGCAATTGCTGTTCGTGCGCGCAATCGGGCAGACCGAGCGATCGGGCGTCGGACCGGCTACGGCCGGTCCGTTCGTGGTGGAACGCACCGTGTCCGGGCCGGGTGTGGGCACACACGAAGATGGGGGCCTCGTGGTGCGGGTCGGCGAGCGGGTGCGCGTGCGGCTTCGACTGTCGTCCCCCGTCACGGCTTCCTATGTGGCGCTCGTGTGCCCGCTGCCAGCCGGCTGTGAACTGCTCGGCGAACCGCAGTCCTGGCAGAAGTTCGACGATCGCGTGGTGATGGCCTGGCCGCGGCTCGCAGCCAGCCAGGCAAACACCGTCGAGTTCGACTTCGTCGCGACGATGCCCGGCGTCGTCAGCTGGCCCGCGGCAGTGGCCGAAGCGATGTACGATCCGGTGCAGCAGGGCAGCAGTGTTGGGCTCACGCTGCGGATGCAACGTCGGCCTCGCATGCAGCAGGAAGCCGCGGGCGTTGCCGTTGCGCGGCCGCGTCCGCAGCCCGTGCCGGCGCCTGCGACCGTCGCCACTTCCGAACCGGTGCTTCCCTCGTTGGCCGAGCAAGCCGCAGCCGCGGTGCAGTGCATCGACACGTTGTGGTACGACGAAGTGTTGCCGGGCGGCATCTATGGGTTCGACACCGAACCCGACGCCGAACAGCGAACCCAGCTCGAGGCGGCGCTCACCACGCTGGCTGCGTTGCTGCCACGTGACGATGGCGCGGTGCTGGCCGCGCTGGCGCGGCTCGAAATGGCGGATACCGGCCGGCAACGCGGTGCGGCGCTGGCCGCCTGGCGGCGCGATCTGCTGGCGCGCCTGCACTACCTTCGTGAGCAATGCCTCGACCGCATCGCCGTGCGCTGCGAACAGTTGCTGGCTGGGATATCCGAGCGCAGCGACATTCCTGACCTGCTGCGGGCCCTGCCGGCCGCCCGGCGCGAAGCGGTCGCCCTGCGGCTGTTGGCGACTTCGTGTTCCGAGTGGCCGGGCCTGGCGGAGGATGTCGTGTGGACGTTGGAGAATCCGATCCGCGACGAACGCTTGCTGACGATGCTGGCAACGATGGCGGCGGGCATGCCCGCTCTCGATCTCGAAATCGTGCTCCGGCGACTGCCGGAATCGCGGTGGGCGGCGTGGTCGCCGACGGTTCTGTGTGATCTGGCGATGCGCGTCGGCAACGGCGACATGCAGGCGCAGTTGTTGGCGGTGGCGGCCCGCTCCGCCGCGGGCTTGCGCGAACTGCAGGAACGGGCGAGGCAGCCGGACTGGATCCGTGCGTTGTCGGCATCGCAGTGTCCGGACCAGCTGCTGCAGCACCTGCCGGAGACGATGCTGGCGGCGGTTGCCGACGACGACGACGCGCGCGCGGTGCGGGTGCTGGCGGCTGGACCGATGCCCACGGCTACCTTGTGGGAGCGCTTGCGGCAGCGTGGTGGCGGCCTGCCACTCGCGGTCGTGGTGGGTGCGTTGCGGGCGCGCGCGGCCACCGTTCCGCCCGACTTCGATCCCGCGGCGATGGCCGATCCCACGGTGGCGGTGCTGCTCGGCGCCTTCGCAGCTGCTGCGGATGGCCGTCGCGCGGCCGGAGTGTTCGCCGCCGCGCGGCCCTTGCTCGCGGCGGAGGCTGAGGTCGATGACGCCGTCCAGGCGATGGTCGCCGAACTGGTCGTGCGGCACGGTGCCATCGACAACGTGCTGGCGTTCACCGATTGGTTGACCGAGGCGCACTGGCGGGGGCTTTGGGCCCGGTGGACGCCGCCTGAGGCTGTGCGCGTGCTGCAGTGCGAGACCCGCATCGGCTACGGGTTGCCGGCGAGCGACGACTCCCTGCGGGCCTTGCTGGTCAGGGCCGCAGCGGACCACGATGTCGACGACGCCGTGGCCGCAGTCCTCGTGGCGCCGACGGGAATGGAACGGCTGCGCGCGGTCTTGCCGCACTTGCCGCAGGCGGTGCGCACGGAAGTCGAAGATGAAGTGCGCTTGCAGGCCGGCTTCGACCTCGCGCGCGGCGTCGCCGAGCCCGAGCCAGAGTCGTTCATCGCCGACTTCGCGCAGTTGCGCGGCTACACCGCGGAGTGGCCGGTGCATCTCCTGGCGGCGCGCGACCGCTTGCTCGCGCTGCGTGGCCTGCGCTAGGCATTCACTTCGCGAACTTCTCGATCGGGGCGAGGCAGTCGGGGCCGTAGTTGTCCGGCGTCGTCCCCGTGTCGGTGAGCATCGGCCGGTTGTAATGCTGCGGCGCGATCGCCACGAGCAGCAGCTTCACGTCGTTGCCGTTGACGGTCTTTGCCAGCGGCGGTGCGAAGTAGCGGTACGAACTGCGCACGGCCGGGCTGCCCGCGGGCATCGGCACGACTTCGCCTTCGGTGTCGCCGACGCGCAGCAACGCGTCCGGCGCCAGCTTCTGCGCAGTGACCAGTTCGCCGAGGTCGTGCGGCCAACGCTGGTTCGCCTTCTGGAACGCTTCCAGCGCGGTCCACACCTGTTCCAGCTGATGCTCCGCGAGCTGGCGATCCATCTCGTCGTAGGCGTAGTCGTTGTGGAACGGGTCCGACAGCAGCGGTCCCCAGGTCATCGCCACCCCCGCGAGTTCGACGCCGCCGAGGCCGCCGAGCTGTTGCAGCACCCACGTGTTGCCCTGGCGGCGCAGCACCCCGCGGCCCTTGCCGAGCAACGGACCGACGGCTTCGGGCGACGGCATCGCGTCGGTGCCCAGCAGTTGGTTCGACATGGGCAACAGGTTGACGAGCGGCAGCCAGTTCTTGTGGAACGCCTCGTAGATGGCGCGTTCATCCCAGCGCAGGTCGAGGTTCGTCAGCAGTTCGCCGGCGCCTTCGGGAATGGGGGCGTCGCCGACGTCCATCGCGACCACCGCGGGATCCTGCGCCTTCACGAACGCGCGCATGCTGAGGGCCGATTCGGCAATGTGCAGCACGCCGTCACGGCGAAACCAGGTCGGTTGGAATGCGGCCGGTCCGCCGTCGATCGCGAGCACCGTGCACGGCACGGACTCGTACGTCACCGGCTTCGTCTTGCCCTGCTTGCCGACCAGATCGAGCAGTGCGTCGACCGCCTTGTCGTCGGCGATGCCGAGCGACAGGTACACGCGTGGGATCACGCCGCCTTTCGCCGGTGCCGAAACGCCGATCGCGATGCCGCCGGTGAAGGCCTGCTTGGCGCCGTCGGTGACGGCATCCGGCAATTCGCTGCCGACCATGCCTTCCACGGCGGTGACCAGCAGGGCCACGTCGATGGTGCAGCGCAGTTGCAGCAGCGGCGTCTCGGGCAGCGCCTGGGCCGGCAGCGCGGCCTTGCCGCCGAGGATCGCACCGATCGCGCCAGTCGGTTCGCCGTTCACGACGACTTCGATTTCGTCGAGCACGCGCGTGCCCTGGAACTGCAAGCGCCAGCGCAATTGCTGCAGGCTGTCGAAACCGAGGGCGCGCACTTCCGTTGGCACGCCGCCCATCAGTGCGGTGAACATGCCGATGTAGGCGGCAACATCGAACTCGACGCCGACCTGGGCCGGCGGGCGCGCGGGGCTCGGACCGTGCGTACCACATTGGTCGGGTTTGCCCATGCCGACCACGAAGGTGCCCGGCAGATGCACGTAGAACGTGTTGCCGCCGGGTTGGTAGCCATGCTCTTCGTTGGCATCCTTGCGCGCGAAGATCGAGGCGGGGAAGCCGGCGAACTTGCCTTCGGGATCGAGTGTCCAATCCGGGCTCGTCGCGAACTGGCGGGCGCGTTGGTCGAACAACGCGGTCCAGCGCCCTTCCGCCCGCGGTTTGCTGGCGAAGACCAAGGCCAGAGCCGGGTCGCCGCGCGGCATCGAGCCGTCCTCGCCCAGCATCACTGCGAGTTCGACGCGCTGCATGTCCTCGATGGCGACGGCGCGCAGCAGATCGAGGCCGGTGGCGATCGCGATGTTGCTGCGCATCCAGGGATCGAGCCGGATGCCGCTCTTCTCCGTCGCGGTGGCAACGGCGAGGCGGCGTTGCGCCATCGCGCGGTACTTGGCGAGCCCCGCGGCGAAGGCAGCCGCCACTTCCGGTTCCGCCAACACCTTGCCGACCATCGTCTCCGGCAACCGCTGCAGCAGCGCTGGAACGTCTTCCGCGGCAACCCGCATCAGGTGGGGCTTGGGCAAGAACGTCGGCGGCCCTTGGCTCGGCAACGAGGTGGTGGCAGCGGCGAACAGCGACGCGAGAAGAAGCAGTCGAGCCATGGGGATCACCAATGCGCGAGGGCAGCAGGGTATTGCCTCGGCGCGTGCATGCACGCGCCGAGGGCGAACGACGCTCAGCCGCGGGGGGGAGCGGGTGGCGTCGACGGCTTGCCTGCGTTGCCCGTGCGTGGCGCCGACGTTGCGTCGGCAACCGCGGCCGCGGCCGAAGTCGGCGCCGAAGCCGGCGCCGCCGAACCGTCGGTCAGCTTGCCGAAGAACGCCGGCATCTCGACGCCGCCGATGTCCTTCATCATCTGCAGCATGGGCGGCAGGCTGCCGGCGAGGCCGTGCAGGAAGTTGGCGGTCGCGTGCTTGCCGTCGCCGCCGCCGCCGCCGTCCCACACCACGACCTTGTCGAACTTCACGTTCGCGATCGCCTTGGCGGCGACTTCGGCCATGTGCGGCAAGTGCTCGAGCAGCAGCAGCTGGAACGCCTGCGAGGCGCCGCCGCAGCCGGCGACGATGCGCTGCAGACCTTCGGCCTTCTTGGCCAGGATCTCGTACTCACCGCGGGCTTGCGCTTCGAGGCGGGCGAACGTCGCCGCGGCCTCGGCGTTGGCGCGCAGGCGCACTTGTTCCGCCTGTGCTTCCGCATCGACGATCAGTTTCGCCTTTTGCGCCTTGGCGGCGGCTTCGAGTTCGGCGCGCTGCTCGCTCTCGATCTTCGTCGCCATCGCGTCCGCGGCGCGGGCCTCGGCGAGGTACTGCGCTTCGCGCACCTTCGCTTCAGCTTCGCGCTTGCGCGTCTCGGTCAGCTGGTAGGCCTCGGCCTGGCGTACCTTCAACCCGGCCTCGGCATCGACGACCTTGGCGCGGGCGAGATTCTCGCCGGTGACGGCGGTGGCTTCGGCGTCGGCGACCTGGATGCGCATCTGCCGCTCCTGGTCCTTGATCGCACTCTGCTGTTCGAGCGTGGCGCGGCTCTTGCCGATGCCGGTCTCCTTGTCCAGATCGGCCAGGCGCACCAGCTTCTCGCGTTCCGCTTCCTTGGTGCCGATCTCGCGCACCTTGTCGGCGCTGGCGACCATGACGTCCTGTTCGCGCTTGGCTTCGGCGACACCGATCGAGCCGCGCATCTGCTGCTTGGCGACGTCGATCTCGGCCGATTGGATCGCTTCCGAAGCGGCCTTGCGGCCCATCGCTTCGATGTAGCCCGACTCGTCGGTGATGTCGGTGATGTTGACGTTGATCAGCACGAGGCCGATCTTCTCGAGCTCGGGCGTCAGCGAGTTCTGCACGCTGTCGAGGAACTTGTCGCGGTTGCGGTTGATGTCCTCGATCGTCATCGACGCGATCACCTGGCGCAGCTGACCGAGGATGATGTCCTCCGCCTGCTTCATCACCTGGCGCTGGTCGAGACCGAGCAGGCGGATCGCGGCGGTCTGCATCACCGCGGGTTCGGTGCCGACCGCGACCGTGAACACCGACGGCACGTTGACGCGGATGTTCTCGGCCGACAGGGCGCCGCGCAGCGGGATCTCGATCTGCATCGGATCGAGCGACAAGAACGAATAGTCCTGGATCAGCGGCCACACGAACGCACCGCCGCCGTGCAGGCAGCGTGCCGATTGGCCCGAAGCGACCTTGCCGAAGATGACGAGGATCTTGTTGCTCGGGCAGCGCTTGTAGCGCTTCACGATCAGGATCACGAAACCGAGCAGCAGCATCGCCGCGGCGATGCCGGCGAACACCAGGGGCAGGTTCGGCGGCGTGTCGGCGAACGGGAGGAGCGACAGCATGTACGGAGTTCTCCTTAGGAACTTGGGGAAGACGAGCTCGGAATCAGAGGACGGGGGCGACGACGAGGGTGTCGTCGTCGTTGCGTGCCAGGACGCGAACGGAAGCGCCGGTCGGGATCTCGCCATCGCGACTGATCGCGCGGCATTCGACGGTGCGGCCTTGCACGGTGAGCATCACGCGGCCGTGGCCGGTGCCAGGTGCCGGGATGCGCAGGTAGACGTTGGCGGTGAGGCCGACCGCGTTGTGCAGGTCGACGTTGCCGCTCGACTGCAGGCGCGAAAGGCCGCGCATCAACTTCGCGACCAGCCACAGCGCCACCACGCCGGCGGTGCCCGCGGTCAATGCCACCACCATGGGCGACCAACCGAGGTGTTCGGTGCCGAGCCCGACCAGTCCAAAGAAGGTCAGGAACGTCGACGCCGTCTGCAGCGTGAACAACTTCAGGAAGGCGGCCTGGTCGTGGCCGACGTCAGCGCCGCCTTCGACATCAGCGTCGGCGCCCGCGCCGAGCAGGAGCAGCAGGAACTGCAGCACGAGGATGGTGCCGCCGATGACCGCGCAATACAGGAAGACGGTGCTCATGGGGACGAGGATGGTCCGCGCAAAGGCGTTCCCTTTCGTCCCGGCAATGTAGCCACGACTGTCCCGGACCTGTCACGCTGGCGCGGAGAAAGTCCCCGGCGGGCGCCACCAGGTGCGCGGCCCAGCGCCGCCGCGATCAGGCCGGTTGCGTCGCGCGAGCGATCTCGCGGCAGGCGAAGGTGTACACGCCGTTGCGCACGCGCACGGTCACCGCCGAGCCCGGGCCGAGGTCGTTGTCGAGGATCAGCTCGGTGAGCGGGTCCTCGATGCGACGCTTGATCAGGCGGCGCAGCTCGCGCGCGCCGAACTCTTCGGAGAAGCCCTGCTTCGCCAGCAGCACGCGCACGCCGGGCGAGAACGTCGTCGTGATGTTGCGCTTCTTCAGCAGGTCGGCCACTTCGCGCAGCATGTTGCCGGCGATGCGTTGGCAGACCTTCTCGTCGAGCGCGTTGAACATGATCACTTCGTCGATGCGGTTGACGAACTCGGGGCGGAACGACTCGCGCAGCGCCTCGAACGTCACTTCGCGCAGATCGACGTCCTGCAGACTCTGGCGCCGATGCGCCGCCGAGAAGCCCATGCGCGTGCGGACCGCGTCGATCTTCTCGATGCCGAGATTGCTCGTCATCAGGATCAGCGCCTGGTGGAACGAGACGGTCTGGCCCTTGCTGTCGGTGATGATGCCCTCGTCGAGCAACTGCAGCAGCAGGTTGTGCACCTTGTAGTGCGCCTTCTCGATCTCGTCGAAGAGCACGACGCTGTTGGGCTTCTTCTTGATCGCTTCGGTCAGGAAGCCGCCTTCGTTGTGGCCGATGTAGCCGGGCGGCGAGCCGATCAGTTTGGCGTACTCGTGCGGCAGCGCGTACTCGCTGCAGTCGACGCGGATCATCGCGGTCGGGTCGTCGAACAAGTTGCGCGCCAGCGACTTCGCCAGCTCGGTCTTGCCGGTGCCGGTGCGGCCGACCAGCAGGAACGTGCCGACGGGGTTGGTGGGGCGCTTCAAGCCGACCGCCGCCTTCTTGACCGCGCGCACCAATGCCGTGATCGCCTCGTCCTGGCCGATGATCTGCTGGCGCAGGTTGCGTTCCAGGGTGTTGACGCGACGGAACAGCCCCTGGCGCGCACCTTCGTTGCCCGGCCGCGGCAGGAACGGATCGTCGGTCGCCTCGGCGGGCTTCTGGCCGTTCGGCGACGGGATGCTCACCTGGTGGATCTCCAGCGACGGATTGACGTCGATGCAGATCTGGTAGAGCAGCTCCTCGACGATCTCGAGGTCGTAGCCCTCGTCCATCTTGCGGACGGCGGCGAGGACCTCGGTTTCGAAGGTCGGCACGCAGGCGCGCACCACTCGCTGCCGGTAGTTCGACTTGTTGCTGATCGGAGCCCCGTGGAGCTCCTGCAGCAGCTCGTCGGAGCAGCAGCGGACCTTGATGAACTCGTCGATCAAGTCGAAGTACTTGATGACGAACGCTGCTCCTGGATGCTTCACGTGTGTGGATCCTCGACTTCTGCTTGCCGAGGACTCTTTCGGGTCGGCGCGCCCGAGGACTTGACGCGCGGCGCACGAAACCTCGAAGTTGTTTTGGCCACTCGGCCTCCAGACCCTGTGAATGACCCGATGAAACTGCTCGCGATGCTCGTGCATCGCGGTCTTGTGCCCGCCGACGCGGTGCGCGACGCGCTCGCATCTGGTGCGCCCGGACGTTTCCTCGTGCAGCGCGGTCACTGCACCGCCGCGCAGTGGGACGAGTGGCAACGCACGGAAGGCGGCACTCGCCCGGTGCTGAGTCGCTACACCGTGCACGAACTGCTCGGCGAAGGTGGCGTCGGACGGGTGTTTCGCGCCACCGACAAGACGGACGGCAAGGAACTGGCGTTGAAGGTGCTGCGGGCCGAGTTCGCCGCCGATCCGATGCAGACGGATCGCTTCGTGCGCGAAGCACGGCTGTTGCTCGAGCTCGACCATCCGCACCTAGTGAAGGGACTGCGCATCGCCAAGGAAGGGGCGGTGATCTTCTTCGCGATGGAGCGCTTGCCCGGTCGCTGTCTGCAGACGGTGCTCAGCGAAGAACAGCGGCTCGACGAAGAATCGGCGTTGCAGATCGTGGTCGAGGTGGCCGGTGCGCTCGGCGTCATGCACAAGCAGGGGCTGGTGCACCGCGACGTGAAGCCCGGCAACGTGCTGTGGTCGGAAGAACGTGGCGCGGTGCTGATCGATCTCGGCTTCGCCGTGGTCGGCGCCGACGCGGCGCTCGGCGAGACCACCGCGGGGACCGTGCACTACATCGCGCCGGAGCAGGCGCGCGGCCAGGGCAAGCTCGACGTGCGGGCCGACATCTACGCCCTCGGCGCGACGCTCTACCACCTGGTCACGGGCTCGCTGCCGTTCGAGGGCCGCACCAGCGAAGAGGTGCTGGCGAAGCAGGTGCTCGAATCGTTGTCCGGCGAACGCATCCGGGCGCTGAAGCTGTCGCCGCAGCTGCACTACTTCCTGGAGAAGATGATGGCGAAGGATCCGGAGCTGCGGTTCCAGGATCCGGGCCACCTGCAGCGCGAGGTCGAGGCCTTCCTGCAGCAGCGGCGTCACCAACGCGAAGTCGAAGAAGCACAGCTGCAGCAGCAACAACGGCCGAAGCTCGGCGACCAACGCAAGAGCTCCATGTTCGATCGGAGGCGACGTCGGCGACGATGAGTGAAGGGGGCGAACGAAGGGACGGGTATCCGTTCACCTGGTCGTGCCGGCGTTCCGGCAACTGCTGCGCGATTCCCGGTGGGGTCGTGCGCGTCGACGGCGACGAAGTGGCGGCGATCGCCGCGTTCCTCGGGCTGTCGCCGGCCGCGTTCCGGTCGCTGTATGTGCAGCCCGACGGCGAACGCCTGAAGGACGGTCTCGGCAACCGTTGCGTGTTCCTGCGGGACGGGGCGCCGGCGGGTTGTGCGATCTACCCGGTGCGGCCGGCGAAGTGTGCGTCGTTCCCGTTCTGGCCCGAGTTGCTGGCCGACCCCGCGCTGCTGGCGCGCGTCCTGCGCACGTGTCCGGGATTGCGCGCCGATGCCGAGGACGGACCCGAGCGCCGCTGACCGCGCGGTCAGGAGAACAGTTCGAGGCGCTCGAAGTCGATCGCGCACGGACCGTCGGCGAGGTCGAGGCGCAGCCACTGCACTTCGCGCGGCAACCGCGCGTGCCCCGCGAGCACGACGTCGTAGTCGCGCACGGTGCCGTCGTTGACCAGCGGGAACTTCACCGAGCACTCTTCGGTGAACGTCTCGTCGTCGGGGCCCTTCCAGAACACCTGGCCGGTGCCGGCGTCGATCGGCACGCCTGGCGCGTCGATGCGCAGCCGCAATCGCAGCGCGCGCAGGGGCCTTTGCAGGCACGGCGTCACCACCCACGGGTCGTTGCCGGTCGCTTGCCAGCGGAAGCCCTCGCCGCGGGCGACCAGCTGGTCGTTGGGCCAGAAGCCGCGCCGGTCGTCGCGCCGGGTCAGGTCGAACACGTCCTGCGACCAGCGGTCGGGCAGGAACAGGCGGTCGCGCAGCGCCAGCAGGGCGTCGCGGTGGGCGGGTGTGTGCAGTTGCAGTCGCGCCACCAGCGCGTCGCGGGACGGCGGCGGCGCTTCCACATCGACGAAGTCGGGCACGCCGTCGGCAATCGCATAGTGGCGGCTGCCGGCCAGGAACGCGGCGTGCTGTTGCAGGGCGCCGTAGGTGTGCGGATCGCGCAACGTGGCGAACCACGCCGCGTCGGCGTCGGCGGTCGGCACCGGGGCACGATGGCCCGGCGGCACCTTCGTCGCGAGCAGCCGCGCCAACAAGGTCGCGTCGTCGCTCCGGCGCGGTCGTTCGGCGTAGTCAGGACCCGGCACGATGGCGGTGACGCCGATGCGACCCGGCTGCAGCGATTCGCTGCGCGTATTGGCGAGGATCCACGCCGTCGCCTCGTCGAGGCCGAGCACCTGTTGCGGCGGCGGCGTGTCGCACTGCGGCAGCAGGCGCGCGTTCGGCAACGCGCCCGTGAGGTCGTCGGGGTGGAACAGGTTGCGTTCCATGTGCGGCCACGCCGGCCGCTTCCACAGGTAGTCGTCGAGCCAGGCGCGGTCGTAGCGCACTTCCTCCGTGGTGACGATGACCGCCACGCGCGCGATGCGCTGCAGTTCGAGCAACGTCTCGACCGGGCTCTCGACATGTTCGAGCACTTCGCTGCTGACCACGACGTCGAAGGCGCCGTCGGCGAACGGCAGGCGCGCGCTGTCGACGGCGGCGCCCGGCACCGCGAACAGTTCGCGCGCGCGCTGGCAGGCCGCCACCGACAGGTCGGTGGTCGCCGTGGTCGCGCCGTACATGCCGCGCACGACGTGGGCGAGGTAGCCTTCGGCGCCGCCGACGTCGAGCAGCGTGTCGAAGCGCAGTCCGTCGAGGGCGCGCAGGATGCGCAGGAACCGCGCCTGCCGACCGACGTGGCCGCCTTCGCCCGCCGGATGCCCGAGGCCGTAGACGGGCATGTGCGCGAAGTAGACGCCGGCCTGGTCGCGGCGCTGGAAGCGGTGTTCGAGCCAGGCGCGGGTGGTGCGGGTGTAGAGGCCCATCGGGGCCGAGAGCCTACTGGACGGGCGCAGCAGTTCCTCGCCGCGTTGCCATCGCGCTCACACGTCGCGTTCGATGCGCCGCCAGCGGCGTCGGCGCAGGTCGACGGCGTGCGCGGTCAGGTCGGCGGCGCGTTCGACATCGGCCGCGAACGACTTGCCGCGACGATGCACGCGCACCACGTGGCAGAGCCCGAGCCCTTGCACTTCGAGCCAGTCGCCGCGCTGCACCGGGGCGGTGGCGTCGGTGGGGGTGTCGGTCGGCGTGCGCGGCAAGGCCGGCGCCGGGGGCAGGTGGGCGTCCTGCCACGGCCCGATCGCGACGCAATGGTCGCACGCACCGCAGTGGTCGTGCGGCAGCGGCTGGCCGAAGTGGTCGTGGATCGTCTGCTTCCGGCACGCAGGTTCGCTGGCGTAACGCACCATGCGCAGCAGGCCGAGCAGGTCGTTCTGGCGCTTGTCCGCCGGCAGCCACGTTTCGACTTCGTCGAGTTCCGGCACTCGCAGCAGGCGGAAGTCGCGACCGAGCTCGCCTTCGGTGCAGCCCGCACTGCGCAGCAGGCGCAGCACCGTCTCGACGCGGCCGTCGTGGCGGTTCTTGTGCAGGAACGTCGCGCGCAGCGTGTCGAGATCGACCGCCTGCACGCGGTCGCCGAGCCCGTACAGGTGCAGCACGACTTCGTGCGCGAACGCCGCCGTGGGATTCGCCCACTCGGTGAAGTCGCGCTGGATCGCGAGGTCCTCCTCGCGCCACAGCAGTTCGCAGAACGCGCCGCGCCCGTCGCGTCCGGCCCGACCGACTTCCTGCCAGTAGGCTTCGAGCGTGCGCGGGATCTGCCAGTGCACGATGGCGCGAATGTCGGCCTTGTCGACGCCCATGCCGAACGCGTTGGTGGCCAGCATCAGGGCGTCGCCGCTGTCCTGGAACAGGCGCTGTTGCGTGCGGCGTTCGTGTGCCGACAGGTCGCCGTGGTAGAGCAGCGGACGCAGGCCCTGCCGCTGCAGTTCGCCTTCGAGGCGGAGCAGGTCGCGCACCAAGGCGCAGTAGACGATCGCCGGACCACCCGTGCGCGTGAGCACCTGCGTGAGCCGGGCGCGCTTCTCGTCGTCGTCGTGGCAGGCGTGCACCGACAGGAACAGGTTGTCGCGCGTGATCCCCTTGTGGAACGTCGCCGCGTCGCCGAGGTCGAGGACGCTGCGGATGTCGCGTTGCACGGCGGGCGTCGCGGTGGCGGTCAACGCCAGGCACGGCGGCGAGCCGAGCGCGCGCCGGACCTCGCCGAGGCGTGCGTAGTCCGGCCGGAAATCGTGGCCCCACTGGCTGACGCAATGCGCCTCGTCGACCACGAAGGCGCGCACGCCGTGGTTCTTCACCGCGTCGAGGAAGCCGGGCACCCGGAAGCGCTCCGGCGTGACGTAGAGCAGCCGGATGTCACCGCGCACGGCAGCGGCAAGGCGCCGCTCGCGCTCGTCGCGCTCGAGCATCGCGTGGATGCAGGTGGCCGGCAGCCCCTTCGCCTGCAATGCCGCCACCTGGTCGTCCATCAAGGCGACCAGCGGCGACACCACGAGCGTCAGCCCGGTGGCCAGCAGCGCCGGCAGTGGGAAGCACAGCGACTTGCCGTCACCGGTCGCCATGACCACGAGCGCCGAGCCGCCCATGTGATGGTGGCTGACGATCTCGCGCTGCATGGGCCGGAAGTCGCGGTGGCCGAACAGGCGGTGGAGGGCGGCGTCGAGATCGGGCACGGGTAATGCGAGCGTAGGGCGGGCGCCGATACGTTGGAACGCCGTCATGTCGCCTCGTTCCGCGTCACCGTCGCTCGCATTGGTCGCCCTCGTGCTGGCGGCAGTGATGAGCCTGTCGAACCTGTTCGAGCCGTTGACGGTCGACGACGTCTGCCATCAGTACTACGCCGCCCAGGTGGCGAAGCAGCCGTTGGCCCCGTTCGAGTTCGAGATCGACTGGCACCAGAAGCCGGTGGCAGCGTGGGACGTGATGGTGGCGCCGGTGACGTCGTACTGGTGGGCCCCGGCGATCGCCTTGTTCGGCGAGTCGCCGGTGGCGTGGAAGGCGTGGTTCCTGCCGACCCAGTGGCTGTTCTGTTTCGCCTTGTTGTGCTTGTTCCACCGGTTGCTCCGGCGACCTTGGCCGGCCATCGCGTTGACCGCTGCGGTGGCGCTCGGGCCTGCTGTGTTGCCCGGCATCAACCTGATGCTGGAAGTTCCGCTGTTGGGGCTGGCCTTCGCCAGCGTCGCGGTGTTGTTGCGCGCGTGCGATCGCCGCAGCGTCACCAGCGCCCTCGCGGCCGGGCTGCTGTTGGGGCTCGCATTCCAGACCAAGTACTCGGCGATGGGGTTCTTCGCGCCGTGGCTGATGATCGGTGTGCTGCGTTCGGCCTGGCGTGAACTGCTGGTCGGGCTCGCCACCGCGGTCGCGACGGCGCTCGCGATCGAAGGGCTGGTGTCGTGGTCGCACGGCGGCGGTTCGTACTTCCTGCGGCAATTGGAACTGACGCAACTGCGCGATTGGCGCCACCTCGGCAAGGGCATGCTGGCGCAGGTCGGCGTGCTCGGTTTGCCGGCCGCATTGCTGATGCTGCACGGGCTCGGGCTGCCGCGTTGGTGTGGCCGCCTGCTGCTGTGCGTCCACGTGCTGGCCTGGGGCGTGGTGGGTTGGGTGCCCGACATCGACACGCGCCGCATCAGCGACCTGGTGCTCGACTCGGTGGCGTTCCTGGTCACGACCGCGACCACGTGGGGCGTGTTCGCCGTGGCCTTCGGTCGCTTGGCGTGGTCGTCGTTGGTCCGTTTGCGTCAGCGGCGACTGGGGCGTGCCTTGGCGGTGCGCGTCTTCTTGCTCGGTTGGTTCGTCGCCGAGATCGCTTCGTCGCTCGTGGTGTCGCCGTTCCCGGCGGCGCGGCGCGTGCTGCTGGTCACCGTGGCGGCGACCGCGGCGGGTGCGTGGATGGCGACGCGGCGCCGCGACGGTGCCGCCGTGCTGTGTTCGACGGCCGCACTGTCGGTCGTGCTCGGGTTGGCGTTGCAGGGCATCGATTGCCTCGAAGGGCGAGCCTGCGTCGTCGCCACCGACGAAGCCGCCGCCTTCGCGCGCGAGAACGACCCCAAGGCCAAGGTCTGGTTCACCGGCGGCTGGGGCTTCGAGTACTACGCCCCGGCGGCGGGAATGCAGCCGTTGGCGCGTGGCCGCGCGCAGGTGCAGAAGGGCGACTGGATCATGATCGGCAGCATCGATGGCGCCGAAGAGCCCTGGTTCGAGTGGAACGGCAAGATCAACCTCGTGCACGAGATCGGGGTCGGTGACCTCGTGCCATGGTCGGTGCTGTTCGGCTACTACTCAGGACGGCGGCCGATCGAAGGCCAACTCGGCCCGCGCTTCGTGGTCTGGGTCTACCAGGCGATCGAGTCGTTCCACGTCGACGCGCTGCGGGCACGCGTCAATCCCTGGCGCGACCACTGA
>SXPB01000049.1 GCA_005776475.1 Planctomycetia bacterium
GCCATGACCTGCGCCTGCAGGTCGGTCGGGAAGCCCGGATACGCCATCGTGGTGACGTCGCAGGCGCGCAGTCGCTTGGCGATCGGCACGTTGCGGATGAAGTTGCGCCCGAGCTCGATCTGCGCCCCGGCGGCGCGCAGGCGATCGACGACCGCGAGCATGTGCATCGGGTTGCAGTCCTGCACGATGACGTCGCTGTTCATCATGATCGCGCCGCACAGGAACGTGCCGGCCTCGATCCGGTCGGGGATCATGTTCCACTCGCAGCCGTGCAGCGTGTCGACACCTTCGATCACCAGCAGGTGACTGCCGATGCCGGTGATCTTCGCGCCGCACGCATTGAGGAAGTGGCAGAGGTCCTCGATCTCCGGCTCCATCGCCGCCGATTCGAGGTAGGTGATGCCCTGGCCGAGCGTCGCCGCCATCAGCACGTTCGCAGTGCCGAGCACGGTCGAGCCCATGTTGCCGCCGAGGAACACCACGCCGCCCTGCGGGCGGCCACTCAGCGTCACGTAGCCATCGATGTGCTCGATGGTGCCGCCGAGGCCGGCGAGTCCCTTCAAGTGCAGGTCGACCGGGCGATGCCCGAACACACAACCGCCGGGGTAGCTGACGCGCGCAACGCGGCGGCGAGCCCACAACGGCCCGAGCACGACGAAGCTGGCGCGCATCGTGCGCACGAGGTCGTAGGGTGCGGTGTAGACCGTTTTGTCTTTCGCCTCGAGTTCGAGCGTGCTCTCGCCGTGCCATTGATGCACGACGCCGAGCTTCGAGAGGATGCGCAGCAGGTTCTCGACGTCGGTCAGCCGCGGCATGTTGCGCAGCACGATCGGACCATCGACGAGCAACGCCGCCGCCAGGATCGGCAGCGCGCCATTCTTGCTACCAGAAACACGAACGGTGCCGCGGAGACCGCGGCCACCCCGGATACGGATGCGATCCAAGGAGCCCCCAAGAGCCAGGATGGACGAAGCAGCACCTGGGTGCCCACACCGCCATCAACCACGAAACGGACGGGACGAACCGTGGCAATTGCGCGCCCTGGCCAACTCCAAGTTCCTGTGGATGACTTTCCACATGGACACCGGAAGCCTGACCGGCCAACGCACCCAACCGCCGCAGCCATCGCACTCTTAGCGACTGTTCGGGCCAGCGCAAGCATGGCCCAGAAGTATTTCACATTCGCTGCCGCATCGGTTCATTCGTGGTCGCTCGGCGACCGCGGCGGATCGGCCTGCATCTCGACCAGATCGACCACGAGACGATCGAAGCGGCCGTCGGCATGGAACCGCACCACGCGTTCGCCGAAGTGGTCGAGCACGTAGAAGCGACCCTGGGCATCGAACGTGATTCCTTGCACGTCGCGGCATTGCTGCAGCAGGTCGGACGGCACCGCCAGTTCCTGGCCATCGAGGTCGAATCGGCGCAGCGGCGCGTCGTCGTGGCGATCGCCGACGAACACCGATCCGGCCCGGTGCGCCACCACCATCGGCCGACCGCTGGCGCCGGTCGGCAGGCGGAACTCGCGCAAGAACGTGCCATCGGGTCGAAAGCGCTGGATGGTGGCCCGCATCGTGTCCGCGACCAGCAGGACGTCGGCGTCGGCCCACAGTCCGCGCGGCGCCCCGAACTTTGCATCGCTGTCGCCGCAGCACGGCAACGGCCGCAGCACCTGCCCGCGGCGCGAGAAGCGCTGCACGCCACGCCGCCGCGGTTGCTCGCCGCAGGCGACGAACACGACGTCACCGGCCAGGGCCACCGCGTGCGGCCGATCGAGCACGCCGGCCCGATCGCGCCCGGCGTCCCCCGCTACCGGCGGCGCTTCGCCGAAGTCGCCGAGGTGGCGTCCGAACGCATTGCAGTGGCAGACGCGGTCGTTCTTGGGGTCGGCGACGAAGACGTGGTAGTGCTCGTCGATGGCGATGCCGGCGGGATCGCAGTAGCCTCGTTTCCCGGCCGGCAACGTCCACGCCGCCACCCGCTGCTCCGCCAGCAGATCGAACAGGAACACATGCCCGAGCGAACCGGCCCACGTCACGGCCAGCACGTTGCCGCGCACTGCGAGGCCCGACGCCATCGCTGGATGCTAACGACCCGTGGCGCCGTCGTCGCGGCTGCGTTCGCAGTGCTGACGGCGTGCTCGGCCTTGCCGGAAGCGAGCCTGCCGCCGTTCGCCGACCATCGCGTCGACGCCGAATACATCGTGCCGGCCAGTGGCCGATTGCGGGTGCCGAGCAGCGGCAGCGAACTGCTCGTGCACGAACTGGCGTGGTCGCCAACGCCGTTGCGCGAAGTGGTCGTCGACGGCACCGACCGCTACTTCCTGTTCGAACCAGGCCAGATGGTCACGCTGCGCACGCGGCTGCGGGTGTTCGGGGTCGCCGGCCAGGCGCCGCGCACGATCACCGAGATCCTCGCCGACTCGCACGCGGTGCATGCCGTTCGCTGAGCCGCCGCGATGGCGTGCCCGGAGTCTGCCGTTACAGTCCGCGGCGATGCACGGACCCGACGAGCCGCGCTGCGTCGTCGATCCGACGACGGGCCGACCGATCCTGATGGCGCCGCAGCGCCAGAAGCGCCCCATGCACACCGGGCCAGCGGCGGCGGCCGGCGCGTGCCCGTTCTGCCCCGGCAACGAAAGCGACACGCCGCCCGAGGTCGAAGTGGTGCGCAACACCGGCAGCGCGGGCGCGACGTCGCGCTGGACCGCGCGCGCGTTCCCCAACAAGTATCCGGCCAACGACTGCCACGAAGTGATCGCCGAAGGGGCCGAGCACCACGAACAACCGGGTGATCTCGACGTCGCCACGTGGCGCGCCTGCCTATCCCTGTGGCAACGCCGCGTGCGTGCCCTCGAAGCTCGACCGGGCATCGCCACGGCGTACCTGTTCAAGAACACCGGCGCCCTGGCCGGGGCATCGATCGCCCACAACCACAGCCAGCTGCTCGGCCTGCCCGAACTGCCGCCGCGCCTGCAACTCGAACTGGCGCACGCGCGGGCGCTGCCGCAGTGCCCGTGGTGCGCTTCGCTCGCCGGCGCCGCTGCCGAAGGCCGCCTCGTGCACCAGAGTCCGGCCCATGCGGTGTTCGCGCCGGATCCACCCAAGCTGCCGCACGAGACGTGGCTGTTGCCGCGCCGCTGCGACGACGACTTCCTCACCACCGACCTCGACTCGCTCGCCGAAGCGATGCACGCGCTGTTCGTCGCGGTCGCGCGCGGCCTCGGGCGGCCCGCGTTCAACCTGTGGTTGCATCGGGTGCCAGGCCAACGATTCCACTGGCACTTCGAATTGCAGCCGCGCACCGGCCAGATGGCGGGGCTTGAGCTCGGCGGCGACATGTACATCAACTCGGTGCCGGCCGCGGTGTCCGCGGCAAGGCTGCGCGCCGGCCTTGGCTCGACCTAGCGTGGCAGCACGAGTTCGTGCGGCGGTTGCCCGACGGCGGCGTCGACGGTCAGCACCGCTTCGGTGAGCGCCGCCGGGCCGGTGCCATCGGCGCGCAGCGGCACCACGTGCAGTCGCAACGGTCGCGCATCGCGCATCGCGGTCAACACGAACTGGCCGTTGGGACCGATCGCCGACGATTCGACTTCGCGTTCGCCGTCGTGCAGCACGACGAACCAGCCGAGCGCCGGCGCGAGGTTTTGCGTGCGCACCGAGCCCCGCACGAGCCCGAACACTGGCAGGTCACAGACGAGCGCGCGCGTGCCGGCAGCGACCTGCGCGAACTCAGCCGATCGGAACACGCGCCCCGCCGCCGCGTCGGAGTCGCTTGCGTACGGATACACCGTTACCTTGTAGTTGCCGCGCTGCAGCCCGGCGGCGACGAACGTGCCGTCGCCTTTCACTTCGACATCGGCGGCGGTGGTCTGGCCGTCTTCGGGATCGATCGAGCAGTAGCACTTCGGCACCGCACTGCCATCGCGCAGCACCACGCGACCGCCGAGTTCGAGCCCGCGGAACAAGGTCATGCGCACGTCGGCGGTGCGCTCGGCGGCGACTTCGACGGCGGCGGTCTCCTGGTCGTGGCTGGAGAGTCGCTGGCAACGCACGACGTAGGCGCCGGGTGCCAGGTCGACGAACCGGAAACGTCCTTCGCCATCGGTGCGGGCATGGCGCGCGGCGACGTAGCCATCGACGGCGCGGTACTCGTCGGCTGGCTTCGCCGCGAAGCGCCACCGATCGGTGTTGTGGCCGTGCAAGTCGATTTCGTGCCCGACCAACGGCGCACCGAGCTCGTCGGTGACGATGCCGGCAATCTCTCCGGCGGGGCCGAGCCGAAGGTCGCCGAGGTCGACTTCGTCTTTGCCTGCCGCGGGTGCAGGCACCGCGAACACCGCTGTGCCAAGTCCTCTGCGCACCAGCACCACTTCGTGCCGCATGCCAGGAACCAGCTGCGAGTGGTGAAAGCGACCATCGGCGCCGGTGCGTTGGCTGCGCCAATCGGAACGGAACCAACCGTCGACGCCATCGTGGTCGGCCGCCGCAGCGGCGACGTAGACCGTGGCCATCGGAGCGCCATGCGCATCGACGACGCGACCGCGCACCGCGTAGCCACGCACCAGCAACGCTTCGACGCGCACTACCGTCTGTTCGACGCTTTCGCCGCGACGCCGCAGCAGAACGTCGGTCGGCGCGTAGCCATCGGCGGCGACGCGCACCGACAGGTTGTGGCGCGGCGCGAAGCCCGGCAACACGAAGGCGCCTTCGCCATCGGTGTGCACAACCCGACCGCGCAGGCCTTCGCCGACTTCGGCGCCGGCGATGCCTTGGCGCGTCGTCGCATCGAGCACCCGACCGACGATGGTGGTGCCTTCGAGCAACACGACGTCATGCACCGTCACGCCGCCCGCGAGCAGCGTCACATCGGCGTCGCGCGGGGCCGCGAGTCGCTCCGGTTGCACGTCCACGTTCGCTTCGCCCGGCGTCAGATCGGCAATGCGGTAGGCCCCGTCGGATCCGGTGATCGCTTCGCCGCGGCTGCCGCCGCTTTGCACGACGATGCGGGTTCCCGGCACCGCGCGCCGCAGTTCGTCGGTCACCACTCCCGCCAACACCGCCGCCGGCTGCAACACGAAGTCGACGCGAGCGCCCGCGACGCACGAACCGCGCGCCGCCGCCGCGAGACCCGCGGCGCGCGCGCGCACCAGATGGTGGCGCCCCGGCTCCACCACCAACGCGTAGCGACCTTGGCTGTCGGTCGCCGCCGTTGCCACCACTTCGCGCGCGCGCAGCGTCGATCGGTCTAGGAACGAATACTCGTCGAGGCCCGAACGTTCGGCGGTCACCTGCGCCCCCACGCACGGCACCCCTGCCGCGGTGGTCACGGTGCCATGGATCGGGCTCGTTGCCGCGGGCAACGACGTCGACGCGGTGCGTTCGGAATCGGGCGTCGACCCTGCCGCCGAACCGCGGTCGGCCATGCCTGCCGCGTCGGCGGCGGTCGCCGCGGTGGCAGTGCCGCCGGGTTGTCGCCCGGTCGGCGCCGTGGGCTCCGGCTCGAACGACCACCAGAACCACGCGCCCGCGAGCAGCAACGCGGCCAGCAGCGGCAGCAGAACGGTTCGCATGGTACGAGGGACGCGGGACCGGTTCCTTTGCTAGCAACCGGCCCCGGACTTCCTGCTCACCACTGCAACTTCACGACGTTGGTCTGGCCGAAACCGGACGGCAGCGGCGCGCTGTCGTACACGACCTGCGTGTGCAGGTAGAACCCCGGCGGCAACAGGCCCCCGATCGGCAGCGGGGCGGCGAACGTACCGAACGCATCGGCCTGGATCGGGCCGAGCACGATCGGTGCCGGCGACAGCAGCGTGCCGCCCGCCCATGCGATCGGCGCCAGCGGCAGGTCAAGCAGGAGCAGACCACTGCCGAGCGACGGCAGGCTGACCACCTGCAGCACGACGCTCGTGCCCGGCGACAGGTTGCCGCCGCACACCGACAGCCGGCCCTGGCCGCTCGTCGCCAACGCGATCTGCTGCTGGCACGGCGCGCACGTGAACACTTCGGCCTTGAACACGTCGAGGGCAGCTTCCACCGTCGAGTTGTTCGGGTTGTCCGACGTCCGGAAGCGAACGCGCACGCTCGCCGTCGGCGTGATGTAGCTGCCGGCGCGGAACGACCGCTGCAGCCACTGGTTGTTGCCCGAGTAACCGACCGTCTCGACGGGAACCCAGTTCACGCCGTCGCCGGACACCGCAACCTCGAGCGTGTCCTCCACCGTGTTGGAGAAGAACCAGCGGCGGTAGCTGATGAAGCCGTCGCTGCCGGCGAAGTGCAGCGGCGGCGAGATCAGGTCGGTCGGCCCACCATCGACGTCGGACAGCGACGCCGCGGCGTTGAAGGCGCCATTCTGCGTGACCCAGCACTTCGTCGTGCCGGGCGTGTTCTCGGCATCGGACGCCGGTGCCGCGAGCTGGCTGCCGACGATGCTGAAGTTCGGCACCGCGATCTCCCATGCACCCGCGGTCAACGCCGTGCTGGTGACCGTCCAGCCGGTCACCGGCGCTTCGAACCCGGTTTCGTAGATCGTCGTGATGCCGGATCCCGCGGCAACCGCGTAGGCACCGGTCGGTGCCGAGGGCGGGTCCTTCCACGTCGTCGCGGTGACGTCATCGACGGTCAGGTAGAACTGCAACGCATCGGTGCATTGCGGCAGCGCCGGCAACGTCGCGCGGTAGAGCCCGCCGCCTAGCCAGGCCATCGGCGCCTGCTGCCACGCACCACTGTTGATCGACCAGTGCACGCGGCCGCTGTTGGGCTGCAGCACCGTCAAGCCCGTCGGCGTCGCGTTGACGTCGAGCGTCAGCGGCGCATTCACCGGCACGAACGCCGGCAGCAACCCGTTCGGATAGGTGAAGGTGACGCCGAGCGGCGGCACGTTGATCCACACCTGCGTGCCCGCGCAGCGTCCGATCACCATGTCCTTCCAGCCGTCGCCGTTGATGTCGAACACGGCGATGTCGAAGGTGCCGGCGAGCTGGCCTACCGGAATGCCGCAGACGCTGCTGCCGATCTGCTGCTCCTGCAGCGTGACGTTCGGCGCGTTGCCCAGATTGCGGAAGATGTGCGTGCGCCGGTTGCAGCCGTTCACGTCGACGTCGAAGTCGGTGATCAGCACGTCGCGCCAACCGTCGTTGTTGAGGTCGACCACGTGGCTGGTGCTGCCGAACCCGTCGTCGGCGCCACCGCCGGTGTAGGAGAACGCGAACGTCGACGACCACTGCGCCACGCCGCCGGCGACGCCGGTGTGCAGCAGGTAGCGATCCTGGCCGTCGTCGCTGATGACGAGGTCGGGCAGGTTGTCGTTGTTGAGGTCGCCCGTGTTGAAGTGGTAGGCCGCCCCTGCATACGGCTGCTGCCGGGTCTGGAAGTAGCCGGCACCGGCGGCGCCGTCGTTGTAGGTCACGTCGACCACCGACACGTTGTTGCGCGCGATGTCGAGCTTGCCGTCCATGTTCATGTCGACCATCACCGCGCGGGTGACGAAGTTCGACTGCGCCAGGGTGCCCGGCAGCCGCGTCGCGGTGACGTCGGTGAAGTAGCCAGCCCCGTTGTTGAGCAACAGGCGGTCGTTCACGTCGATCGTGACGGCGCCGCGATCGTAGTCGCCGAAGAACAGGTCCTGGTCGCCGTCGTTGTCGACGTCGCCGGCCGCGACCGCGCAGAAGCGATGTTCGCCATTCCACGAAGTACCCGCCGCCATGTCGTTGATGCGCAGCGGATCGTCGTAGAGAAAGCCGAGCCAGTTGCCGGCGAGGTCGTCGCCGCGATTCACGTAGACGCGTGGCACGCGGATGTACTGCGGCTGGCCCGCGGTCAACGTCGTGCAGGTGACGAGATCGACCCAACCGTCACCGGTGACATCGACCGCCACCACGTCGCGGTCATTGGTGGCATCGAGCATGCCTTGGCTCGCGGCGACCAACGACGCGCTGGCGTAGAGCTGCGTGCGGTCAGTCAGCACGCCGGCTTCGTTCATGAACAGCACGTTGGGGAAGTGCCCCGACGACGTCGCCGGCTCCTTGCGCACGCAGACCAGGTCGATGTCGCCGTCCTGGTCGAAGTCGGCGAACGCATAGTCCTTCTCCTGCGGGTCGCTGACGCCCAGCCCCGCCGTGGCGACGAGGCGGGTTGACGTCTGGTCCTGGAACGTCACCCATTGCGCGCGCAGCGACGGCGATGACAGGGTGAGCGCGACGACGAACGAAACGCAACCGACGGCGATTCTCAAGGCAGCCTCCGTGGCAATCGTGGATCGCGCGCGATCGAGGGGGCGAGCCGCGCGATGGCGACACGTTACGCGCAACGACGCGGCAGTGCCAAGGGGCGCACGCGGGCAGTATCCCTCATGCGCCGGTTGGCGGCGCCGCCGCGTCCGCCTGCGGGGCGGCCGGCGAGACGAACACGAGCCGGTAGCCATCGAGGTCCGTCACGTGCAGATCGCGGATGCCGTAGAACTGGGTCTTCGGCGGCAGCAGCGGCTTCAGACGTCGCTTCTTCAGCTTGCGCGCGAACGCGTCGACGTCCTTCACTTGCACGTAGTAGCTGACGCCAACGCCAGGCGAGCCGCGCACCATGGCGCGTGCGTCCTGCTTGACCAGCTCGATCTCGATCTGGTCCATGCCAAATTGCTTGGCCTCAGCCAGCGACGGCAGTTCGCCCAGCATGATCGCCTGGCCGTCGAGCACGACGTTCGCCCACACCGGTTTCTCGGGCGGGAACGCTTCCGTCATCTTGAAGCCGAGCTTCTCCTCGTAGAAGCGGACCGCACGCGGAACGCTGGCGACGGTCAGGTGCAGGGCGTTGGGATGTTGCTTCGGCTTCGACTTGGCCATGGCGATGCGGACGCATTGGAACGGGACAGCTCGCGACTGCAAGAGCGCATTGTCGCAACGCGCCGAAGGCGCATGTCACCATCGCGCGACATGGCTTTCTCGCAACCGCCGATTGCATCCCCGCACGCAGCGCGCGACAGTCCCGCCGCCACGCTCTCTCGATTCGTTCGCACAGCATGACGAACCAACCAACCCAACAGCAGTGGGGCTCGCGCCTCGGAGTCATCCTCGCGGTCGCCGGCTCTGCCGTCGGCCTCGGCAATTTCCTGCGCTTCCCGGGCAACGCGGCCGAGAACGGCGGCGGCGCCTTCATGATCCCCTACTTCCTGGCGCTGGTGCTGGTCGGCATTCCGATCGGCTGGGCGGAGTGGGCGATGGGTCGCTACGGCGGCAGGAAGGGATTCCACTCGGCACCCGGCATCCTCGGCGTGTGGTGCCAGGGCGCCTGGGGCCGGTACGCGGGCGTGCTCGGCGTGCTGATTCCGCTCGGCGTCTACTTCTACTACGTGCTCATCGAGAGCTGGTGCCTCTACTACTTCTGGAAGTACTGCACCGGCGGCATCGGCCTCGATGCGAGCACCAGCGTCGCCGACGTGCAGGTGCCCAAGACCCACGCGTTCTTCAACGACGTGGTTGGCTCGGCCGAGCACGGCGCCTTGTTCTCGAACGGTTTCCACCCGGTCCTGGTCGCGTTCGCGATCACCGTGGTGCTCAACGTCTTGTTCGTCTACCGCGGCCTGTCGAAGGGCATCGAGACGGTGTGCAAGTACGCAATGCCGGTGATGGCGGTGCTCGGCATCGTGATCCTGGTGCGCGTGCTCACGCTCGACGCGCCGGCCGGCACCAACGGGCAATCGGTCAATGACGGCCTCGGCTTCCTGTGGAATCCGGACTTCGAGAAGCTCGGCAACTTCAAGACCTGGGTCGCGGCGACCGGCCAGATCTTCTTCAGCCTGTCGGTCGGCTTCGGCGTGATCATCAATTACGCGAGCTACATGAAGAAGAAGGACGACGTCGTGCTGAGCGGGCTCACCGCGTCGGCGACGAACGAGTTCTTCGAAGTCGTGCTCGGCGGCTTGATCACGGTGACCGCATCGGTGGTGTTCGTCGGTGTGCTGCTGACGTCGCAAGCAACCGGTGGCTCGATGAGCCTCGGCTTCAAGACGCTGCCGATGGTGTTTGCGCAGATGCCAGGCGGCAACTTCTTCGGCGCCGCGTTCTTCCTGATCCTGTTCCTCGCAGCGATCACCAGCTCGCTGTCGATGCTGCAGCCAAGCAAGGCGTTCTTCGAGGAAGCCCTCGGCATCGACAAGGTGAAGTCGACGACGCTGGTCACCGTCTGGGGCCTCGCCGGCAACTTCTTCGTGCTGTGGTACAGCAAGGGCCTCACCGCTCTCGACACGATCGACTTCTGGGTCGGCTCGGTGTTCATCATGATGGTCGCGGCGGTGCAGATCGTCGCGTTCGGATGGATCTTCGGCCTCAAGCGCGGCATCGCCGAGGCGCACGAAGGAGCCCAGCTGCACATCCCGAAGATCTTCCAGTTCGTGATCAAGTACGTCGCACCGGTCTACCTCTTGGTGATCATGGTCGGCTTCTTCCTCACCTACCTGCCCGACAAGGTGAAAGACGATGGCGCCGTGGAGGCCGGCTACTGGAGCAAGGTGATGAGTGACGGCGACACGCAACGCACCTGGCTGTTCCTGCTGGTGACGATCGCTGGTCTCGTCGCGATCACCGCGATCGGCGCCAAACGCTGGCGCGCCCAAGGTCTCGATCTCGACGGCCAACACCCCGCCAAGGACTGAACGGAGAAACCCATGCTCGCAACCCTCAATGGCCTCGGCTGGACGTTCATGCTGCTGTCGATCGGCAGCGTGACCTGGCTCACGATCTGGTGTTTCAAGAAGGTGCTGTTCTCGTCGAACGACGAGCCGGACCTGCCGGGCGGCCTCGGCCCGTAGCCGGCGACGGCGGGCCGGCGCGTTGTCGGCGCCTCGACGACCGCAGCCCGCAGTGACGCCCATGGGCGCTGGGGCGTATTGGCGGTACCGTTGTTGCTCGGCGGCGACCTTCACGGTCGACACCCCCGCCGACGCCGGAGCCCCAATGCAACGACTCGCCCCCCGGTTGCTTCCTTGTCTGGTCGCCATGACCACGTGCGCCGCGACCGCCGCGGCCCAGGCCCAGACGCTGTTCGACGCCCCGGTGATGTTCGACCTGCCCGACGAGTTCGAGCTGGTCGCCGACGTCGACCACGACGGCGACGTCGACATCCTCGCGTTCCAACCGTTCGGCAACACGTCGCTGAAGACGCAGTGCCGCGTCTACTGGAACGACGGCCTCGCCAACTTCACGCCGGGCCCGGTGCTGGCGCTGCCGGCCGATTCCGGCACGCACGTGCGCTACGCCGACGTCGACGGCGACACCTGGGGCGATCTGTTGGTGACCACCAACAACAACATGGGCGCGCCGGCCCTGCGCATCTATCCGGGACTGCCTGGTGGCCAGTTCGCCGCGCCGATCGTTCGGCCGCTGCTGGGCAACGTCTCCTCCCTCACCACCGGCGACGCCAACAACGACGGCATCCAGGACATCGGCCTCCTCAACTTCAACGGGTTCGCGATGGAACTCGGCTGGCTGGCCGGTGACCCGGCCCGCGTGTTCCCACCGGGCCCGCTGGTCGCGCTGTCGTTCGACTACCGCCCGGTACTGGTTGCCCTCGACGCCGATGGCGACGGCGACAGCGACCTCGCCACGCTGCGCTACGGCGCCACCGGGAGCCTGGACCTCTACTTCTCGTCGGGCTTCTCGCTGACGACGGGCCCATCGTTGCCGACGACAGTGGACGCATCCTTCGACCTCGCCGCGCTGGATCTCGACAGCGATGGCGACCTCGATCTCTGCGCCCATGTGGGCACCGGAACCCTCAGCTTCGTGCCGTTCACCAACCTCGGCGGCGGCACCTGGGCCGCGGCGCCGGCGCAGCCCATGGGCAACTACTACCCAGGTCGCCTCGATGGCTCGGACTTCGACGGCGACGGCGATCTCGACCTCGTGCTGCGCACCTACACGATGCAGGGCGGCGGCTTCACCTTCTCGCACACTTTGGTCTGGTTCACGAACCACAACGGCACCTTCACCGCGACGCGGTACGAGAGCGTCCCGGGGACCGGCGTGGGCGTCGGCGCCGGCCTCACCGACATCGACGGCGACGGCGACCGCGACCTGGTCAATGCCGAAGGCCTGCGCTTCACGCACCCCCTGGTACTCAGCGACTCGTTGGCCAGCAATCTCGGCGGCGGCCTGCGCGACTGGGACGACGACGGCGACCTCGACGGCCGCATCGAGAGTACGCTGACGCTGCGTCGCAACGACGGCAGCGGCGCATTCACGTTGCAGCCCGGCTTCTGGCCGCCGAACCCGGCGCCGAACACGTTCTATCGCTCGCCGATCGTGGTCGCCGATTTCGATGGCGACGGGCTGCAGGAAGCGCTGGTGGCGCGCATCTACTCGCTGTTTCCGAGCGCGTCGACGTTCGTCGGCATGTATCGGCTGGAGGCGAATGCGCAGGACCAGCTGGTCGACGTCGGGTTCGCGTGCAGCTCGGAGTTGACCGGCGGGGTGGCGCTCGATGCCGACGGCGACGGCGATCTCGATGTCGTCACGCCCCAGGGCGTGGCGGTGCAGGGCCCCGCTGGCCAGTTCACGTTGCTGCCGCAGGCGTTCGGCGGCCACACGCCGATCGCCACCGGCGATGTCGACGGCGACAGCGACCTCGATGTGCTCGCCGCCAGCCCCACCATGGGCCTCGCCGTGCTGGTGCGGACCTCGCCAGCGACCTTCACGCTGCAGATCGTGGCACCCTCGCCCAGCATCTACATCGTGCCGGCCATGGCGTTGCTCGCCGATGCCGACAACGACGGCGACCTCGACATCGTCGCCGCACGTCAGGCCACACCCTCGGGCAGCGGCAGCACGAACGTCCAGATCTACACCAACCACAACGGTGTGTTCACGTTGGCGCTGACGATTGCCGAGACCGGCTTGCCGCTCGTCGGCGACGTCGACGGCAACGGCAGGACCGACCTCGTCGTGTTGGCGCCCAACACGGCCTTCGTGCTGCTTCGCCAGGGGAGTTCCGGATTGAACTTCGCGCCGGGCATCCGCTTCGCCCATTTCGCCGGCTCGACCCTCGGCGATCTCGATCAGGACGGCGACCTCGACCTGGTCGGGCACCGGTCGTACGCCAACCTGCGCCACAGCGGCGCCGCGGCCGGCAGCCGGCTGCAGTACGGCACCGGCAGCCCCGGCACCGGGGGCCGGGTGCCGCTGTTGTCGATGGCAGGCCAGATCCGCACCGGCCTCGTGCCGAGCGTGCGGGTGCGGCGCGGCCACGGCGGCGCTCCCGTCGCGCTCGTGTTCGGTGCCACCCAGACCTACATCCCGAACCTGCTGCCAGGCGTCACCGGCTACGTCGACAACCTGTTCTCGCTGCTGCTGTTCACCATGAACGGCGCGCCGGGGCAACCGGGCGCTGGCGGCCTCGACATGCCGATGCCGATTCCGCCCGGCGTCGCCGGCTACGAAGTGTTCGTGCACGCACTCGTGCTCGATCCGGTTGGCCCGATAGGCCTCGTGCCGAGCAACGCGACCCGCTTCACGGTCGGCAACTGAACTGCTGCACCGCCGCAGTCACTTCGGCAGAACCACGCGCCCGCCACCGTCGACGGGCATCCCGCCGATCGCGCGCCCGCGCATCGCCGCTGGCCGGAACTCGACGCGCCGATTCTGCGCGCGGCCGGCCGGCGTGTCCGCCGCCGCCACCGGCTTCTCGTCGCCGAACGCCACCGCCAGCAACCGCTGCGGATCGGCGCCGAGTTCGACCAGTCGCGAAAACACTGCCGCGGCGCGCGCTTCGCACAGAACCTGTTCCTCGGCGCGGTCGCCCTCACCGTCGCCGTGCACTTCGATGCGCAACGTGGTGATCGCCGCCTTGTCGGCGAGGAAGCCGACCACGTGCCGCAGCGCCGCGTCGCTCGACGCCGTGACCGCAGCAGCGCCCGTCGCGAACGTCACCACGTCCGGCAACTCGACGCCGCCATCGACGACACGGTAGTTCACGGCCGCCGGCGCAGGCGCGGGCGCGGGATCGACCGGCTGGGTTTGCACCGGAGCTCCGGCACACGCAGCGAACAACAGGACGAGGAGCGCTTGGCGCATCCCACCATCATGGCCGCTGCGATGCGCACGCACCACCGACGAAGTCCCAACCACTCCGCACTACAGCCGCAGCGTGTTCAGCGATCCGGGGAGTAGCGACAGCACTTCGCGCCGGACGGCCTTGCCGGCCTTCTCGAGCACGAGCGTCGCCGTTCCCTCCGGCACGACGAACACCGCGGAGCGACCCTCGACGAGATCCAGTCGTTCGGTGTCATTGCGGCCGCGCCCCTGGAACACCGTCAGCGAAACGGGCTTGCCAGCGTCATCGAGGGCCCGGATCGCATCCGCCGACGCCGCATCGAGCAATTCGACCTGCACGTGCAGGCGCACCGCGACCGTGAGCCGGACGTCGTCACCGCGACCGCCCAGCACCTCGAACAAACCGCCAGCCTCGCCGCGCCCGAACTCCAGCGGCAGGATGCCATCGCCGTCGAGCCGCAAGTAGGTCGCCCGATGCGGCACCTTCGGCAACACGAAGCGCCCCTCGGCGTCGCTCGTGGTGCGCGCCACGGCTTGCGCATGCATCGTGTTGCCGCGCAGGCTCTGCGTGTCGCACTGCACGGCGAGGCGAACGCCGGCCACCGGTTGCCCACTGCGCGTGACGACCTTGCCGGCCAACCGTTCGAAGCACGCCGCGGTCGGCAACACGAGGCGCACGCCGTCGCTGCCGGCGGGAGCGGTGACGCCATCGACCGACAGCAGCGTCTCGTCATCCATCGCCCGCAGCGTGTAGGCGCGATCGTCGAGGCCCGCGAGCACGAACGCGCCGTCGCCGTCCGTCGCCACCCAGGGCCAGCCGGCGGTCGCCGTCGAACGAAACACCGCCTGCGGGTCCTTGAGCTCGCCGCGTTCGAAGCGGTCGCGCAGGTCCGACAGTGTCGTCATGCCCGCGGAGAGTCCTTCGGTGACGAGTGGCTCGCGCGATTCGCACAACAGTGTCGGATCGACGCACCAGACTTTGGCTCCGACGACGCCCTTGCCTGCGGCATCGACGACGCGGCCGCGGATCGTCATCGGCACGCCACCGAGCGTCAGCGTCACGAAGGGCGGGAAGCCGCCGTTGGTGCGCGCCAGGACGCCGCGGCGATGGCCCGTCGCGACGGCGGCCAGGGTTGCTCCCCTGCCATCATCGACCAGCAGGAAGGCGCCGCGTTCGTCAGTCCGTTGCACGGTGCCCCCGAGCCCGACGCGAGCGCCACCCACCGGCACTCCGCGCGCATCGACGACCAGACCCTGGATCGACCCCTCCTTCGCCACGGGACGCTCAAGCACCAGCTGCAGGTCCGCGATGCTGCGTTCGGGCAACGGCCGTCGCAGCGGCAGGAACCCGTCCGCGGTCACCAGCAGTTCCGCGCCGCGCACCGCCGCCGTCGACAGCTGGAACTTCGATGCCGCATCACTGCGGCAACCTTGCGAGTCTTCGGCACTGCGATCGGCGATCGTCGAGAGGCGTGCGCGCAGATCGACCGGCCACAGCACGCGCAGGGCCGCGCCCTCGATCGCCGAGCCTTCGCCGCTGCGCACGGTGCCGGCGAGATCGAGCGCAGCGCCGACCACGACCAGGCCCGGCACCGCATCGTCGGCGCCGACTACGCCATGCATCACCGTCCGCCAGCGTGGATCTTCGCTGCGCACGACTCCCGCCTGGTCGCGTGCACACTCGATGGCGAACGTGCCGTCGATGCCACTGGTCGCGCGCGCATCGCCAAACCCCACCACCGCCTCATGCACGGGACGTCCCTCCACGTCGAGCAGACGTCCGCTCAGGCGTCGCCGCGGCGCGGCCTCGGCCACGCTGGTCGCTGCGGCCGGACCCGGCGTCGCCGCCACGCGCGGGCTCGCCGCATCCGTCGCCAACGCGGGCGTCGTCGGCGTGCCTTCGCCCGTGGCGACCTTCACCACCGGACCAGGATCTGCCGCCGATCCGGACGCCAGCCAGACTGCGGCAGAAACCACGAGCACCGCACCGGCGGCAATTGCGAACGCGTTCATCAGGGATACTCCGACCAGGGGAAGGGAAACCGACATCGGCAGGGCGACGACCACGATGGCCCAGGCCTGCCGCCCGCCGTAGCGGCGATCGAGCCGCGTGCGCAGCAACGCCGCTCCGCGCTGCAGGCGCGAGTTCACCGTCGCCACCGGCACGCCCGTGCGCACCGCGATCGCGCGCGGCGGCTGCTCCTCGAACCAACGCAGCAGCATCGTCTCGCGGTACGGCGATTCGAGGGCGAGCACCGCATCGACGACGGCGCGGTGGATCTGCGCGCGTTCGACCAGGTCGTCGGCTGGGGCCGCGGCGCGTTCGCTGTCGTCGGCAATCGCTTCCTCGCGCCGCTGGCGGCGGGTCTGCGAACGCGCCCGCTGCAGCACGAGGTTGTCGAGCACGCGCCGGAACCAGCCGCGCACGTTGGAGCCATCCGCCGGCGGCGATTGCAGCGCGGCGAGGCACGCGTCCTGCGCCAGGTCGTCGGCGTCATGGGTGTCGCGCGCGAGCGAACGGGCCAACGCCCGCACCCATCGCGCGTCGGCGAGCAGCGCATGCAGGTCAGTGGCCGGAACGGAAGTCATCGCAGGGGACTCAATGCCACCGCTGCGTTTTCCTTGGCAGGAGATTCGCCTTTGTGCGAACTGGCCCGGATCAAAGCGTCTTGAGCCACGCGCGAAACGCCGCATCGAGCGCATCGAGGTCCGCCCCGAACTGGCGCGCGAACTCGACTGACGCCGGCACCGGATTGGGCACGGGCTGGCCCCGTTCGGGCGCCCCCAGCGCCTTGCCGCGGCACGCGGCTTCGAA
>SXPB01000050.1 GCA_005776475.1 Planctomycetia bacterium
AGTCCTGCTCGCGTTCCCGTTCCTTCGCCTGCCGCCGCTGCACCCGTTCGGGCGCCTCGCCCTTGCGCCACAGCATCGCGATCGCGGTCGAACCCCACTCGCGCAGATCGACGTCGAGATCGCCGTCGAAGTCGTCGGCGTCGAGCACGCCGGCTTCGAAGTGGAACACGACGCAGCCGCCCGGCGCGCACCGCGCCAGCAAGCGCGACGCCTTCGCCATGCACTTGACCGGATCCTCGGCGACCAGCGCATAGGGCGGATCGAGGAACACGATGTCCGGCCCGACCTCACCGCCAGCGGGCACGGTCGGATTGCCGTCGGCATCGGTCCGGCCCGGGCCGAACACCGCTTCGGTCATCGGCGGCGGCTCCCACGCATCGCAACGCTGCACGATCGCGCGATCGACCGCATCCTGGCCGAGCAGCTGCAGATTGCCGCGCAGGACGTCGAGCGCCTTGTTGTTCTTCTCGGCGAACAACACCCGCGCCGCCCCGCGCGACAAGGCCTCCATGCCGGAGGCTCCGGTGCCGGCGAACAGGTCCCACACGAAGGCGTCGGGGACGTGTTCTTGCAGGATGTTGAACACCGCCTCGCGCACCTGGCCGAGCAAGGGCCGCGTGCCGAGGCCACGAACGGAACGCAGCACCCTGCCGCCGTACTCGCCGCCGATGATCTTCAAACTCATGGACGGACGCATGGTCGCCGTTCCTCGGGAAAGGTGCAACTTCGGCGCCAAGGGGGTTGCAGGCGATACTGCGCAGAACGTGGACCCCTCCCCTTCGCTGCTCGCCCTGCGCCTGGCCGGGCAGGACCACGCCCTGGAACCGGGGCGCGACTACCTGCTGGGCAGCGCGCGCGACTGCGACTTCCGGATTCCTGCCGGCGTGCCGCACCTGGCGCGTGTGTCGGTGACCGCGAACGGGGCCACGCTGCACGATCTCGGCGCGCCCGGCGGCCTCACCCACAACGGGGTGAAGGTGACGTCGGCGGCGCTCGTCCCCGCCGATGTGTTCTCCTGCGGCGAGGTGCTGCACGCCATCGTCGTGCGCGACTTCGGCAGCGCCGCGATCGTGCCCTTGCCGGCCCTGCGCGCTGCCGCTGGCGAACGGCGCGTGCGGGCCGCCGCGCATGCCCTGCTGCGTTCGCCCGAATCGGAAGCGGAACGACTGCAGTCGCGGCTGCGCAGCGCACCATGGTTCACGCTGTCGCTGGCGCTGCACGTGCTGACCGTGCTCGCGTTCTTGTGGTTGCCACGAACCGAACGCATCTCCGGCCTCGCACCGGCGACCGTCGGCGTCGACTTCCGCAGCGAACAGGATCTGCCGGCCGCGGGCCCCGACGCACCGCCCGCCATCGAGCCCGAACCGGAACCGACGATCGAACCCGAGCCGGTCGTGATGACCGAGCCGGCGCCCAAACTCACCGTCGAACCCGACCCGACGCCGACGCCGACCCTGCCGAGCGATCCGCAGCTGCCGGGCGAGAACGCGTTGCTGTCCACGACGTCGCCACCGGTCACCGCCGGCGGCGGTGACAGCCAACCGACCGACCTCGTCCGGCTGGGTTCGGGCGGCTTCCAGAAAACGGTCGCCGAACTGCGGCAAAGCGGGCTCGAGATCGTGTTCGTGTTCGACAGCACCGGCTCGATGTCGCACACGATCCACGACACCAAGACGACGATCCTGCAGATGCTCGCCGTGCTGCAGTCGCTGGTGCCCGACGCGCGCATCGGCCTCGTCACCTACCGCGACAAAGGTCCGCGCGAACGTTTCGTCGTGCGCCAGATTCCGCTGGGGCTCGATCCGTGGCGCGCGTCGAACTTCGTTCAGTTCGTCACCGCGGAAGGCGGCGGCGATCGCCCCGAGGACGTGCGCGCCGGCCTGCAAGCCGCGTTCGCACAACCGTGGCGCAGCGGAGCTCGCCGCGTCGTCGTGCTCGCCGGCGACGCGCCGCCGCACGAAAGCGACCAGCAGCGCCTGCTCAGCGAAGTGCGCTCGTTCGTAGCCAACGGCCGTTCGTCGGTGCACACCTTGGTGACTTCGCCGGACACGGCCGGCGAAGACACGCATGCAGCGTTCAAGAAGATCGCCACTGCCGGCAAGGGCACCAGCCAGGGTCTGCAGAACAGTGCGCGCGTGCTGCAGAGCGTGCTGACGGTCGCCTTCGGCCACGAGTTCGACGAGGACATCGCCACCGTGACGCGCGTCGCCGAAGCCGAGCAGGGCAGCTTCGACGTGCGCGCGCTCGACCTCGCCCACCGCGGCGGCGTTGACCTCGCAAAGGAACTGCAGCGCGTGCCGGTGCCACAAGCCGTGTGCAATGCGCTGGTGCGGCGACCGCGCCGCGCCGTCGTCGAACAACTGGTGCAGATGCTGACCCAGAAGAACTGCTCCGCGACCACGCGGCAGGCGTTGGCGGGGGTGCTGCAGCGCATCCTGAAACTGCCGACGCCGCCGGTCGATCCGGTGACGGATGCCCTGCCGGGTGCGCGCGAACTCGACGAGCTCCGGCGGCTCGCCAGCCGGCTCCCCGACTGAATCTGTCCGCGTCGCCTCCTTCCGGCTCGCGTCACGGTATCGTGCTCGCCCCGATGACCGCCGTTCCGGATCGCTTCGGCCGCCCGCTGCGCAACCTGCGCCTGTCGGTGACCGACCGCTGCAACCTGCGTTGCCAGTACTGCATGCCGGAGGAGGACTACGTCTGGCTGCCGAAGGCGAACGTGCTGACGTTCGAAGAGATGGCGCGGTTGGTCGACGTGTTCAGCTCGCTCGGCGTCGACAAGGTGCGCCTCACCGGCGGCGAACCGCTGCTGCGCAGCGACCTGCCGGTGCTCGTCCGCATGCTGGCCGCCAAGCCGGCGATCCGCGATATCGCACTCACCACCAATGGCGTGCTGTTGAAGGACCACGCCGTCGCCCTGCGCGAGGCGGGCCTGCAGCGGGTCACGGTGAGCCTCGACACCCTCGACCGCGCGACGTTCCGGCTGTTGTCGCGGCGCGACGATCTGCCGCGCGTCCTCGACGGCATCGCGGCGGCGAGCGCGGCCGGCTTCACCGGCACCAAACTCGACACCGTCGTGATCGCCGGCGTCAACGACGGCGAACTGCCGGCCCTGGTCGACTTCGCGCGCGCGAACGGCAGCGAGATCCGTTTCATCGAGTACATGGACGTCGGCGGCGCCACCCACTGGCGCATGGATCGCGTGGTGACGCGGGCCCGCATGCTGCAACAACTGACGGCGGCGTTCGGCCCGATCCGCGAGATCCCGCGCAGCGACAGCGCGCCGGCGGAACGCTTCGAACTCGCGGATGGCACGACGTTCGGCATCATCGCGTCGGTGACGCGTCCGTTCTGCGGCACCTGCGACCGCGCCCGGCTCACCGCTGACGGCATGTGGTTCACCTGCCTGTACGCGACGACGGGCGCCGATCTGCGCGAACTGGCGCGCAGCGGCGCCGACAATGCGGCGTTGGCGCGCGCGATCGCGACGACGTGGACTGGACGCACCGACCGCGGGGCCGAAGTTCGCGCCGGCTTGCCCGACCGCACGCCGCTCGCCGACCAGGCGATGCTGCGAAGTTCGCCACACCTGGAAATGCACACGCGCGGCGGCTGACGGCGCCGGTCGCGTCAGACGGCCGTGCGGGCGCGCAAGCGGTCGGCCAACAGGTGGCAGGACACCACCACGCCGACGATCGCCAGCGCCGGGAACAACCACAGGTGCCAGACGCCGACCACGGCAAGATCGCTGCCCTGCCGCAGCATCGTGCCCCACGAACTCGCGACGTCGCCCGGGCCGAGCCCGAGGACCGACAGCGTCGATTCGGCGACGACGGCGCTTGCCATGCAGAAGGCGGCGGTGACGCCGATCTGGCTGCGCACGAGCGGCAGCAGATGCCGGGTGACGAGGCGCCATTCGGAAACGCCGAGCCCGCGGGCCACGTGCACGAAGTCGCGTTCGCGCAGACTCAACACTTCGCCGCGCACGATGCGCGCAAAACTGGTCCAGAACACGGACGCCATCACCAGCACGAGCCCGAGGCGCGAATCGCCGAAGAACGCGCTGACGAACAACAGGAACAGCAGCGGCGGGAAACAGACGAACACTTCGACGAGGCGCGCGACGACCACGTCGGCGATGCCCGCGCGGCATCCAGCCCAAGCGCCGAGCAGCGTGCCGATGAACGCACCGAGCAGCACCGCCGGCACGCCGAGCCAGACGATCGTGCGCAAGCCGTGGATCAGGCGGGCCAACACATCGCGGCCGGTGTCGTCGCAACCGAGCCAATGCGACATCGTCGGCCGCAGGCGCGCGCGCGTGACGTCGGTCTCTTCGGGACCGAACGACCACGGCGGCATCACCGCCAGGTCTTCCGAATCGGCGGGCAGACGCGCCCACCACTGCTTCCAGGAGAGGTCCTGCGGCCCCGCTCCCGGGCGACCGAACAGGTCGGCGAAAGCCGGGAACGACCACTTGCCCTCGACCCGCGCCATCAGTGGCACTTCGTTGGCCACGAGCGGCGCCAACACGCCGATCGCCAACAACAGGACCCAGAACCACAGCAGGCACTGCCGCCACGGCGAACGCGGCACGCTGGCGGCCGGCGGCGCGACGACGATGTTCGCCACATCGGTCATCGCGACAGCCTCACCCGCGCGTCGAGCACGCGATGCAACGCGTCGGACAACACGAACGACGCCAGCGTGACCAGCGAACCGATGACGACGATCGCCATCAGCATCGGCGCTTCCTTCTGCAGCGCCGCCTGCACGGCGAGGTGACCGAGGCCGTCGAGCGCGAACAGGTTCTCGATCACGATCGAACCGCCGACCAGCATCGGCAACAGGCTGCCGACCAACGTCGCCACCGGCGCACAGCCGTGCCGCAGCAGCCTCGCCCGCACCACCGGCGGCGAGACCCCGAGCGCCCGCATGCCGGCGACGAACGGCGCCTGGGCGGCACGCGCCACCGAATCGCGCACGAAGCGCGACACCAGCACGCACGGCCCCGACGCCATCACCACCACCGGCAACACCAGGTGCTTGGCGAAGTCGACGAGCTGCCATACGAACGTCCAGTGTTCGGAGCCCGGCGAACGCAAGCCCGACGCCGGCAGCAATTGCAGCCAGGCCGCCGAGAACGCGAGCAACAACAGCGTCGCCAGCAAGAACTCGGGCACGCCAGTGCCGACCAGCAGCACCGTCGACACGACGCGGTCGGCCCGCGAACCGGCGCGCAACCCCAGCCACGCGCCGAGGGGCACGCCGATCAGCAGCGCCAGCATCGTCGCCAGCCCACCGAGCCAGATCGTCACCGGCAGCGCCGCCGCCAACCGCCGCCACAGTTCGTCGTGGTCGTCGCCCGGGCCGCCAAACCGCAGCCGAACGGCGTTGCCGAGCCATCGCCCGTACCGCACATACGACGGGTACGGCGCATGGGTCACCGGGTCGACCATGCCGTACTGCACGCGGAACCGCAGGATCGCTTCTTCCCGCTTCTTCGGATCGGTGAAGTCGCGATCGGCCGAACGTTCGACGGCGAGTTCGGCGCGGTCCACCGGCGCCAGATCGATGACGGCGAACGTCACGAACGTGATGCCGAACAGAGTCACCACCAACCAGGCCAGGCGAACGAGCAACCAGCGCATCATCGGGTCACCCGGTCGTGATCACGGCCAGGATGGCGTCGCGCGTCTTTTCCCAGTTCGCCACCGGATCGGTGCCGCGTTCGTACTCGAGCGTCAGGATCGCCTGCCGGCGCGTGTGGCCGACCCAGCTGCCGAGCGAGCCCGGTGTCGGCGCGAACGTGTCCGACGCCTTGACGCGAAACCCCGAACGCGCCGAGAACAGTTCGGCGTGCTTGCGGGCAGGGCCATCGAAGTTGATGAAGTGGTCCTTGCGCCACGCGTGCGCGACGAAGACGAGGTCGAGCCGCTCGCGCACGATCAGGTCGTGCAGCGCCTTGCTCTCCGGCTG
>SXPB01000051.1 GCA_005776475.1 Planctomycetia bacterium
CGCCTGAACGGCGCCGTACTGGAACGCGGCGGGGCGAAGTTGGGGCAGGCGACGGGCCCGCGGCGGGCCCGCGCCTGAATGGCGGCGTACTGGAACGCGGCGGGGCGAAGTTGGGGCAGGCGGCGGGGCCGCGGCGGGCCCGCGCCTGAACGGCGGCGTACTGGAACGCGGCGGGGCGTTGGCGGTTGCTGGTAGCGCTTGCTACTGCCGGTGCAGCTGGCTTGCCTCAGTCACTGCCCGCGGTTCCCGTCCGGAAGCGTTTGCGGATCCCGTGGGGCGCTTGGTTCGGCTCGCTGGCAGCTTCAGCGGATGCCGTAGCTGTCCTGCAGGATCTTGCGCAGCTCGAAGAAGTCGCGGATCTCGTGCTTGGCGGGCGTCTTGCCCTCTTCTTGCGAGTGGCGGCCGCTGCGGCGGATGCGGATCGTCGACCAGCCTTCCTGGTTGCAGGGGTCGATGTCGTGCGTCGGGTTGTCGCCGACGTAGAGGCAGCGGGCGGGTTGCAGTTTCAGGCGCTGCAGGACGCGGCGGTAGAGCTTGGGGTTGGGCTTGCTGAAGCCGACCTGGTCGGTGAAGAACACCGCGGATGGGGTCAGGAACTCCAGGACCTCGAGGCGGATCAACTTCTCCGCCTGCTTGATGGTGATGCCGGCGGAGATGATGCCGCGCACCAGGCCCGTGGTGGCGAGCCACTGCAGGACTTCGTAGACGTCGTCGTAGACCTTCAGCTCGCGCCACTTGGTGGCGTGGTAGGCGACGACGCCGGCGGCGACGATCACCGCCCGGTTGTGGCCTTCGAACGATTCGGGGCCCAGGCGGTCGAGCACCTTGTCGAAGTGGCCGCCGTAGTTGGACGAGAACTCGGCGATGACATCGTCGAGTTCGCGCATGGCGGCGTTGCGGTCGGCTTGCAGGCCGGCGCGGGTCATCGCATCGACGGCGGCGCGACGGGCCTTGTCGGCGAACACGGTCGTCGAGAACAGCGTGTCGTCGATGTCGAAGAAGATCGCGTCGAGTGCCTTCGTCACGACGGGAGTTGTCCGCGACCTTGCCCCGGCCTGCAAGAGCGGGGGTGGGGTACGCAACACGGGCCGTCCGGCAGCAACTGCCGGACGGCCCGTGTTCGGCCAGTTGAGGGGGCGGGAGCCCGGCTCAGCGGTTGTTGCGCGTGCGACCCGTCGGGTCTTCCTGCACGACGTCGGTGATCTGCGCGCGCACCATCACCATCAGGCTGCGGTTCTCGTCAGCCGAGCCTTCCTGCTTGAACAGGAACGAGATCAGCGGCAGACGCGACAGCAGCGGGATCTCGGCGCGGCGTTCCTTGGTCAGGACCTGGCGCAGGCCACCGAGCAGCACTGTGCCGCCGTCCGGCACCTTCGCGGTCGTCGAGAAGTTCGTGACCGTCAGGTTCGGCAGCTGCAGGGTGACTGGCAGCGTCGAGCCGGCGAGCGACGTGGTGAACGTCGGGATCGGGCGCTGCAGTTCGGCAACCGTGGGGTTCAGGTTCAGGATGATGTACTTGCGGTCGTTCAGGATGATCGGCTGCACGTCGAGCACGATGCCGTCCTGGATGACGTCGACCTTCGGGTCGGCGATGAACGCTGCCTGGGCAACTTCGACGTCGAAGTCGCGCACGTAGGCCGTCTGGTTGATGACCGCGACGTGGCCGCGGCCCTTGTTGACGACCGACAGGATCTGGCTGTTGACCACTTCGCCGTCCGTCCGCTTCTCGACCGCGCGCAGGATCATGTTGAGCTGCACGTCGTCGATCAGCGTCCAACCGGCCGTCAGGCCACCGGTCGGGCTCAGCACGCGGCCGAGGTCGTTGGCGAAGTAGTTCTCGGTGCGGGCGCGGATGTCACCGTCGCCGCCGTCGTTGTAGAACGCGCCGGCCATCGGGTTGGCCGCCGGGTCGCCGGTGCCGCCGTTGTCGAGGCCCTGCGAAGCGTTGTTGACGAGACCGTTGGTGACGTCGTCGAGCGACACCACGCTGCCCTTCACGCCCGAGCCACCGAGGCCGCGGAAGTCGATGCCGATCTCCTGCAGGAAGTTGCGGGAGATGGTCAGGAACTTCGAGTCGACGGTGACGATCGGCGTCTGGAAGCGGCGCATGTCGGCGAGCACGCCGACGACGCGGGCATGCATCTCCGGGCTTGCCTTCACCGACAACAGGCCGCTGTCTTCCGGACGGATTTCAACGCCTTCGGTCTCCCAGTACTTCGGGTCGGTGGCGTCCTTGAGCGCGGTGACCAGGTCGGCCAGCTCGATGCCGGCGACCGGATCCTCTTCGCTGCCCGTGCGCGGCGTGTCGTCCGCACCTTCGCCCGGGATGTCCCGGATGCGCGGCGGCAGGAACGCGGTCTGCTTGAAGATCAGGTCCTTAACCGGGTAGACCTCGTTGGAGATCGTGCCAGCGGCTTGCGACTTGTTGCCGATCACGACGACGCCGTTCTTGACCGTCCAGGCGAGGTTGGCGCTCTTGTCGACCATGTGCTGGAGGAAGTCCTTCAGCGTGAGCGACGTGTTCAGCTCGATGACGAGCTTGAGGTTCTCGCCGGTGATGATCTCGCGCGCTTCCGGCGTCGTGATGATCTGGACGCCGGTGATCAGGTTGAGGTTCTTGACGACTTCGTTGTAGTCACCCGTCTCTTCCGTGTAGGCGAGGCGGCCGACCTGGGTCGAGCGGACCTGGTTCCACACCGCCGCGTCCTGCGGGTCGGTGACGACAGCGGCGCCCTTGTGCGCCGAGCGGTTCTGGGCGCGATCCCAGACATTGACGTCCATCTCGAGGATGTTCGTCTGCGGCACCTTGAGGTCGGCTTCGGCCTCGGCGTGCTTGCGCATCTCGATCATGCGGCGGCGCTGGTAGTCCTCGGTGCTGGCGTCGCGGGCGGCCTTGACCGAGATGTTGTGCATCTCGTAGGCGATGCTGTTGTTCGGCTCGAGCGTCAGGGCGCGCTGGGCGAAGTCCTGGGCGCGGCTGTACTGACGCGATTCGAAGGCGACCTGCGATTGCTGGATCAGCGAATCGACGTGGGCGCGCTTGCGCGACTCGTTCTCGACGTACTGGCGGCGCAGCTGCTCGGCCTGCTGGGCGTTCATCGCCGCCTGGCTGGCGCGCTGCTGTTCGTCGTAGAGCTTCTCGGCCTGTTCCTTCTGGGTGACGACCTGCTTGTCGAGGCCTTCCCAGTCCATGTCGTTGCGGATCTCGATCGTCAGCGCGGCGACGCGCAGCTCTTCGATGGCGCCGGCGAAGTTGCGCTCGGTCGACATCTGCTGCGCCTTCTGCAGGCTGTTGCGAACCGCGGTGCGGGCGCGGTCCTGGCCGATGGCCATCTTCTCCTGCTCGCTGGTGGCCCAATCGACCACGCGGCCCGGGGGTTCGCCGAGTTCGGCCTGGACCGCGGCCAGCAACGTCAGGACTTCCTGGTTGCCCGGCATCAGGTCGTTGGCCTTCTGCAGCTGGGACTTGGCTTCCGGCAGGTCACCGTGGCTGCGCAAGGTCTGCGCCGAGAGCAGGTAGTGATCAACCAGCGCCTTGCGGCGTTCGTGACCGACCTTTTCCTCGAGGCCGGCCTGGCCTTGCGGATCTTGTGTCGAACCCGTCGGCGATGCCGATTCGGTTGGAGTCGAGTTCTGCGGCTGTGGAGCTTCCGTGGGAGTGGAGCAGGAAGCGCCGAGAACAGCGGCAGTCAGGGAAGCAGCGAGAAGGCGCGAATTTTCGAGAGCCATCGGTTCACGCTGAAAGCATGCGAGAGTGCAGACGGTTCCGCGGACAACGGAACCCCGCCATGCGAGCGACTCCAAGCGATCGGGAGGACGTACGATGCTTGAGGCATCGCGCTTCGCCGAGGGACGATTCGGGGAAGCGACCGATCGAGAGGGACTTGGAGCCGATTACAGAGCGGTTCGATCCCTCGGAATGGCCCGCAGGCCACCCGAAGGGAGCGGCAACGTAGCCAGCATGATGTCGGCGTGCCAACGGTTTTTCCGTGCCTTGGCGGGGGGTTTTTCATTGCCGGGCCCCAAACCGGGGGCGGGGGTGGGGTCGAACCCGCGACCCAGGCATCAGGCCCGCGCCAACCGACCCCGGGCGGGTCAGCGGCGGGTGCCGGCGCTGCCGCCGAAGTTGATCTCGCGCAGCCCCGCTTCGTGGCACGCATCCATGGTCTGGGCGACGTCGGCGTAGTAGGTCCCGGGCATCGCCTCGACCACCACCGGGATCAGCTTGGTCCGGCCCGTGGCCTTGTCCGGCACCTGGCTTTCGGGGTCTTCGGCGATGCGGCGCAATTCGGCCAGCAGGGCTTGCTGGTCCTCGAAGCTGCGCGGGCCGACTTCCCAGCGGACCTGGTGGCCTTGCAGCTGGAAGCGAAACGGCCGGCGCGTCTCCGGATCGAGCCGGTCGGGTCCAGCGCCCGGGGCATAGACCGGGGTGCCGGGGGTCGCGGGATGCACGCGCACGACCAGCTGCTCCTGCGGCTCCACCACGGTGGTGCGGCTGCCCTTGTCCTTGGGCATGAACGCCGGCAGCTTCGATTCGAGCACCCGGAAGTCGATGCAGACGAAGAAGATGATCATCAAGAACACGACGTCGATCATCGGCGTCATGTCGAACTTCACCGGCTCGCGCACGGTCTCGAGGAAGTTCACTTGCGGCCTCCGGCCGGACCGGTGCCAGGCAGTTCGCGGTCGATTTCGGACAGCGCCAGCTCGACCTTCCAGAAGCCGATGTCCCGGAGGTTGCACTGCTGCATGACCGCCGCGACGAAGTGCCATTCGGTCCACTTGTCGGCGCGGATCAGGATCGGGTCGCGCAGGCGGCCGCTGCCATCGTCGGCTTCGAGCGCGAGCTTCTTCTGGCTCAGCCCCGCCTGGCGCAGCGACCGCAGCAACGCCCGCACCGGCTCGAAGTCGTCGCCGTGGCGCTTCGGGTCGTAGACGACGATCTGGTTGTGCACCACCGAACCGTCCTGCAGCACGTTCAGGATCGGCCGATGCTCGGCGGGCTTGTCGTCGAGCTGGCGGAACGTGGCGCGCGGCAGGACCAGGTCTTCGAGGTTCTTCTGGCTGATGTCGACGACCAGCGCGAAGAAGATCATCAGCAGGAAGACGCAGTCGATCATCGGCGTCATGTCGAGCTCGACGTCCTTCTGCAGGATCTGCAACACGTCTTTGTGCATGGTCGACGTTCGTGGCGGGAGGTGAGGGCGGGAGCGCTCAGTCCTTCTTGCGGAAGCGTTCGAACAAGTCCTCGCAGAGCGCGTTGATCTCCGTGGCCGTTCGCACGACCCGATTGCGCAGCGCGTAGAACACGACGCTCAGCGGGATCGCCACCGACAGGCCGAAGATCGTCGTGATCAGCGCCATCTTGATGCCGCTGGCCAGTTCGGCGGGGTTGACGGTGCCGTTCTCCGCGGCGATCGCGCTGAAGGTGAAGAACATGCCGGTGACGGTGCCGAACAGGCCCATCATCGGCGCCAGCGACGCCAGCATCGACAGCCAGCCGATGCGCTGGAACAGCTTGACGGTCTCCTCGATCTCCATTTCGCGCAGCGCGGTCTGGATCGTCTCGAACGAGTGGCCGAGTTTGGCGAGGCCGGCCCCGACGACGTTGGTCAGGTAGTTCTTGTCGCGCGAGCACAGCTCGACCGCTTCCTGGTACTGGTCGTCGGCGAACAGCGCTTCCAGCTCGTCGAGTCGCGGCGGCGGCGCCAGTTTGTCGCGCTGCAGGACGAGGAAGTTCTCGATCGACAGCGCGAGGCCCACGACCGACATCAGCACGATCAGGTAGCCGATGGTGCCGGCGTTCTTGTACGCGAACATCTCCGCGATCGTTCCGGGTTCGGCGGCAGTGGCGGCGTTCTGCGCCGCCAGGGCCGTGGTGAACAACAGCGTGATCGGCAGCGCGAGCAGGCGAGCCGGCGGGACGCACGTTCGGATCATGGTTCGTAGTCTCGCAGACGTTGGCTGCACGCGACAGTTCGCGTCGGGGTTCATCGTGTGATCGCCGTGGCGGCGGGTTCTGCCCAGCGGGAGCCCGGGTAGTGGTCGAGCACGATCTGGAAGTAGGTGTGGGCGCGGGTCCGGAAGTTGACGCCTTCGCGTTCGGCCCCGAGCGCGAGCAGGCATCGCCCGAGCCAGTAGTTCGCCTTGGCGCTCGGATCGCCGCCGGTCGGGTCGAGCATCGCCGCGAGCGCCAGTTCGAGCTGGCAGCGGCGCAGGTCGGCGAGGCGCGGCTCGGCGAGGCCGCGGCGGCAGATCGTCTCGCCGAGTCCGGCGTGGCCGGCGGCGCGGGACGCCGGATCCGCGGCAGCAGTGAGCGCCTGGAACGCGGCCTCCGCCGCCGTCCAGTCGCTCACCGAGAGGAACGTCTCCGCCGCCGCGCTCTGCGCCAGCAGGTGCAGGCTGCGCAACGCCGGCGCTTCGTGATGGGCGGTTCGTTCCGCCAGGGCCGCCGTGGCGAGCTGGGTCGTGGCCTGGAACGTCGCGCGGGCGGTGCTGTGGTCGCCGGCGTCGCGTTGGCACAGGCCGAGTTCGAAGCGGGCTTCGACGTGGAGCTGCGGCCGCAGGCCGTTGTCGTCGCCGCGTTCGTCGAGCGCGCGCAGCGTTCGCGTCGCGGCGGCGTGGTTGCCGGCGAGCCGTTCGGCGCGGCCGGCGAGCAACCGCACGCGCGGGGTCCGGAAGTGGGTCGGGTGGGTGTTGACGAAGGCGTGGGCGTGGCGCGCCGCGGTGGCGGCGGCGTTCTTGTCGTCGCCGATCGCGGCCACCGCGGCTTCGACCTGGAAGTGCAAGGCGTCGGCGCGCACCTGCGGCCGCAGCGTCTGCACGTCGCCGAACAACTGCACCGCACTGCGGAACTCGCCGCGCTGCAGCAGCAGGCGCGCCTGGGCGAAGGCGGGCGGGGCGTCGCCCCATTCCACATCGGCGACCTCGGCGGCCGGCATGCTGAAGGGGGCAGTGCCCTGCTTGCCGCGCACGGTGGTGCTTTCGAAGACGGTGACTTCGAGCCCACGCAGCACCGCGCCGGCCTTCGTGTAGACGACGTCGTTGGTCCGCTGCGCTGCTGCACTCGCGGCCAACGCGAGCGCCAGCGAAACGGTGCGCATCGCGTGGAGCCGGCCGCGGAATGGTGTCGGGCGGGCCATGCTCAGTGGTTCTCGGTGAAGAACCTGGCGAGTCGCACGCCGGCGGGGCCGTGCTGGCGCAGGGCGGCGAAGTCGTCGGTCGCGCGGGCGATCCGCCACACGGTCTCAGCAGCTGCTTGCCACTTGTTGTCCTTGGCCGCCGCCTTGCGGGCGAACCAGTACAGTTCCCACCGCCAGGTGTACCACGCGAGGCTCCACGGTTTGGCGGCCGGGCTGCCCGGCAGCTTGTCGTAGTCGAGCAGGCGCGTGTAGGCCTCGTCGGGCCGGTCGAGGCCCGGTTCCTGCACCGGCGAACCCTTGCGATCGAGTTCGAGCCAGCCACCGAGCGTCAGGCACAGTTGGCGGCGCACTTCGGGTGCTTCGGGCAGGCGCCGTTCGGCCTCCTGCAGCACTGCGTAGGCCTCGGTGCAACGGCGCAGGTGGCGAAGTGCGGTGCCGAGCACGGGCCGCACGAAGCGATCGACATTGCCCTGCACGGTTGGCGTGCTGTCGTCGCCATGGATCGCGAGCGCCTGCTGGCCGATCTCGCTGATGTGGGCCCATTCCTGCAGGGCCTCGAGGTTGACCAGCGTGCCGATCAGGATGGGCAGCTGGGGCTTTGGCGAAATCCCCGCGTAGTCGAGGCCCAGCGTGACGAGCCGCCGCCGCGCCTGTTCGAGATCGGCGGCGGCCTTCGGCACCGAACCGGCGCTGGCCGGGGCCGCGGCGGCGCGGTCGTGTTCCTCCAGCAGCAGGCGAACCTGGTTCTGGTACTCGCGGAACAACTCGCTCGCCAGCCGCGATGCGCGCACCGGATCGAGTGCCTTCAGGCGGGCGAAGGTCTGTTCGGCGGCGGCGGTCTTGGCGAGATCGCAGTCGAGGCGGCCGAGGAACTCGAGCGCGGCCGGCAGGTTCTGTTCCCCCTTGCCGTCGTGGGCGGCGATGAAGGCGCGCGCCTTCTCGATCGCCGCGGGATACCGCGCCATGTCGCGCGACAGGCCCAGTTCCTTGGCCCCGCGGGCTTCCAGCCAGTGCATCTGCACGTCGAGGAACTCGGCATCGATGGTGGCGCGCTCGCGCGCGGGGCCGCGAACGTCGCCGGGTGGCAACGGATTCTCCGCGCGGTGCGTCGCGTGCGCCGCGAGCGTGGCGCGCGCATCGCCCAGCCGGCCCATCTGGATCTCGGCGCGGGCGCACAGCACGCAGGCCGGGTCGTAGCTCGGTTGGTCCTTGGGGATCCGGCGCAGCTGGTCGATCGCGTCGCGGTACTTCGCCTGGTTGAACAGCTCGGCGCCCTTCTGCAGCAGGGCCGAGGCGCCCGATGCGGCATCGGCGAACTGCGCCAGCAACGCCGCCAGTTCGGCGTAGCGCGGTTCGAAGGCGGCGTCGTTGCGGGTGGCGCGCCGATGCATCGCGATGGCGCGGTGCAGGTCTTCGGCCAGCTCCAGCGTGCGCGGGTCGCGTTGGCGGCCGAGCTTGTGCAGGCCTTCGCCGAGCGCCAGCATCGCTTCGAGCGGTCGATCCGAATTGGCGAAGGCGAGTCCGAGCAGGCGCGTCGCCAGCACGCCGTGCTGTTCCTGTTCGGCGGGCGTCATCACCGCCAGCGACTTGCGCAGGGCGATGACGGCGACTTCGTGCTGCTTCTCGTGCAGCGCGCTGCGGCCGAGTTCGAGCAGCAGCTCGGCGGTGGCCAGGTCGGGCCGGCGTTGCAGGATCGACTCGAGCACGGTCTTGGCGCGTGCGCCGACGAAGTCGGATGGATGGCGCACGCTGATGTCGCGCGCCAGCTGCAGCGCCTGTTGCGTGCGCGGGCCGTCGCCGGATTCGGCGTCGAACTGCGCCTTGGCGAGCAACAGCAGGTGGCCGTGGTCGGCGCTGGCGACGTCGAGCAGGGCCCCGTTCTTGGGCCCGAACTCCTGCAGCGCCTTCTGGAACGACGCGAACAGCTCGGCGCAGGCGGGATCGCCTTCGCGCAGCATCGTCTCGCCGGCGCGGGCATGCACTTCCTGCAGCATCGCGAACAGGAACCGGCGCATCTCGGGCGACAGCGGCAGGTCGCCGCGCTGGGCCTGCTGCAGCGACGCCGTGATGTGGCGGATGGCGCTGCGGTAGCCGTCGATCGCGTCGTCGATGCGGCCATCGACCTCCTTGCACAGGGCGATCTCGAACATGCCGCGCACGCCGATCGTCGTCTCTTCGCCGACTTCGAGCACGAGCTCGGTGAGCCGCTCGACGGCGCGCGCGACCAGCACGCTGCGGTTGTTGCGATCGCAACGGCCCTGTTCGCGCAGCAACACCGCCGATTTCAGGCGCACGAGCAGCAGTTCGAGCCGCCCGTTTTCGTCCTTCGCATCGGTGAGCGCCTTGCTGACGAAGGCGCAGGCGTCGAGACCGGCGCGGAACATCGCGCTGGCTTCGGCTTCGAGCTGCACGACGCGTTCGGGCGCACGGGCGTGGGCGATCTCGAGTTCTTCGGCGAGGAACTGGCCGTAGTCGTGGGCGAGGTTGGCGAGCGTGCGGCAGGTCTCGAGCTGCAGTTGGGCGTCGTCGGTGCGGTCGCGCAGCTCCTTTGCCTTGTCGAGGGCCTGCCGATACAGGTTGCGCGCTTCGACGCGGGCCCTGCGGGTGCGGGCGGCTTCCCGGCTGATCTCGATCGTGACCAGCGCGATCTTGTCCTGGGCCAGTCCCTTGCGGTGGGTGCGGGCGAGGTTCTCGGCTTCGAGGCGGGCCAGATCGAAGCAGCGCAGCTCCTTGGCCAGTGCGCGCACGAACGCGAGATCGCCTTCCAGTCGCGCGTCCGGCGTCTGCGCGAGCGCCGCCGTCGACAGCGCGAGCAATGCCAGCGCCGGCATCCACCGGGAACGGCGCGTGGGAGGCAGGCAGTCGCTTGGCGTCACGTGGGTCGGATGGGCCGCTGCGGAGTGCACCGGTGGGAGAAGGGCCACACTCTAGCGTTGGCCGTGACGACGGGAACGAACGAGGCGGCGCTGCAGTTCGTTCCCGTTGCCGAATGGGGCGGCAACCCCGGGGCAAAATCGACCGCGGCCGCCATCGCAGTGCGAAGGCGGCCGCGGGATCCGTCGACCGGTCAGCGACCGGCTCGATCAGACGCGATCAGCGCATCGAGATGTCAGCACCCGGCAGCGTCAGCGGGTTCGGCTCCATCTCTTCCATCAGCACGATGCGGGCGCGGACCAGGATGATGATCTTGCGGTTCTGCACCGACGTGCCGTTGCGGCTGAACAGCCACGACAGGCCGGGCAGGTTGCCGAGCAGCGGCACCGTCGAGCGCAGGTTCTGGCGTTCGACGAGGCGCATGCCACCCAGCATCATGGTGCCGCCGTCCGGCATCGTGACCGTGGTGCGCACCTTCTGCAGCGTGACTTCGGGCAGCTGGATCGAGATCGGCTGACCGACGCCCAGCGTCGTGGTGAAGGTCGGGATCGGCAGCGCCAGCGACATCACGGTGGGGCGGAGCTCCATCGTGATGAACTTCAGGTCGCTGTCGACTACCGGCCGCACGTCCAGCGAAACGCCATCGTGCACGGTGCCGATCACCGGGTTGGCCACGGCGGCCGCCTGCGCGATTTCGACTTCGAAGTCGCGGATGTAGCTGATGTTCCGCAGGTGGTGCATCGACGCCCGCGTGTTGTTGTAGATCAACAGGCGCGGCGCATCGATCTGCTCGCTGCGCTCCTGCTTGCTGACCGCGCGCAGCACGACCTCGACTTCGGTGTCGTCGAGGAACGCATACTGCAGCGACAGGCCACCGGCGTTCGTCAGGCCACCGTTGCGGCCGCCGAGCGTCTGGTTGTAGAGGTTCTCGACGCGACCCATGATGTCGCCGTCGCCGCCGTCGTCGAAGAACACGCCGGGCGTCGTGCCGCTGCCGACACTGCCGGGCACGGCCGGGTTCTGCAGGTTGCGCGGGCCGAAGTCGTCGAAGCCAGCGTTCTGGCGATCGCCCTTCTTCTCGAGGCCGCGACCGGCGAGACCCTGCGACGCCTGGTTGCCCAGGCCACGCAGGTCGATGCCGACGTCTTCGAGGAAGCTGTCCTCGACCTTGAGGAAGCGCGACTCGACGTCGATCTGGATGCCGACGTGGCGGCGCAGCTCGTTGACGAGCTTGGCCACCGCGGTCTGCGTCTCGTGGTCGGCGCGCACATAGAGCACGCCACCCTGCATGTTCATCGTGAACGGGCTGCCGTCCCACTTGTCCGACGCGATCGTCGCTTTGATCAGCTCCTGCAGGCGGCCTTCATCGACCACCGACGGCTGCGTCTCTTCTTCAGGCTCGGCGAACAGCGGCGTGTCGTCACCGGGCACCGGCAGGCGCAGGTTCGCACCCGGCCGTCCCTGGACGCCCGTGATCAGCTCCTTCACGTTGTAGGGCTGCAGCACGAGGTTGCCGATGGCGTTGGCCGGGCTGACCAGGTGCACGAGGCCGCTGCGCACGCGGAAGGCGACGCCGGTCTTCAGCTGGATGGCCTTCAAGGCATCGACGACCGAGCGGCGCGGCAGGCGGAACTCGCTCAGCGTCGTCGTCTCGGCGGCCATGTCCTTCACCTCCTGGGTGACGACGAAGGTGACACCGGCGACCTGGCCGTAGTAGTTGGCCCAGTCCTGCACCGTGGCGCTGGCGAAGTTGTGCTCGAGCACGGTCTCGTTCAGGCGCTTGGTGATCTCCTGGTTCTCCGGCGTGTCGAGATCCGACTGCGCCGTGTAGCTGGCGGGAGCGCGCTTGTTGACATCGCTCCAGCGGACCGGGTCGAAGATGACCGTGTCCGTCTGCGGCACCGTGATCTGCTGCAGGTCGAGGAACGTCTTGTTCCACTCGGTGCGCCAGCGTTCGGCGTTGTTGTCCATCGCCGTGTTGTGCCGCGCCCGGTCGGCCAGATCGCGCAGCTGCATCGCCGACGGGTTGGTCGGGTCGAGGATCAGCGCCTGGTCGATCGCACTCAGCGACTTCTGGTAGTCACCGTCCTGGAAGCGCACGTTGGCTTCTTCCAGCAGGGTCTGCACCTTGAGCTCGCGACCGATCTGCTTGTCGCGCGCCATCCGGTTGAGTTCGGCTTCCGACGCCATCTTGGCGCGGTCGAGAGCTTCCGCTTCCGCCTTGTTCTTGGCGGTGCGGGCCTCGGTCAGGGCCATCTCGGCTTCCTTGCGCAGCGGGTCATTGGGCTGCACGAAGTCCGAGAAGCGCAGCGCGGTGACCGCCTTCTCGAAGTTGTCGATGGCGCGCCCGAACTGGCCCAGCTCCATGTTGCTGCGGCCCTGGCGCATCTCGGTCTCGACCAGCGTGCGCTCGCGCTCCTGCTTGATGCGCTGAATCAGGATCGTCGGCTCGATCGGCCCGACCACCATGCCGCTGCTGTTGCCGAGCACCTGGTTGCAGCGGGCGACGATGTCACGCGCCTCCTGCACCGTGCTGTCCAGTTCGAGCACCCACGCGGCTTCGCTGCGGGCATCTTCGAACAGGCGCAAGGCGAGCGATCGGTTGGCGTTCTCGAGCGCCTTCTTGATCAACGCCGAACGGTCGCGCGGATCCTGCGGATCCTGGGTCTTGGGGGCGGTCGATTCCGAGGCCGTATTGCCAGAGGCCGAACCGGTCAGTGGCGTGCCTTCGTTGCCGTTCGTCTGGTCGTCGACGAGGTTGGAAGGGGCGCCCGAACAAGCGGCCAGAGCGAGCAGAGAGGAGGCAACGAGGCCGCGCAAGCGCAGGGACTGAACCTTGATCATCTTGGATGCCTGCAGAAGTAGCGAACTGGGAGAGGGGGCGAGTCGTTCCGTCACAAGCTGCTTTGGCGGGATGACCGAAGCAGGCGTGTCGTTCCTGGCAGTGCGCACTGCCTGTGTGGAGCGACGGACGGACGCGAAGGGCGGACGAGCAAAAAAAAGAACAACCTGCCGAGCCGCTTTGTCGCGCGATTCGACCGAGTTGTTGCGGGCTGCATGCCTGAGCCCACCTCGGGAGAAACACGCGAAAACGCGGCGTAAGCGAAGGTTCCTGAGCCGTCGAGGGACGCTACCGGGCCACAGGAGTCGCGGGACCGTAGCGACACATCTTGGAACGGTCAAGATTGCAAACGCGCCTTCGTCAGGGTGTCTGCCCGTCTTGCGCCGACGACCAGGGCCGTTGGTGCGCGGTCAGGCGCTCGGGCGCCGTGGATCCTCGGGCAATCCGAGCAGGCGATTGACCCGCTTGATGTCGTCCCAGGTCTCCCGTTTGCGCGAGGGTTCGCGCAGCAGATAGGCGGGGTGCCACGTCACCACCACGGGCACGCCCATGTACTCGAGTTCGAGGCCGCGCAGCCGGCCCGCCGATTCGGTGCGGCCGAGCAGGCTCTGGGCGGCGATGCGGCCCAGGCACACGATGACCTCCGGCGCCACCAGCTCGATCTGCCGCCGCAGGAACGGCAGGCACGCAGCGACTTCGTCGGGGGCGGGTTCGCGGTTGCCCGGCGGCCGGCACTTGTTGATGTTGACGATGAACACGTCGCTGCGCTGCAACGCCATGGCGCCAGCGAGGATCTGTTCGAGCAGCTGGCCGGCCTTGCCGACGAAGGGGCGGCCGGTCTGGTCTTCGGTTTCGCCCGGGGCTTCGCCGAGAAACAGCACCCGGGCGTGCGGGTTGCCTTCGCCCGGGACGGCGTGGCGCCGACCTTCGTGCAGCTTGCAGGCAGTGCAGGACTGGATCTCGCGGCGCAGCAGCTCGAGGGCGGCGGCGCGGTCGTCGGCGGGGGTGGCCGCCGGCGAGGCCGTGGTCGGCGACGGGGCGCTGGGGGGTGGGGCTGCGGGCGCCGCGGCTCTGGTCGCCGGCTTCGTCGGGGTGGCAACCGGCGTCGACGCTGGCGGGGGCGGTTCGGC
>SXPB01000004.1 GCA_005776475.1 Planctomycetia bacterium
AACGTCAACATCGGCACCAGCGGCGCCGAAATCGGCGGCGCCTTCGGTGGCGAGACGGAGACCGGTGGCGGCCGCGAAAGCGGCTCGGACAGCTGGAAGGTCTACATGCGGCGGCAAACCAGCACGATCAACTACGGCGCCAGCCTGCCGCTGGCGCAGGGCATCGTGTTCGGCGATTGATCGCCGGCCTTCGCAGCCGATAGGAGCCTCGTGGGCAAACCCGCGCCGATCACCTTCCACGTTCCCGCCAGCGCCGCGAATCTCGGCCCGGGCTACGGCGTGCTCGCGGTGGCGCTCGACCTGCCGCTCGGCATCACCGTCGAACACCGCACGGACGGCAAGATCCTGATCGAACGGCGCGACGATCCGCACGCGAACGCCGAAGACCCGCGGCACGACCCGGTGCTGCGCGGGCTGCAGCGCGGCGCCGAACTGCTCGACGTGTCGTTGGCGAAGGGCCTGTCGGTGCTGGTCGAAGGCACGATCCCGCGCGGCACCGGCATGGGCACGATCTCGGCCGGCTATGTCGCCGGACTCGGCGTCGCTGCGCGTCTCGCCAAGCAGAAGGTGACGCCGCCCGACCTGCTCGACGCACTGGTGCCGCTGGGCGGCGATCCGGCGCATGGCGCTGCGGCGTTGCTCGGCGGCCTCACCGCGACCGTGCCGTTGTCGTTGCCGCAGGAACCGAAGCTGCGCCAGCGCTTGCTGCGGCTGCCGATCCACCAAGGCTGGCACTACGTGATCGCGTTGCCCGACGTGATCATGGGCACCGCCGACACCAAGCGCGTCTTGCCGCCGACGCTGCCGCACGCCGCCGCCGCGCGTTCCACCGGTCGCGCCCTCGGCGTCATGCATGCGCTGCAACACGGCGACGAAGAACTGCTGCGACAGTGCCTTCCCGATGAATTGCATCTGCCGTACCGGCGCACGCTGGTGGCGGGACTCGGCGACGCGCTCGCCGCCGCCCTGGCGGCCGGCGCTGCCGGGGCGACGATCTGCGGCCATGGGCCCGGCCTGATCGCCTTCACGATGCTGGAGGGACGCGCGCCGGAGATCGCGCAAGCGATGGTCGCGGCCTTCGCCAAGGCCGGCCGCCAGGCCACGACGCTCACCCTGCAGACCGCGTTCTACGGGGCTTTGCCGTCGGCTGCTGGCAGTCCCGCGTGAGGGAAGCGAGGGGCGAACTCGGGCTTGCAAGACCGCAGGCCGGTCGCTAGCGTCCTCGGCCCGCAGCGCTACGGAGTGCTGCACCGTCCGGTCGCTGGTGGACTCGGAAGGGCCGTTAACTCAGTTGGTAGAGTGCGATTTTCACAGAGTCGAAGTCGCAGGTTCGAATCCTGCACGGCCCACCATTTTCCTCCGCCAGGCCGGCCGCGCGGGTCGCCCGCGCCGGGTCGCCCAGTGATTGCGGACCCCCGGCTTCGCGCGCAGAGCGGCTCCGTCTCCGGCTACTGCTTCTTCTTGCGTAGCCAGCGCTCAGCGAACGCTTCGTTGTGGCGCTGGATCGTGTCCAGATCGGCGTCGACCAGACGCTTGCGGGTCTCGCCCAGCACCTTGCGGAACCAGGCGATCTCGTGCGGCTGCGCCGGGCACCCGACGTTGCCCTTCGGACCGTCAGCGGACGCCAGTTCCTTGCCGGCACCGTCGAGGATCGTGAACCACGGAATGCCGCCGGAGCGATCGCCGCGCAGCTTGCCGATCACCGGCTCGGCGTCGGTGTGCTTGCCGGTGTCGAGGGACAGCAGCACGTAGTCCTTGGCGAGCAGCACGGCCACCTCTGGGTGCTCGAGGAACTCCTCGAGCTTCGTGCACCAGGGTCAACCCGGTCCATGCACGTGCACCAGCAACTTGCGGTCGGAGGCCTTGGCCTCGGCGAGGGCGCCGTCGAGGCGCTTCTGCGCATCGCGTTCCTCCGCCTTGGCCGGCTCCTTGGCCGCGGCTGGTGCCTTCTCGGCCAACAACGCTGCGATGGCGCCATCGAGGGCCGCGTTCTGCAAGTCGGCGACGCGCAGATTGCCGGCGCGATCGATCAGGTAGTAGTCAGGGTACGAATCGACGGCGAACGCCGTCACCGTCGCGCGGTCGACATCGACGCAGACCGGATACGTGATCTTCTGGTCCGCGACATACGCCGCCATCTTGTCGGCGCCGTTGGTCGTGTGCACGCCGATCACCACGAGTCCGGCGTCCTTGTGTTTCTTCGCGAGTTCCAGGAGGTGCGGCACGGCACCTCGACAGGGTCCTCACCACTCGCCCCAGAAGTCGAGCAGCACGACCTTGCCACGCAGCGCCGGCAGCGCGAGCGGCTGGTCGGTATTGCGCCAGTCACCGACCACGAGGGCCGGCGGCGCCTTGCCTTCGAGTGCATCCTTGGCCTTGCGAGCTTCGGGTTTGCCTTCGCGCGGGAACGGATCCGCTACGGGATCCTGTGCGAACGCGGTGCCGAGCAGAGTCAGCACCACAACAGACGACCAGCGTGGGACCATCGGTCACCTCCTGAGGCGTCGCATCATCGCCGGGGAACGACGGCAGCGACAGCGGGTCGAGCGAGTTCTATCCTGCGCCGCGCGTGTCCCCGCTCGTCCGGATCCTGCTGCTGCTCGCCGCCGCGTTCGTCGCGACTTCGTCGGCAGTCGCCCAGAGCGCGCTGCCCGAGCAGTACCGGAGAGCCGGCGTGTTGCGCTGGGGCGCCGACGCGGAGGGCGGCGCACCGTTCGTCTTCCTCGATCCCGCCCGACCGGCCGAGGGCGAAGTCGGATTCGAAGTCGATCTCGCGCGCGAACTCGGCGCGGTGCTCGGCGTACGCACCGAACGCGTGCAGGCGCCGTACGAGAACCTCGTCCCCGCGCTCGAACGCGGCGACTTCGACTTCGTCCTCAACGGGTTCGAAGCGACGCCGGAACGGCGCACGAAGGTGCGCTTCTCGCGGCCGTACTACATCTTCAACCAGCAGCTCACCGTCGGCCCCGGCACCACCGGCGTGCGCAGCCTGGGCGACCTCGTCGGCAAACGCGTCGGCGTGCTCGGCCAGTCGATGAGCCACCAGATCGTGCTGGCGCATCCCGGCGTCGAACCGGCGATCTACGAGAGCAACGTCACCGCCTACCAGGATCTGGTGAACGGCCGCATCGCCGGCTCGCTCGCCGACGTGCCGATCGCGCGGGCGCAACGACCGCTGTTCCCGACCCTGGTCGACGTCGGCGAACCGTTCCACGATGCGTTCTACGCGATGGCCGTGCGCCGCGAGGACGACGGGCTGCAGCGCGCCATCGACGACGCCGTGGGCACGCTGCTCGCGAACGGCACCCTCGAACGCATCTACCGCAAATGGGACCTGTGGACCGCGGCCCAACAGCGACTCGGCACGCCCGAGGTCGCGCTTGCGCACGCCGACGCCGCCGCCCAGACGGACCTGGACTGGGGCACGACCTTCGCGCTGCTCGGCCTCGGCGCCGCCCGCACGCTGCTGGTGTCGGTGCTGTCGTTTGCGCTGGCGCTCGCGCTGGGCCTCTGCATTGCCCTCATTCGCCTGCACGGCCCGGCCCCACTGCGCTGGGCGGCACTCGCCTACGTCGAGCTGTTCCGCGGCACGCCGATCCTGGTGCAGTTGCTGTTGCTCTACTACGGGCTCGGCCAGTTCGAAGCGCTGCGGCTCGATGCGTTCTACGCCGGCGTGCTGGGGCTCGGCCTCAACTACGCAGCCTACGAAGCCGAGATCTACCGCGGTGCCTTGCTGGCGATTCCGCGCGGCCAGCGCGAGGCGGCACTGGCCCTCGGCATGACCACGTTGCAGATGCTGCGGCACGTCACCGTGCCGCAGGCCCTGCGCCTGACGCTGGCGCCGTCGACCAACGACTTCATCGCGCTGTTCAAGGACAGCTCGATCGTGATGGTCATCAGCTACGTCGAATTGACGAAGCAGTACCAGATGCTGGCCAACGCCTCGGGTCGCTTCGTCCTGCTCGGCCTGATCACCTCGGCCCTCTACCTGGCGATGAGCCTGCCGCTCGCGTTTGCAGCACGGCGTTTCGAGCGGCGGCTCGATCGGGATCGCGCATGATCCGGCTGCGCGGCATCGGCAAACGGTTCGCGGGGCGAACGCTGTTCCAGGGCCTCGACCTCGACCTCGTCCCCGGCCACACCACGGTGATCGTCGGCAAGAGCGGCAGCGGCAAGAGCACGCTGTTGCGCGTCTGCAACCAGCTCGAGCGGCACGACACCGGCACCGTCGAATGCGGCCCGATCGCGATCCCGGCCGACTTGCCGGTGCGCGAGTGGCAGCGGCGCGCCACCGCCCTGCGTCGCCGCACCGGGATGGTGTTCCAGGGCTTCCAGCTGTTCCCGCACTTGAACGTGCTCGACAACGTCACGCTGGCGCCACGGGTCGTCCAGGGCGTCGCCCGCGCGGCGGCCGAAGTGAAGGCGAAGGAGCTGCTCGAACTGGTCTCCATGCGCGACGCCGCCAGCCGCTTCCCCGCCCGCCTGTCCGGCGGCGAAGCCCAGCGGGTCGCGATCGCGCGCGCACTGGCGACCGATCCGGAAGTGCTGCTGCTCGACGAACCGACGGCGGCGCTCGACCCGGCCAGCACCGCCAGCGTCGTCGCCGTGCTGCGCGACCTGCGGCAGCGCGGTTTCACGTTGGCGATGGTGACGCACGACCCCGATCTCGGGCGGGAGATCGCCGACACGCTGTTCGATCTCGACGCCAACCGTGGCCCCACTGGGGACCGCTGACCTTCGGCCAAGCACCCTCGGGCGTGGGCAATCCCATGGCACGATCCCTGCCGATGCGGCGAGCCGGCAAGGAGGCTGGGCATACAAGTTCACCCAGTCGCTATGCTCATGCACCTCGTGTCCGCTGCCGCCGACAACCTGACCCTGACGACGCTCCCTGGGCGTGACGCCGAGACCCTGGCGTTGCTGCGCCGGCGCGACCAGCAGGGACTGCGGTTCCTGCTCGCCGACCATGGCGGCATGGTCCGCGAACGGCTCGTGCGCCGCTTCTATCCGCAACTCGACGATTCGGAGATCGACGAGGCCTTGAGCCAGGCGCTGCATCAGGTTTGGCTGGCTGCACCGCAGTTCGATCCGACCCTGGGCACGTTGCGGGCCTGGTTCGCGGTGATCGCGCAGCACGCTGCGAGCAAGGTACTGACGCGACGCCGGCCGGCCTGGCTGCACCTCAGCGACCAGCTCGACGAACGGGCGGAAGCATCGAACGTTCATGCCCTGCACCTGGCAGACCTGCACGACCTCGTGCATGACACGCGTGCGTGCATCGAACTGCTGCCGCATCTGCAGCGCGATGTGCTGCGCGCCGACCTCGCGATACGAGGCACCGCCGACAGCGAACTGCTGGCGAAGGGTCTCGGCACGACGCCGGCGACGATCTACGCGGCCCGCTCCCAGGGCCGCAGTGCCGTCATCGAGATGCTGAAGCGTTCCGGCCACCGGATCGGGCAACTACGCAACAACAACGAATCGCTTCCCCCGCGAGCGGAGACAGGATGACTTCGGCCCAAGAACACAATCGGCCCACGTTCGCAGTGGGCACACCGACCGCAGCTGAGATGGCGGCGGCGGAGGCCGAACTGCAGGCGATCGGCAGCGTCGAACCGTTGCCGGAGGCGACGATCGAACAGCTCCTGCGCGGCCCGTTCGCCGCGACAGCCGTCGCGCGGCCACGGCCACCGATCGCTCGCATGGTGGCTCTGGCGGCGATCCTGCTGCTGGCGATCAGCGGCATCGCGTGGGCCGGAATGCGCGTCGTGTGG
>SXPB01000052.1 GCA_005776475.1 Planctomycetia bacterium
ACGAGGCGGCCCTCGGCGTCGGTGTTCAACACCTCGATCGTGTGGCCGTCCATCGCGGTGAGCACGTCGCCGGGCTTGCACGCGTCCGGACCGATCGCGTTCTCGGTCGCCGCGACGAGGCCGATGATGTTGCACTTCGGCTGGTGGCCTTGCAGGCCGCCGTTCTGCAGCGCGTGGAACAAGCCGAGCACGGCCCCGGCGCCACACATGTCGTAGCGCATCTCGTCCATCTTGCCGGCCGGCTTGATGCTGCTGCCGCCGGTGTCGATCGTCAGGCCCTTGCCGACGACGCAGACGTTGGCCTTGGCACCGGGCACGCGGTACTCGAGCACCAGGAACTGCGGCGGTTCGGTGGCGCCCTGCGCGACGCCGAGGAACGAACCCATGCCCAGCTTCTGGCACGCGCGTCGGTCGAGCACCTTGACGCGCAGGCGGCCACCCGCGAGTCCCTTCGCCGCCTTCGCCAACGTCGTCGGCGTGCACAGGTTGGCGGGACGATTCTCGAGGTCGCGCGCGAACACGGTTGCCACCGCGAAGGTGGCGCCGAGTTCCATGCCGGCAGCGAACGCCGTTTCGTCCTTCTTGGCGAAGCCCGCGAGGCCGACCTGGCACGCCAGCGCCTTCTTGTCCTTCGCCGGCTTCTGGCGCGGCGGCTCATAGCGGTAGGCACCGAGCGCGAGTCCTTCCGCGATCGCCATGCCCGCCGCGTGCGGTGAGCACTTGCCGATCGTCGAGCGACCCAGCACGAGCCCGAACGCAGCGACGCCCACGTCGGCGGCATGCGCCTGCGCCAACGCCGCGATCCGGCGCAGCTTCTCGGTGTCGATCTGGGCCTCCTTGCCGATGCCCACCGTCGCCAGCCGCTTGCACGCAGCCTTCGGGCCCTGGTGGAACATCGCGACGCTGCGGAACGAGGTCTTCACGTCGCCGGTGGCTTTCGCCAACAGCAGCGCAGGCTGCAGCAAGGGTCCGGCGTCGGGCGCCGTGCCTTCGGTTGCGACCACGAACACGACATCGCCACGGCTCGCGAGAGCAAGGTTGACCAGCCGACTCTTCATGCGCTCTTTGTAGCGGCGGTGCCGGGCCCGCACCACGCTGCAGCAGGACCGCCCCCCCGTCAGGCGCCGCCGGGACGCGGCAGGTCGCCGATCCAGCGCACCGTGTCCCCCTGGCGCAACTGCTCCAACTTCCAGATCGGCACCTCGTGCTTGAGCCGGTCCATCAAGAACCGGCACGCGTCGAACGCGGGACCACGATGCGCCGACACCACCACCACCACCACCGAAGCTTCGCCGACGGGAACCTCGCCGAGCCGGTGCGCGACGCGCGCGCGCGTGATCGCGAACTGCTTGAGCGCCGCCTCGAACAAGCCGCACATCACCTTGTTCGCCATCTCGACGTAGGCCTCGTAGCGCAGCGACACCACGGCAGCACCTTCGTTGTGGTCACGGGTCGTGCCGCTGAAGGTCACGATCGCACCATCGGCATCGGTGCGGCACTCGGCTTCGAGCGCACGCGGATCGAGCACGCCGTGCACGAGATCGAACCGGAACAGGTCGTTGGCGCCGGAACCGCCGCTGATCGGCGGGATGAACGCCACCTCGTCGCCATCGCGCAACACCGTGTCGGCGCGCGCGTAGTCGCGGTTGACGGCGTACGCCACCTGCAGCCGCAGCAATTGCGGGGCACTTCCGCCCAAAAGGCGACGCAGCGCCTCGACGGTGGTGCCGGTGGCGAGGTCGACTACCAAGTGGTCGTTGCCAAGGGCTTCGCGGACCGCCGCGAAGCAGCGGACGGTGACGCGAATGCGCGCGACGGAATCGGCCATCGACCTATTCTGCAAGCCCGGTGGCCACGGGTGCCATTCGCAGGCTAGATTCCTTGGCGCCCTTGTTCCGGCAGCAAGCACCGGGACTACTCCCACCGCAATGCGTTCCACCAAGACCCTCATCGTGATCGCGGCCCTGGCCGCCGCACTCCCCGCCCAGTGGGCCCAGCTCTCGCTGCTGACCACGTTCCCGTCGCAACGCCGCGCCGGCGCCGCCGCGTTCGACGCCACCGCCAACCGCCTGATCTTCCTCGGCGGAGTGTCGCCGACACCGAGCGTGATCCTGCCCGAGACGTGGGCCTTCAACGGCACCTGGACGCTGCTGAACCCGCCCGGCGGCACGGTCGGCCGTTGGGGCCATCAGCTGGTGCGCAACACGACGACCAACCGCCTGTTCACGTTCGGCGGCCGCTCGCCGACGATCAGCGGCTTCGCCAACGATGCGATGGAATGGACCGGCACCCAGTGGCAGGCGCTGACGCCGCCGGTGCGCCCGCAGGCGCGCTTCCAGTACGGCATGTGCTTCGACAGCACCCGCAACGTGATGGTGCTGTTCGGCGGTCGCAACGCGAACACCACCTTCGGCGACACCTGGGAATTCGACGGCGTCAACTGGACCGAACGCAGCCTGACCAACCCGCCGCCGCCGCGCGAGGAAATGGCGATGGTCTACGATCCGGAGCTGCGGCGCACGATCCTGTTCGGTGGCCATGACTCCGACACCGCCACCATCCTCGGCGACACCTGGCTCTACGACGGCGTCGAGTGGCAACCGCTCGTGCTGGCTCCTGCCCAGACGCCCAGCGCGCGCTACCGCGGCGCCAGCGTGATGGACACGGTCCGCAAGCGGGCCGTTCTCTACGGCGGCTTCGACGGGACGCTGATCCTGCGCGACACCTACGAGTTCACTGGTTCAGCGTGGCAGCAGGTCACGACCGGCATCAACGTGCCGCAGGCCTCCACCGAGACGTTGCACGGCTACGATCCCGTGCGGCGCAAGTTCGTGCTGTTCGGCGGCTTTGGCGGCTCGTTCAGCAGCCAGACCTGGGAATACACCGGCACCACCACCGGCCTCTTCTCCGAATACGGAGCCGCCTGCGCCACGGTCAACGGCGACGTCGCCGTCACCAGCTCGACGCCGCGCATCGGCCAGACCTGGACGCTCACCTACGACAACCTGCCGCTCAACACCCTCGGCATGTTCGTGGTGTACGGCTTCTCCAACACGGTGTGGAACGCACAGCCGCTGCCGTTCGATCTGGGCGTGATCGGCCTGCCTGGCTGCAGTCTGCTGGCCAGCGCCGACGTGACCAACTTCGTGCTGGCGACGAATGGTGCCACCGCCGCTTCGGCGACGATTGGCCTGCCGATCCCGAACAACGTCGCGTTCTTGAACACGACTCTCTACACGCAGGGCGTCGTGCTCGACCTCGTCGGTCCGGACATCACGTTCCCCGGCACGACGCGCGGCGGCCGCGCGATCATCGGCAACTGAACCTTGCCTGAGCGGCGGCTGAGTCATGCCTGAGCGGCGTCGCTCAGGCGCGGCTCACTGCAGGCGACGGGTCGCTTCTTCGACGTCGCCTTTGCTGCCGAGATACAGCGGCGTGCGCTGGTGCAGCTTCTTCGGCTCGAGGTCGAGGATGCGCGTCTTGCCATCCGTCGCCGCCCCACCGGCCTTCTCGCAGACGAGGGCCAGCGGCGCGTTCTCGTAGAGCAGGCGCAGCTTGCCTTCCGGCTTCTTCATCTCGCCGGGATACATGTAGATGCCGCCCTTGAGCAGGGTGCGGTGGAAGTCGCCGACGAGCGCTCCGGCATACCGCGCGGCGCGCTTGCCACACTGCGCCTCCTGGGAGCGGAACGCGCGCACCATCGCCTTCGTCTTGTCGTCCCACTTCGGCTCGTTCGCTTCGTTGACCGAGTAGGACCCTTCGCCTTCGGGGATCTTGATGTCGGGATGCGTCAGGAAGAAGGTGCCGATGGAGCGGTCGAGCGTGAAGCCGTTGACCGGTCCGCCGGCCGTGTAGACCAGCATCGTGCACGGTCCGTAGAGCACGTAACCAGCCGCCACCAGGTCGCGGCCCGGCTGCAAGAAGTCGGCGAGCGTCGGCTTGCCCGACGTCGTACGCCGCTTGTAGATGCCGAAGATCGTGCCCATCTGGCCGGCGACGTCGACGTTGCCCGAACCGTCGAGCGGATCGACCGTGATCACGTACTTGCCGCTCTCGCCGCCGGGCAGCACGTGCAGGTCTTCCATCTCCTCGCTGGCGACGCCGCACACCATCGGCATGTTCTCGAACACCTGCAACATCGTTTCGTTGCTGATGACGTCGAGCGCGCGCACGTTCTCGTCCTGCACGTTGGTGGTGCCGGTGTAGCCGAGCTTGCCGACGAAGCCGGCGCGCATGATCTCGCTGGCCAGCATGCGGGCCAGCAGGCTGAAACGGTTGAGAACGGTCGACAGGCCGCCGCTGGCGTTGGCGCTGGCCTGGTCGCGAAAGAACTGCTCGCTGAGGGTGAGACGATTCATGGCGTTGGTCGGGGCGGCATTGGACCTCGCCGCCGCGATGCTCACAACCGGTCAAGGCGCAATACCGGCTCGGCTTCGCCGGCGACGAACAACTCGCAGGCCTCCGGTCCCACGCCCGGCAACACCAGCACCCAGGCGGTCGCCGTGTCGGCCGTGCACAGGTTCTGGCGCGTGCCGGCGAACGTCGACAGGACCAGCGTCTGGCCGACCTTCGCCGACCACAGCACGACGCGCTCGCCGTTGGCCAGCCACCCGAGGTCGCGACTGGGTTGCGGCGGCGGCGGCGATCCCTCCCCGCGGCGCCAGAACAGGCGCATGGAATCACCGCGAGGATGCCCGTTGTCGACGCCGAGCACGTCGAAGCGCGCCACCTCGACCAAGTCCCGCAGTGGCGCGAAATCGCCGCCGAACCAGCGCCCGCAGGCGTGCGGCACCGTCGGATCGAGTTCGAACTGCACGGCGTTGTCGAGCACGAAGCGCACGCCGAGTTCGTCGAGGTGCGCCCCGAGTCGGGCCTGTTGCAGCGCCGCGAACGAACGGGCATCGACGACCCCGTCGAGGTTGACGACCTTGCGCTGCTGCGCCGGCGGCGCGAGCACATCCGCATGGAACGTCACCAGCCCCGAGTTGAAGCAACCGACGCGTTGCCCCGCCGGCAGCACTTCGGCCAGGTGGATGCCGGCGAGTTCCATCTCGGCCTGGCCGCCCAGTTGCTCGGGCCGCACCCGCCCGAGATCGAGACCTTGCGCGACCACGAACGCGAGCAGGAGCAGGCGATGACGACCGCAGCGCTGCAGCGCCGCCATCGCCACCGTCACCAGCGGCGCCAGGTAGTAGTCGCGCGGATACCAGCGCACCGCCCAATGCAGGAACACGACGGCAACAGCGCCGAGCAGCAGGAAGGTGAGCGCCCGTGGCAACGCGCGGCGACGACTTGCCGGCAACACCGCGAGGAGCAGCGCGGACCAACCGACCGTCAGCAGATCGCGCGCGCCGAAGGCGCTGGCGCAACCCACCAACGCGGCCGGGGCCGCTCGCCATGACGCGGGCACGAACGGACGCAGCAGCAGGAACACGCCAAGGCCGATCCCGAACGCCGACACCATCGCAAACGGCCCGCCGAGCAACGCGGGCCGCAAGAACCACCAGGTGGTCGCCCAATAGGAAGGGCCGACGGGTTCCGCGGCGGCCTGGTTCGCATGCCACAGCCACGCCATCGGCAGCGCCGAATCCTGCACGATGCCACCGCCGAGCAGCAGGTTGACGGCGAAATGCAGCACCAGCGCCAACGCCGGCGCGAGCAGCGCGGTGACGCCGTGCCGTCCCCATCGCCACAGCGACAGGCCGAGCACGATCGCCCACAGATCGGTGCGCGCCAGCACCGCGACCATCGCCACCAGCAGGAACGGCCCCGCCTTCGCCCGGCGCTGGAACCACAGCATGCTGGCCAACAAGCACGCCAGCGCGGTCTCCTGGCCGTTCTCGGCTTCGCGCAGCAACAGGGGATGGCCAAACCAGCACAGGGCCACGCAGGTCGCGGTGGTCCGGTCGCGCACGTGCTGGAACCAGGCCGCGGCGGTGAACGTGTGCACGGCGAAACCGAGCAGCGGTGCGGTCACCGGCAACCACGCACTGCCGAACAACCACGCCAGGGGCACCAGCAACAGCGACCACAGCACCTGCACGCCGCTGGTGGTGACGCCGTCACTGACCGAAGGGCCGCGGCCCGCGGCGACGTTCGCTGCCCACGTGAACTCGTAGAACGCGTCGTCGCGCAGGCGCGTCACGGCATCGGGGAAGGTGGACAGCCAGCACCAGGATCCCCACGCCGCCACCAGCACGGCGGCCGCCAGCGTGACCCAGCGCAGCCAACGACGGCTCTCGGCATCGACGATGGTGGTGGCGTCTCGCGGCGTGGTGGTCGGCACGTTCCCTTGGGCTGGCAGCCACACCATAGCGAACGCGCGGCGCGCCAGCGCCGGCAAGAAAGGCAATCCCGCGGTGTTGCGAGGCACCGCGGGCGCCCGACCACCGGCGGCCACCCCCATGGCCACCGCGGTACGAAACACGACTGCGGTCGAGCCCCCACTCTTCCGCAACCGCTGCGCAGACCCCCTGATCCCGCACAGTCTGCGCACCACCATGCGCTGGCCCCCCCGGACCTTGCATGGCGTGCATGCCAGCATCGTCACCACCTTCACGATTCTTGAAGGTCGCGACGAAGCGCCGTTGTCACTGCACGGTGAAGCGCACCACCGCGCTCATGCCGATCTCGCGCACACCGAACGTGGGCGTGATGCCGTTCGACCACAGCCGCGCGACCGGCTCGGCACCACAGACCTGGATCTTCTTCGCCTGGCTCGTCACCAGCCCCAGTGCATTCGCGGCCGGATCGAACGCGGCACCCTGGAAGCGGATCCAGGAACCGAGTGCGAGCGGCGTGTTGGGGATCACGAAGGGGAACGTCGCCGTGCCGTCATTCTGGGCGATCGTCGCCCACGAACCGGCAACGTCGATCGACAACCAGCAGTTCGGCGCGCCGAGGACCTGCAGTTCCTGGGGCAGGTTGAGACCGGCCCACGGGCCCGATTCGACGGTGCCGAGCGCCAGCAGCGAGATCGCGCCGGGCAGCGTGCCGGACGTGCGGGCGACCCACGGCCGACCCCACATCACCTGCGTCGTCGCACTCTCGACCACCAGCGGCTGGCCATTGCTGCCAAGGCACGACAACGGTCCGATCGGCAGGTCGGGGCTGTCGCACACCCAGGTCACGTCGAGCGAGTAGGCGCCCGGCGGCTGACCGTGCACGATGATCTCGAGCACGAGGCCGCCGTTCTGCGGCGAATACGCAAAGGGCGCCGCGAACGCGATCGTCGGCAGGAACGGGCTCGGAATGGCCGTGCTCGCCTGCGCCGGCAGCGTCAGCAACTGGCGCGGCAGCACGATCTGTTCGTCGCTGCCGCGGTTCTGCGCGAAGTCGACGCTGAACGACACCAGCGACAGCGGCAGCGTCGACATGCGCAGTTCACAGTCGACGGTCTTCGGCGCCGCCGTGGCGCCGCCGTCGAGCCGCAACTGCACGCCGGTGATCGTCACCGGCATCGAGAACAACGAGGCGTCGTACGCGTACTGCACCCGGGTCGGCGTGCTGCGGCCGAACGGCACGTTGGTGCTGCCACTGCCTTCGATCGCCGCATGCGACGCCGGCACCGGCACCAGGTTCTGGGCGACGAGAGCGGCAGAGAACACGGACACGCAAAGAGCAGGGTGCAGGACCATGGCATCGCCTGCATCGACCATGCAGGAAGCCCCGCTTGACCTGCTGTGGCACGCCAGCCGAAAGGGTCCCTGGTGTCCTCGCCGAACGAACGTCAACCCGGAGTCCTGGCCCTGCTGGCCGATCCGACGCCCATGCAGCCGTTGCTCGCGCACCTGCACGAACTCGGCATCATCGTCGACGTCGTCTCCGACCTGCTCTCGGCCCGCACCAGCTTCTTCTCGTCGGGCGGCCACGATTGCCTGCTCATCGCCCCCGATGTGCGGCCCGGCATCGCCGCGCAGGTGGCGAACTCGCTCCGCACCGTCGATCCGGAACTGCCCATGGCGACGTTCGGACCGACCGTCGGCGAGACCGTGCCGACGCGCCTGGCGATGCTGGCCGGGTTCCACCCTGGATCGCGGGCCGGCACCGGTGCGTTCCTGCGGTTCCTGCGCGGCGTCCGGCTGAAGTAGGGCTAGCTGCGGGTGTCGGGGTCGACCTGGCCGAGCAGTCCCGCCAGCCGCGCCAGGCCACGCGCCACGAGCCCCCGGACCGCCGCTTCACTGATGCCTTTTTGGGCAGCGATTTCCTGGTAGCCAAGGCCGGCGATGCGCGACAGCAGGACCGCATCCCGCTGCGCCTCGGGCAACAACTGCAGGGCCTGTTCGACCCGCGTCAGCTCCTCCTTGGCCCCGACCACGCGCGACGGTGTCAGCGCGCCGTAGAGCCCGCGTTCGGCGACATCGGCCGTGTCGGTCGGCAGCGGCTCGACCCGCGCCGGGTCCCGCATCTCCTGCTTGTGGTAGCGATAGCGGTCGATCACCTTGCGGGTCGCCTGCAAGAACAGGTAGGCGCGAAACTGCTCCTCGCCGCGGAACTCGAGCTGGGCCAGATCGCGCAAGACCTCGCGGCAGACCGACTGGGCCAGGTCACTGACCGACTCGCGATGGGCAAGCTCGCCGCCCACCTTGGCGCGCAGGAAGGCGACCAAGGCCGGCAGGTTGTTGGCGAACAGATCGTCGTACGCCGCGCGATCGCCGGACGCCGCTGCCTGGATCTTGGTTTCGAAGTCGTGGGCCACGAGTTCTCCGCAATTGGGGCGGTCACCCCGCCTACCGGGGTAGCGGGCCGGCTCCGGTACGTGTTCGGAAATCGCCGGAAAGTCGAACTTTGCCGCGACCCTGGTGTCTCGTCGACCCCGCCTGCCCTTGCCATGCAGTCGCTGCGAATGGGCAATCCGCGCGCGTGGCTTGCCGCCGAAAACGTGGGGCGCCGAAAAGTGGGGTGGCTGACGGGATTTGAACCCGCGACCCCCAGGACCACAACCTGGTGCTCTAACCGAGCTGAGCTACAGCCACCGTACGGACACCGCCGGGTGCATTCCTGCACCGTTCGGGGCGAGGAGTGTGCCGCTCGATGCGGCGGCGGTCAAGCGATCGTACGAAAGCACGATGCGCACGCTTGCACGAAGGCGTTGCTATCGCTAGCGTCCTCGCCCCAACTCGCCTCCGTAGCTCAGCTGGTAGAGCAGCGGATTCTTAATCCGCGGGTCGAAGGTTCGATCCCTTCCGGAGGTACCAGACGCAAACGGCCACCGTGTTCGCACGGTGGCCGTGGCTTTTTCTGGCAGGCGCGTCTTTCGCCCCGCCCGCCTTCCCCGCCGCCCCTTCAGAGGTCGCGCTTGCTCGCCACCGCACTGGTCGGCGAATGCGGCGCCTGCATCGGCACCTTCGGCAAGTGCAGCAGGAACGTGGTGCCCTGACCCATCACGGATTCGAAGGTCACCGAGCCACCGTGGCCCTGCACGATCTCGCGCACGATGTGCAGGCCGAGTCCGGTGCCACTGATGCCGCCGGTGTTGCTGCCGCGTTCGAAGCGGCGGAACAGCCGTTTGCGGTCCTGCTCAGGGATGCCGATGCCGTTGTCGCGGATGCCTAGCACCCACTGGTCGCTGCGGTCCTCGGCGAACACGGTGATCACCGTCGGCACGTCGGAGCGGCCATAGGCGATCGCGTTGCCGAGCAGGTTCATGAACACCTTGGTCAACGCCCAGGCGTCGGCCCGCACGCAGGGCAACGGGTGCACGTCGATGCGCGCCGACTTTTCGGCGAGCTCGTACTGCAGCGTGCGCACCACGTCGACGAGCAGCAGATCGAGGTTGCAGTCGGAGAACGCCAACTGCACGCCGTCGTGGTCGAGCCGCGAGCTGTCGAGCAGATCGCGGATCAGGCGCTCCATCTGGTGTGCCGCCAGCAGCCCGTTCTGCACCGCTTGCTTCACCCCCGGCGTGACTTCGCCGAGGTAGCCCTTGTCGATCGTCGACAACATCAGGCGCACCGCGGACAGCGGCCGGTTGAGGTCGTGCACCGTCTGCTGCGCGGCTTCAACCATCTCCTGCACCTTGTGCTCGAGCAGCAACCGCTTCTCATCGAGGTCGCCGAAGCGCCGCGCCAGCTCGACGTTCGACTGCATCGTCTTGTCGAGCAGATGCGGATCGAGATCGTCGGCAGCCTTGGCCTCGGCCGTCGTCGGTTCGACGACGAGGCCCGCCGCCAGATCGAAGTGCAGCTCCTCGTCGCTCAGCACCTGCACGTTGGTCGGCGGCGCGCTGCTGCCGGCCGTTTCGCGCAGTTGGTAGTTGAGCTCGATGTCGTCGTCGGACGCGGTCGCGACCGCATTCGCCGACACCGGCAAGGCGAGGTTGGCCAACGTGACCTCGTCTTCGCCCCCACCGCCACCGGACGACGTCGGCGGATCGACCAGGGCCACGCGGGTCTGTGGCAGTTCGGCCACCGGCACCGCAGTGCGCGAGCGACGCACTTCGTCACAGATCGAATACAGCTTCTGCCGCACACTTTCGGCCACTTCGCGCGGTTCTGCCTGGCCGCGGCCGAGGCCGTAGAGCGCGACCTTGCGCTCCACCAACTGCGATGCCGCTTCGACGAAGGCTTCGAACACGCCCTGCCCTTCGGTCGCAACCGACGGGAAGGTGGTGATGTCGGGCCTGAACTTGAACGAGCGGTCCAACTCCGCCTCGTCGAGGATGTCCGGCAGGTCGCGCTTGTTGTACTGCACGACGATCGGGATGTCCTCGGAGGTGCCGGTGGCGGTGCGCAGGTTCTCGCGCATGCTCGCCAAGGCGTCGATGTTCTCCTGCGCGCGGCTGCGTTGGCTGTCGACGACGAGCACGACGGCGTCGGCACCCTGCAAGACGAACTTCCGCATGCGGCGGTACTTCGGCTGCCCGGGCACGGTGAAGCCCTGGATGCGGATCTTGAAGCCGCCGACCGAGCCGAGGTTGATCGGCAGGAAGTCGAACAGCAGCGTCGAGTCCTCTTCGGTGTTGATCGACACCAGCTGGACTTCGTTGCGCGGGCACAGGATCCCGTGCACCTGCTGCAGACTCGTGGTCTTGCCGCCTACGCCGACCCCGTAGTAGACGAGCTTGGCGTTGATCGTGCGTTCGGCGACGTTGATGAAACCCATCGGCGGCGTGTCGTCGGGTCCGGCGGGACGCGACCGACTCCGCCTCATCGGCAGGTCGGGGGGCCGCACTTCACCGCGGCGAGAAGCCGAAACCGTCCCGTGGCACCGGCAGCAGCGCATGCCAACTGACCCGGTCGCCGGCGAAGCGCCGCTGCCAGAGCTGGTGCACGTCCGCCGCGGTCACCCGGTCGCACGCCGAAACGTCGATGCCACGGACGCAGGCGCGCAGCCGGGCCGGCAGCCAGAGTGACGCCCCCCGCGACTCGCCCGCCGCGATGGCCGCCCCATCGATCGCGAACTCGCGCCGCAACGAACGTCGCGCGGTGTCCAGCTCGGCCGCCGACGGCGGTCGCTGCTGCAGATCGGCGAGCAACGCCAGGACCTCCCCCTGGGTCGCGGCGGCTTCGGCCGCAGCCGCTGCGGCGCGTTCACCCGGCAACAACCTGCGGTGGGCGAAACCACGCCGATGCACCAGCACCAACGGTTCGTCAGCCAGCCAGGACCAGGCCACGAACGGGGCGCGCGCCACCGCTTCGATCGCGCGCTGCTGCCAACGCCGGTCCGCCCGCCCGCGCGCCACCGCGACCGCCATCGCCAGCACCGGCAGCGGTTCGTCGGCGACCGGCACGGCCGCGGTGACGAACGGGGCGTCGATGCGCGAATGCACTTCGCTGGCCAGCGCGCCGGCAGCGCCGTTCGGCTGCATCGGCGTGCGCGCGAACGCGGCGTCGTCGCCCGTCGTCGCCAACTTCGCCGCCACTTCCCACTGGGCGGTCGTGAAGGCCCCGAGCGCGCCGATGCGCCGCGGGCGCTGCACCCGCAACAGTTCGCGCACGCGGGCGTTCGGCAGCGCCTGCATGGCAGCCACCACCGTCGCCGGTTCGGTGCGGGTCGGAGTGGCGGCGACGCCCACGAACCAGTGCCGTTGCGCGCGCGCCACCAACACCGTGCCCGGCAACACGAACGCTTCATCGTCGGCGGCCAACGCTGCCCGCGCCTGCGCCAACGCCAACCCATCGTCGGGCAACGCCATCGAGTCGTCGGCGAGCGCCTGCAGGAAACGCAGCGCCGCGTCGGCGGCAGCGCGATCGACCACAACCCAGGCGACACTCGTGCTCGCATCGACGTCGCCTCCGCTGGCCGTGACGTCGGGCACTGCCGCGCGGGCGCGTTGCAGGCGACACGCGAGCAGGGTCCGCGCCAGCCCCGCGAGTTCGCCCTGGTCGTCGTGCAAGCCATGCCGCCACACCACGGCGAATGCCACCACAGCCGCGTCCGGCAACGGCACGCAGGCAGCATCTGCCGGCACCGGCGCCGGCACCGGCGTCTGGGCCACGGCGACGGCGAGCCACGCAGCGACGACGGCGAGCGGTTTCAGGAACACAGTTTGCCTCCACGCAAGGTCAGCACCCGGTGCGCCACCGCGTGCGCCAATTCGAGGTCGTGGGTGACCAGGACGAGCCCGAGCCCACGGCTGCGCTGCAACACCAGCAGCGTCTCCAACACCGCCAACGCGGTGTCGCGATCGAGCGACGCCGTCGGTTCGTCGAGCACGAGCACGTCGGGATGCACCGCCAACGCCCGCAGCAGCGCCGCACGCCGCCGTTCGCCGCCGGACATGCGGTCGCGGGTGCGCTCCAACAGCACCGCCGGCAGGCGCACCGACGCGACGCCCGCGCCCGCATCGAAGAACGGCGCCTTCGCTTCGTCGAGCAGGCTCGCGAGCGAGCGCCCGGGAGTCAGCGACGCGAACGCGTCCTGGCAGACGAGCTGCAACGCCGAACGACGCTCCGGCCGCTGCACGCTGCCGGTGTCGGGCGCCAGGTGCCCCACCAGCACGCGCACCAACGTGGTCTTGCCGGCACCGGACTCGCCGACGATCGCCACGATCTCGCCGCGCATCAGCTGGAAGTCGATGCCGTCGAGCACGACGCGGGCGCCGAACGCATGGCGGACGTTGGTCGCCGCCAGCACCGGAATCGTGCCGATGTCCTGCTGCGGTCGCCGCGGCCACGGTGCCGCCGGCAAGGCACCCGGCAGGAACACGCCATCTTGCAGCGACCAGACGCGGGCCGCGAGATCGCGCGACAACCGATGGTCGTGGGTCGCCAGCAACACCGCACTGCCCGCGGCGACGAGACCGCGCATGTGCGCGATGAGCTCTTCGTAGCTGCCGCCATCGAGACTCGCCGAGGGTTCGTCGGCGACCACCAACGCCGGCCGGCGCAGGAACGCGATGGCCAACAGCACGCGCTGCGCCTGGCCGCCGGAGATCGCGTGCGGCGTGCGCCGATGCAGCGCGGCCGCGTCGGCGACGCCGAGCTTCGCCAGCATGGCGATGGCCTCGGCCTCGGCACAACCCGTCGCCTGTAGGATCTGCACTCCGACCGGCTGCAGCGGATCGAGGGCGGCGTGGGCGTCCTGGGGCAGGAACGCGACCCGGTGCCGCAACAGATCGCGTTGCACTTCGGCCGTCGCCGTCGCCAGATCGATGCCCTGGCAGTTCGCCTTGCCGCTCGCCTGCCAGCCGGGGCGGTTCAGCAGGCCGAACATCGCCAGCAGCAGCGAGGTCTTGCCGCAGCCCGACGGCCCGTGCAACGCGGCGACTTCGCCGGCCTGCAGCTGCAGTTCGCCAAGACGGATCGATAGACCCTCAGGCCCTCGCACTTCGACGCCAGTCACCGCGAACACGCTGGACACGACCCCCATCGCACGGGATCGCGGCGCCGACTGCAAGTGTGCAGCCACCTTGCTGGCACGCCTCGCGCTATGCTCGCCATGATGACCTTCCGCGCGACGCTGCTGTCGTTCGCCCTCCTGCTCGCCCCTGCCACTGCCCAGGACACCCTCGCCGACCTGCAAAAGCAGTTTGCCGGGGAAGCGCAGACCCTCGCCGGCCGTTCGCCGACGCGCGAACAACGCGACGAGTTGCTGGCGCGGCACACCGACGTGCTGCAGAAGTTCGTGGCCGAACGGGCCAAGGGCGATGACCGCTGGAACGGCCGCCTGATGCTCGCGGATCTGCTGCTGCAGGCCGGCAACCGCGACCGCGCCGGCGAGACCATCGCCGCCATCGACGGGGCGGCAGCGCCCGGGCTGGTGTTGCTGACCGCGGCCTCGATGGCGCAGCATCTCGGCAAGAAGGACCTGCGGACCCGCTGCCTCGAGGCGGCCCTCGGCAAACCCTCCCCACTCGCCGACCGGTTGGCGATGGCTCGCCTGCTGATGACCGTGCTGCACGAGATTCCGCGCGGCGAACAGGTGTTCACCGAGGCACTGGCGAAGGCCGAGGACGACGAACAGCGCGCGCTGATCCGCTTCCACCGCGCCGACACGATGCGCGACCGCGAAGACCTGCCCGACAACGCCGGCTTCGAGGAGTTCGACAAACTCGCCAAGGACCTGCCGAAGACCTACTGGGGCGGCATCGCGCGCGACCGCCTGAGCGCCACCGACCTGCGGCCCGGCAGCAAGGCGATCCCGTTCACCGCGAAGGTGCGCGGCGGCGGCGAGTTCACGCTGGCGCAGCAGATGGGCAAGGTCGTCGTGCTGGCGTTCTGGAGTGCCGCCGACCACGACACCCCCACGTTGGTCGCCTTGCTCCGCGAAATGGCGCGCCGGCACGGCGATCGCCTGGCGGTGCTCGGCATCTGCCTCGATCGCGATCCGGCCGGCATCGCGCGCGCGGTGCAGGACCTCGGCATCGACTTCACTGTCGTCGGCGAGGGTCTCGGCATCGAAACCGACGTGGCGCTGCGCTGGTTCGTCGAAGGCCCGGTCGTGCACGTCGTCGACGCGCAGGGCAAGATCGCCGGTCTCGGCCTGCACGCCGGCACCGCCGACGCCCGCAACGAGTTGCAGACGACGGTCGCCGGCGCGATCAAGCCCTGACGCGGCGGTCAGAGGCAGGCGATGCAGTCGATCTCGACGAGGCCGGCCTTCGGCAGTTCCTTCACCGCCACGGTCGCCCGCGCCGGCTTGTGGTTGCCGAAGTGGCGCGCGTAGACCTCGTTGACGGCGGCGAAGTCCGCCATGCTGACCAGGTAGATCGTCGTGCGCGCGACGTGCGCCAGCGTGGCCCCGCCCGCGGCGAGCACCGCGGTCAGGTTCTTCAAGACCTGGTCGGCCTGTTCGGCCGCGGTCTTGCCGACGATCTGCGTCGTCTTCGGATCGAGCGCGATCTGGCCGGAGCAGAACAGCAGGTTGCCGACCTTGACGGCCTGGCTGTAGGGACCGATGGCGGCGGGAGCGGAGGAAGAATGGACGGGTTCGAGCTTCATGACGAGGTAGCGGGACGCAGCCGCTCGCGCAGTCGGCGTTCGACCGGCGGCGGCAGGAAACTGGCGACATCGCCGCCGTTGCGCACGATCTCGCGGATCAGCGACGACGACACATAGCTGTACTGGACGCTCGGCATCACGAACACCGTCTCGATCGACGGCATCAGGTGCCGGTTGGTCAGCGCCATCTGGTACTCGTATTCGAAGTCCGAGACGGTGCGCACGCCGCGCAGGATCGCGCCGATGCCCTGCTTCTGGCAGAAGTCGACAACGAGCCCGCGGAACGCCGTCACCGACACGCGCGAATCCTTCGGCAGCACTTCCTGCAACATCGCCACCCGTTCGTCGGCGGTGAACGTCGAGGACTTCTGGCTGTTTACGGCGACGGCGACCGTCAGATGGTCAAACAGCGGCAGCGCGCGCTCGACCAGATCGAGGTGGCCACGGGTCACCGGATCGAAACTGCCGGGGTAGAGGGCAGAAACCATCGTCGGAATGTAACCGCTGCCAACGCCGAGGCACGGATGCAGTGCATGCGAAACTCGACGATTCCTGCTCTGTGCGCCGGCAGTCTGTGGGCGCTGCCAACCGCCGTGCTGGCCACCGTGTCGGTGCCCGCCGCGGCGGTGCTGGCGGTGCTGGGTCTGTGGTCGGCGCGTTGGCTGCGGGGACCGTGCCGGTTCGCTGGGCTGTTGGCGCTGCCGGCCCTGCTCGCCGGCCTGCGGGCGCCGACGCCGCCCTTGCCACCGTTGCCCGCCGGCCCCGTCGTGCTGCACGGCGAAGTGCGCTCGGTCGTGCGCGCGCCCGAACTCGGCACGGTGCAACTGCGGCTCGGTCGCGGCCCCGTGCCGTTGCGCGTGTCGCTCGACGCCGAATGCGAAGTGCTGCCGGGCGACCACATTCGCGTGCTCGCCCACGTGACGCCCGCTGCGGCGCCGGGCCTTGCGCCTTCCATCCACGCCGTCGCCGCCACCGCCACCGTGCAACCCGGACCATGGTCGCTGGCGCGGGCGTGCGCCACGGCGCGGCGGGCGATGGAACGGCAACTGCTCGCCCACCTGCCGGCCCAGGAAGGCGCAATGCTGGCGGCGCTGGTGCTCGGCCGCGACACCCGCCCCAACGGCGAACTGGTCGCCGCGCACCGCGCCACCGGACTCAGCCACCTGCTCGCGGTCAGCGGCGCCCACGCCGCGATGCTCGCGTTCCTGCTCGGCCTGTGCAGTTGGCACGGCCGCCGCCGGATCGGGGCGTCGCAGCGGCGCACGTTCGTCGTGCTGCTGCTGCTGGTCGCCTACGCCGCGATCACCGGCAACGAACCACCGGTGCTGCGCGCCGTGGCCGCCTATGCACTGGCCGCTGCCGCGGGGCACCTGGGGCGACCGTGCGGCATCGGCCCGATGCTGCTGGCGCCGGCGATCCTGACCGCGTTCGTGCAACCCGAAGCGCTGCTCGGCCCGAGCTTCCTGCTCAGCTATGCCGCCGTCGTCGGGCTGGTGCTGGCCGGCGCGCCGCGCGGCGAGACCTTCTGGCAGCGATGGGTGCTGGCTCCCTTGCGCGCTTCGGGCTGGGCGACGCTGCTCACCGCACCGCTCACGCTCGCGTTCTTCGGCCAACTGGCGCCGTGGACCGTCGTGTTGACGCCGCTGCTCGCACCGCTCGTCGGCCTGCTGCTGCTGCTCGGGCTGGCGCTGGCGCTGCTCGGGCTCGTGCTGCCATCGCTCGCGGCGCTGTTGGCGTTGCCCACCGGCTTGCTGGCGACGCTGTACCAGGACCTCGTGCAGCTGGCGAACCACCTGCCGGCAACGCCGGTGCACGCCGGGTTCGTGCCGGCCACCTGGTTGCTGGTGCTGGTGGCATGGGTCGCCGCGTGCCTCGTCGCCTGCCGGCGCGATCGGCGTTCGGTGGCGGCCGCCGCCGTGTTGCTGTCGCTGCCGCATTTCGTGCCGTCGACGGCGCCACCTGCGGCCCGCTTCCAGTTGTTCGCGATCGGCCACGGCCAGGCGTGCCTCGCGATCACCGAACGCGGCCACCAGATCGCGATCGACTGCGGCAGCCTGCAGCATCCGTTCCTCGCGGCCGAACGCCTCACGGCGGCGTTGCAGCGGCGCCGGCTCGACCTGCTCGTCGTCACCCACGGCGACCAGGACCACCACAACGGCGTGCCGGCGTTGCTGGATCGGGTCGCCATCGGCACCGCGATCCTGCCCCAGGCTTTGGCCGGAAGTGCTCTCGCCGAACAACTGCGCCGCTGCGGTGTCCTGGTGCGCGTGCAGGCACCGGGCACCACGACCACACCCTTGCCCGGCTTCACCGTGAGCGCGCCGACGCTGCCCGAAGGCGCCACCGACAATGACCAGAGCCTGTGGGCCAGCGTGGCGATCGGCTCCGCGCGTGTGCTGACCACCGGCGACGCCCAGGAACTCGGCACCGCCGCCGCACTCGCCGCCGGCATCGCTTCGCCGCACGACGTCCTGGTGCTGCCCCACCACGGTCGCGCCAACGCGAATGCGCCGGCGTTGCTCCTGCGGGTGCGCCCGCGCGTGTGCCTCGCGTCGGCGGCGAGCAGCGACGGCGACACCCGGCTCGGGCCGTTGGTGCGGCGCAGCGGCTGCGAACTGTGGACGACCGGCGTGCACGGCACGCTGACGCTCGCCGGCACGCCGCCGTCGGTTGCCGGCGAGATCCCGGGCCGACCGCTGCCGCCGGCGTCAGAAGCGCGGTAGCGGCGAACGATGCAGGTCGTACTCGACGACCGGATCGTGGTAGATGCCGGTGACCCGGTGCCGACCGCGCCGATCTTCCAGGTCGAAGCGCGTGCGCGGCGGCGCCTGCAGATCGAGCACGACCAGGTCCAGCAGCGAACGGGCCTGCTCGTCGACGTACGGTCGCCATTCGTGGATCGACGCGAGTCCCGACCGCCCGAGCCGGAACAGCGCATGCGACGCGAACAGGGCATCGCCGCCGATCTCGTTGTCCGCGAGATGGGCCACCAGCACCCGCACCACGCGCGCCGCCGAGGCGTCGTCGCCGAGGGTCGCGAGCACGAACGCGGCGAAGGTACGCTGCTGCACATCCTGGCTGTCGAGCGCCTGCCGCAGGCCGGGCAAGGCCGCCTTGCCGTGCTCGCACAGGAACAGCAGGCTGTGTTTGCGCACCGGCCACACGTGCGTGTCGATCAGGAACCGGTCGTCGAGCGGGCGCAGATCCTCGATCGTCGCCGCCAACAACGCCGGCGACGGCAACGCGGCACCGCGCGTGCAGCGAACGCGCAGGATCGCCCGCGCATAGCCGCGCTGCTGCGCATCCCGCGAATGCAGCACCGCCGCCAAGGCCGGCACGTCCCCGGAGGGCAGGTCACACAACAGGAAGAACGCATCGCGGCCGTTGCCGCGGATGTCGTCGTCGTGCAGCGCCGCGACCAGGCGATCGACGCCGCCGGACTCGATCGGCAACGCCGCCGCCAGGGCACCCACGTCGATCCGTTCGGCCATCTCCGGCGCCGGGACCCTCGCATCGGCACCGCCTTCGGCCACGGCCGCTTCGGCAACCCGGCTCGGCGCCACGCCCGGATCATCGGCCGCCAGGGCCAGGTTCACTTCGCCTCGCGGCAACAACGACAGCACGACGCCGCACGCGAACACCGCCGCTACGGCTACCCACCTCGGGTCTGCACCTCGAAACCTGCCGCCCATGACGACAGCAGTACTATCCGACCTCGCCGCAATTTCGAACGGGCGCCCGGGAAGCACCGCCGAGGCTGCGTCAGCCGGGCTTTCGCAATACGACCCAACCGCGCAACGCCGGCCGCTCGATCGGCACGAGCGTGCAGGTGCGCGCCACGTGGCCTTCCCACAACGCCCGCACCTCGGGATGGGAATGCGACGCGAACGCCAACCGCGCCGAGTCACACACCACGAGCGTGCGACCGCCGGCCAGCATCGCAACCATCGCGTCCCACCACTGCGGCAGGGTCAGGCCCAGCGGATCGTTGATCCACGCCTGCACCTTGTCCGAGTCGATGTAGAGCTGGTCGTCGAGCCCGATCGTCAGCGCTTCCATGTCGGCCGAACGCGACGCGACGATCATCGCCAGGGGACCGCGCTCGGCCCGCAGCGCCTGCACCGAAGTGACGAACGCCGGGTCGTAGACGCGTTCCAGCCGTCCGCACTGCAGCGCGACGGCGACGCCCGCACTGACGACGACGCCGACGGCGAAGACGCGCCGCGGCACGGCATGGAAGGACGCGAGCACCAGCGGCACCGCGAACGCGGTCAGGTAGGCGCCGTGTTCGACCAGATGCTCGGGATTCGACAACGCGAGGATCGGCGGCACCGCATGCACTGCCAGCGTCGCGAGCGCCGCCCACGCCCACGGGCGCAACGTCGCCTGGCGGAACGCCGCGAGCGCCAGCAACGCCCACGGCAGGAACGGCAGCACGAACTCGCGCAGGACCACGCCGGGCACTTCGCCGGCGTGCATGCGCTGCGACCACGAGGCGCTGAACTGCGACGCGGCCGCGAACTGCACCCACGGCGCATGCCCCAACCCGAGCGCCAGGACCGCCACGGTGGCGAGCAGCATGGCGACCATCACGGCGACATGGCGGCACAACACCGGCAACGGCCGCACGCGCAGCAACCACGCGGTGAGCGCGAGCGACGGCAACAACGAGTAGCCGGTGAAGTGCAGCGTCGCGGCGAAACCGCAGGCGAGGCCAACGGCACCGGCGCGCACGAACGTCGGCTGCTCCCGCCATGCCGCCAGCGCCCACCAGGCGCATCCGAGCGGCAGCACGAACAGGCCGTGGATCTCGGCCGCCGTGGCGAAGAAGAACCAGCTCGGCACCAGCGCCAGCGCCACCGGCAACCAAGGGCCCGCCGCGTTCCCGAGCAGGATCCTGCCGGCGCGGTGCAGCGCGAACAGCCCGAGCGCAGTGCCGCCGATCGCCGCGACCTGCAGCACGTCGAACCACGACGCGCCCAACGGCCGCAACACCGAACCGAGCGCCTGGATCGTCGGCAGGAACAGGAAGTGCCGTGCCAGCCAATCGAGGTGGTCGCTGCCGAGTCCGAGCACGAACAGCCGGGTGTCCTCGCCGTGCATCGCGCGCTGCCGCAGCAGCGTGAACACCACGGCCGCGACCACGGCTACCCGCACCGAATCCCACCGCGAGCGGCCTTCCGCGGCCGCGCCCAGGTTCATTTGCCGGTCTTCTGCGGCTCGGTCGGGGCGCCCACGTGCACGAGCTTGCTGAGACGGCCGAGGCGGTTCCAGTCCATCACGTAGATGGCGCCCTTCGTGTCGACGGTGATGCCGTGCGGCGACAGGAACTCGCCGTCCTTCCACTGCTCGCGCTTCACGTCATTGCGGGCGCGCAGCTTCTCGTCCGGATTGTCGCCGAGATGGCAGATCAGCTTGTCGTCCTTGTCGAGCAGCGTGATGCGCCCGGCGAGGTCGGCGATCGCGAGCCCACCGTCGGGGCGCAGCGAAGCGTTGCACGGGCGCCGCAGGTCCTTGTCCATCGTGCGCACGTGCTCGCCGTCCATCGTGAACCACTGCAGGCGATGGTTCTCACGGTCGCACACGAGCAGCAGCGGCTCCTTGCCGCGCGGGTCGAGCAACAGGCCGTGCGGCGTCTGCATCTTGCCGGCGGTGTTGCCGGGGCCACCGAACGACTTCACGTAGTTGCGGTCCTTGTCGTACAGGTGCACCCACGACTTGCCGTAGCCGTCGGCCGCGAAGATGCGGCCATCGGGACCAACCGCCACTGCCGTCGGTGCGTACTGGCCTTCGTTCTCGTAGATGCCCGACGCCTGCGGCCAACCGAGCGCCCACTGCACTTCGCCGTCGATCGACGTCTTGACGATCTCGTGGCGGCCCGTGTGCGCGAGGTAGAGCACTTCCTTGCCGTCCTCTTCGCGCAGGCACATGCCGTGCAGGCCGCCGCGGAAGTCCTTGCCCCACGAACGCAGCACCTTGCCTTCGGGCGAGAACACGATCACCGCGTGTTCGGTGTCGGTGTTGCACAGCACGTTGCCGGCGCGATCGACGACGAGGCAGCCGTGCATGTTGCCGAACTCCTTGCCGTCCTCGAGCCGAGCGAAGCCGGGGACCCATTCGTAGGTGTGTTGGTTCATGCCGAGCCTGAGGGCTGCTGCCGCCGGAGTCACCGCGGGCACGGGTGTGGTCTGCGCGATCAGGCACGACCATGGGAAGAGGAAGAGCAATGCCAGACGAGTCGAGGCCATGGGGCGTGGGTTGTAGCCAGACGACCAGCCCGGATCGACCATCAACACGCAGCGGCAGGGCCCCGAGCCGCCGGCGACCTGTTCATCGCGGTCAGTGCGCGTGGCCGTGCTGCGGGTTCTTCAGGTGCCCGAGCGTGTGCAGCGCGCCCGCTTCGAAGGTGCTGCCCGTGCCCTCCGCCGCCAGCGCTTCGAGCAGCGGGATCGCGCGCTCGTCCTGCTTGTTCTCGTGCAACGCCTTGCCGAGGTAGAGCAACGCGCGCTGCCGATCGACGCCGAGGTTGTTGGTCGCGAGCGCCTGCTCGAACATGGCCACCGCTTCGGCATGCTTGCGTTCCTTGAACAGCACGTAGCCCTCCGTCACCATCGCCTGCGGCGTGCGCGGCGCATGCAGCAACCAGCGCCGCGCCAACACCACGTTGCCGTCGAGCGCGTGCAGACGCGCCAGCCGATGCCGCGCGTCGACCACGCCGGCCGTCGCCGCGTCGAGCAGCAGCGGTTCACTTTCCTTGCGGCAACCGAGTTGCAGGTAGGCGCACCCGAGTGCGTGTTTGGCGATGGCCGGCGTATCGGACCGCAGCGCCGCGTCGCGCAACGTCGCCAGTTCGCCGCGCGCACCGGCGCAGAACTGCAGGAACGCCGCCAGCTCCGGTGGATCCTGGGGCCCCGGCCGCGCCGCATAGCAACGGCCGGCGGCGTCGAGCACTGCGATGCCCATGCCTTCGCCGCCGCCGATCCACGTCGCATACAGGTTCGCGCGTTGCGTACCGTCGGCCACCGTCGCGGCGAAACCGCCGTCGGCGAGTGCTCCGAGCACGAGCGGATCGGCCAGCGTGCGCTGCATGCGGTCGCTCGCTTCACGTCCCGGCAAGGCGAAGAACACCACCAGCTCCTGCTGGGCGGCGCGCGCCGTGCGCAGCGCCAAGCCGACGTCACCTTGCCAGTGCGGCCGCACCGCGCAACCGGCCAGCAACAGTCCGAGCCCGGCGAGCAGGCGGGCGTTCATCGGCCCTTGCCCTGGCAGAAGCGATCGAGCCAGCCGAAGAACTCGCGCTGCCACAACACGCCGTTCTGCGCCTGCAGGATCCAGTGGCCTTCGTCGGGGAACATCAACAACCGGCTCGGCACGCCTTGCAGCTGCGCCGCGGTGAACGCCTGCAGGCCCTGGTCGTAGGGCACGCGGTAGTCCTTCTCGCCGTGGATCACCAGCAGCGGCGTCTTCCAGTTCTGCACGTAGCGATGCGGCGAGAAGCGGCGATAGAGATCCGCTGTCTCCGGCGAACTCCAGTACGGGCCGCCAAGGTCCCAGTTGACGAAGAACAGCTCCTCGGTCGCGAGGTACATGCTCTCCAGGTTGAACACGCCGCAGTGCGCGATCATCGCCGCGAAGCGATCGCCGGCGTTGCCCATCAACCAGTAGACCGTGAAGCCGCCGAACGACGCGCCGACGGCGGCCGAGCGCGCCTTGTCGACGTAGGGCCGCGCCTGCATCACGTCGGTCACCGACAGCAGGTCCTGCATGGCCTGGCCGCCCCAATCGCGCGAGATCTGGTCATTCCATTCCTGGCCAAAGCCGGGCAGCCCACGCCGGTTCACCGCCGCGACCACGTAGCCCTTCGCCGCCATCAGGTGGAAGTTCCAGCGGAACGAGAAGCCCTGCCCCACCATCGATTGCGGCCCGCCCTGGCAATAGAGCACGAACGGGTACTTCTTCGCCGGGTCGAAGCCGGGCGGTTTCACGATCCAGGCGTGCACCTTCTTGCCGTCGGTGGTCGGAAACCACTCGGCCTCGACGCTCGGCGGCGACAGCGTGGCGAACACCGCCCCGTTCAAGTCGGTGAGGGCCTCGATCGCGCCCGACGCGGTGTCGATGCGCACGACTTCCGCCGGCCGCTCCATCGTCGTGCGCAGCGCGTAGGCAACGGCGCCGTCGGGCGCCACCTGCAGGCCCGACAGCGCGTGCCGGCCCTTGGTCACTGCGGTCGCCTTCGGCGCCGCCAGCGACGTCGTGAACACCTGCGTGGTGCCTTCGGTCTCGACCGTGAAGAACAGCCGCGTGCTGTCCTTGGTCCAGCGCACTTCGTGCACCGAGGCGTCGAAGTCCGGCAGCAGTTCGCGGTTCTTGCCGGTCGCGCGCTCGTGCAGGAACAACCGCATGCGGTCGGCTTCGAACCCCGGCCGCGCCATGCTGCCGAACGCGATCCACTTGCCGTCCGGGGAGTAGACCGGATCCTGGTCGTAGCCCGGCAGCTCGGCCGTCAGGTTGCGGCTGTCGCCACCGTCGACCGGCACCGCCCACAGACTCGAATCGGTGCTCGCTTCCGGATTCGGCACGCGGCGCGCGGTGTAGCACAGCTCCTTGCCGTCGGGCGCCCACGCGATCTGTTCGCCACCGCCGAACGGCGGCAGCGGCGTGTGCACGCGCTCGCCCTTCAGCAGATCGACGACCTTGTCGCCGCTGTTGCTGCCGAACGGCGCCGTGAACAGATGGCTGAAGGTGCCGTCGGTCCAGGTGTCCCAGTGCCGCACCATCAGGTCGTCGTAAGCGCGCGCCTTCGCCTTCGGCAGGTCGGGATGGGCCGCAGTCACGGGCTTGTCGATCGCCACCGCGCGGGTGAACGAGAAACGATCGCCGGCCGGCGACCAGGCGAAGTTGGCGAGCCCGTCGGGCATCGCGATCTGCATTTCCGGGCCGTCGAACAGCGGCTTGCACTCGACGCCCTCCTTGGACACGAACGCGTAGGCCGCCCCACTCGGCAGCCACAGCGGCGAGCTGCCCGCCGCGACCGGCGCCGCCTTGGCGCCAGGGCTCGTCGGCATGCCCCAGATCGTGGCGACGCTGCGATTGGCGGCGAGATCCGGGGTGCGCACCGTGAACAGCAGGTGCTTGCCGTCCGGGCTCAACGCCAGTTCCCCGACCCGCAACAGGCCCGCCAGGGTCTCCGGCGTCAGCGGTTGCTGGGCGGGCAGGAAGGTCGCCAGCATGGCGGCGGCGAGAATGGCGCGAGCAGGAGTCCGCATTCCGCCGATCATTGCGTGGTCCAGCCGCCGATGCCACCGCGCGACCAGGGCCAACAGCGGACGGGAAGGAACCCCACCCGATCGCCGTCGAAGTCGCTCGTTCCCCGTCACCTTTCGATAGACTTCGCGACCGACACTCCGCCATGAACCGAAAGACCCTTCCTGCTCCCGTTCGCCCGCTGCAAGCCGGCTTCACCCTGGTCGAGATCATGGTCGTCATCGTGATCCTGGGCCTGCTCGCGACCCTGGTCTTCCAGAACGTCGTCGGCGTCAGCGACGAAGCCCGCGTGCAAACCGCCAAGACCAACTGCACCAACATCGCGGGCTCGGTCCGCATGTATCGCGCGCAGATGGGCAAGCTGCCCGACAGCCTCGACGTGCTGACCAGCGAAGAAGAGAAGAGCAAGCCGTGGTATCTGGAGAACCTGTCCGACGACCCGTGGGGCCACCCCTACGAACTGCGCATCGGCAACGGCCCCAACGACTGGGAAGTCTGCAGCTGCGGCCCCGACGAATCGCCGAACACCGATGACGACGTCACCAGCAAGGTGAGCAAAGAGAAGTGAGCCTGACCCTGACGAGCGCACCCCGAGGCAACGGCCGCCGTCTGGCGACGTCCGGCTTCACGCTCGTCGAAATCCTGGTCACGCTGGCGCTGATCTCGCTGCTGGTCGGCATCATCGTGCCCAACCTCGGCGTGATGATCCCCGGTGCGCGCCTGCGCGCGTCGGGCAGCAAGATCCAACGCGAACTCGACTGGGTGCGCAGCGAGGCCCGGATCCAGGGCAAGCGCATGGCGATGGAGTTCGACCTCGAACGGGCGATCTGGCGCATCGTCTATCCGCCCGAGCAACGGCTGACGCGCGAGCAGGACGAGTCCGTTCTCGAAGAGCGGCCCGACCACTGGGTCGAACTGGAGACCGACGTGGTCTTCGCCGGCGCCGGCGACGGCAAGGAAGGCATGACCAAGAAGGGGCTCTACCGGCTGCAGTTCGACGAGTACGGCTTCACCGGCGACCAGATCCTGGTGCTGCAACTGAAGAGCGAGCCCGACATGGTCTGGTCGATGAAGATCGCCGGCCTGTCCGGTCGCGTCGATGTCGACCATTCGGAGACCGGCGTCATCGAGTATCCGGCCGAAGTCGGCGAAGGAGCGTTCTGATGGCGCCCGCGCACCGGACTGGCGACGGCGGCTTCACGCTGGTCGAAGCCCTGGTGGCCCTCGGCCTCGTCGCCTCCGTGGTCATCGGCTACATCGGCATCCGCACGACGGCGCTGATCGACGCCACCTATGCCCGCAACTGGCGCCTCGCCCGCGAGATCGCCGAACAGAAGATGTCGGAGTTGCAGGCCGGTGCGCGCGAGACGCCGCCGCAGTCCGGCGACGAGATCGACCTCGAGGACTTCAAGGGCTTCTCCTACAAGATCGTGCTCGGCGAGAGTGCCGTCTCCGAGGCGGAAGCCGAGATCGGCAACGCCGCCGCCGGCGACGACACCGCCGCCACCGAGCGCGTCGACTGGCAGCGCAAGCGCGACGACTACCGGCGCGCCAGCAGCCGCGGCCTGTCGGCGATCGAGTACGAAGAACAACAAGCCGAAGACGTCAACCAGCGCCTGGCCGAGAAGGCGCCGAGCGCCACCGAGTTCGAACAGGTCGCGGTGGTCGTGATGTTCCCGAAGCTCGATGCCGACTATCCCGACCAGAAGGACTCGTTGCTGATCAAGGCACGGATCTCGACGTTGGCGATCTCGGGCATGACGCCGGAACAAGCGGCGGCGATGGCGCAGTCGATGGGACAAGCTGGGGGCGAAGGTGGTGCCAACCCAGCCGGTGGCGGCAGTGGCGGCGCGGGCAGTGCGAACCAAGGAGGCAGGTGACATGGCGATTCCGACTCCGGGCCGGCAGCGCGGCTTCACGCTGATCGAAGTGCTGCTGGCGATGACGATCACGTCGGTCGTGATGGTCACCGTCGCGACCACGTTCCACGTGATGTTGAACGCACGCGACGTCGTCGACGACCTCGCCGAATCGACCGAAGCCGGTCCCCGCATCCTGAACCTGATCGAACGCGACCTGCGCGCGATCTGGATCTACAACGTGCACAACAACGCGATCTTCCGCGGCCGCGACATGGACGTCGGCGGTCGCGACGCCGACCGCATGGACTTTTTGACCACGACCGACGCCGTCGGCAGTGTGCTCGACCTGCAGAACATCCCGCGCAAGCCGACCCTGTGCGAAGTCGGCTACTGGTTCAAGCCCAACCAGAAGTACCGCGACGTGTTCGAGATGTGGCGCCGCGAAGACCCGATGGTCGACGACGACATCATCACGCAGGGCAGCTTCCAGCTCGTGCACGACCGCGTGAAGAACTTCAAGGTCGTCTACTACCGCACGCTCGGCCACGAGGCCTTGGAAGAACTGCAGTGGGACAGCGCCGTCGAAGACAAGCTGCCCAAGCGGATCAAGATCGAGTTCACGATCGAACGCAAGCGCAGCAGCCGGAACGTCGTCAGCGACGCCGAGATCGACGACTTCGAAGGCGCCGAGAAGACCTACGTGCGGCACTTCGTGTTCGACACCAAGTTCGACGACGTGCTGAGCGCCAACACCGCGCGCATTCCCGTGCTGCCGCCCGAACCGGTGGCGCAGGCGGAAGGCGGCGCCGGTGAGGCCGGCGGTGGCGGCGGTGGTGGCGGCGACGGCGGCAAGGGCGGCGGCGGCAGGGGTCCGACCAACGCCGAAGAAGTCGTGGGCGCTCGCGGCACCACCACCCGCGGAACCCGCGGCGGGCAACCGGGTGGCGGGCGCCCAGCCGGCGGCAACCGCGCCCCTGCGGCCCCACCCGGCGGCATGCCGCCGGGCTTCAACCCGAGCGAGTTCCTGAACCGCATCGGCGCGGGCGGCGGCGGCGGTGGCGGCTTGTTCGGCGGTCGCTGAAGCCGGGCTCAGTTGAGCCGGAGCACCGGCCCACCGGCCGTCTTCGCGACGAATCGCCCCACCAGGGCGTGGCTCGGCGCACCCGCATCGCGCAGCCGCTGCACGACCTTGCCGGCGATCGCTTCGGGCACTGCCAGCAACAGGCCACCGGACGTCTCCGCGTCGAACACCAGATCCGCGAGCGCCGCGTCGACGGTCGCCGCGATCTGCACGCGCGGCCCGTAGTACTGCTTGCCGCGCGTGCAGCCGCCCGACATCACCCCGGCGCGCACGAGGTCGAGCGCACCTGCGAGCAGCGGCAGTTCCTTCGCCTGCACTTCCAGCGCGAGCCCGGCGCCCTCGGCCATTTCCAGCGAGTGCCCGACGAGCCCGAAGCCGGTGACGTCGGTGGCGCCATGCACTTCGAGGTCGCGCACCGCTTCGCACGCGGCCTTGTTCAGCGTCGCCATCTGCGCCATCGCCGCGGCGATCAGCTGCGGGCTCGCCTTCTCGCGTTTGATCGCGGTCGTCGCCGGTCCGATGCCGAGCGGCTTCGTCAGCACCAGCACGTCGCCGAGCCTGGCGCCACCGTTGGGCCAGAACTTCTGCGGATGCACGAGCCCGGTCACCGACAGGCCGAACTTGATCTCCTGGTCCATCACCGAGTGGCCGCCGCACAGCACGGCCCCCGCTTCCTTCGTCTTCTCGAGACCGCCGGCGAGCACTTCGCCGAGCAGTTCGATGTCGAGATCGCGCGGCCAACCGACCAGGTTCATCACAGTGATCGGCTTGCCACCCATCGCGTAGACGTCGGACAGCGAATTGGCGGCGGCGATGCGACCGAACCACCGCGGGTCGTCGACCATCGGCGGAAAGAAGTCGACCGTCTGCACGAGCGCGCGCTCGCTGTCGAGACGGAAGATGCCCGCATCCTCGAAGCCGCGGTGACCCGCGAGCAGATCAGGATGTTCGATCGGGCCCAGCTTGTGGAGAACCTGCCCGAGGCTCCCCGGCGGCAGCTTGGCGGCTCAACCCGAACCGGAAGCGTACCGGGTCAAGCGTTTGTCGTCGGGAGTGGTCATGCGGAGGGTTCCTTGAGTCCGTGGCGAACGGCGGCAGCGACCGCGTCGAGATCTTCGAGCAACAGCGTGCGGGCGTCGAGCAACACGCGCCCATCGGCGACACGCGCGAACACCGACACCGGGCGGCAGGCGCGCAAGCGATCGCATTCGGCGTCGCCGCCGCGCAACGCCACCGCGAAACTCGGCAGCGGCCGCGCCGGATTGGCGCCCGAACCGGCGAACGAGTCGCTCGGCACCACGGCGGCCCCGACGTCGCGCAACAAGCCGGCGAGGGTCTCGCTGCGCGACCGCAGCTCGGCCCCGCTCGCCGCCAGCATGCGCAGCGTGGGCACGTCCTGCAGCGGGTCGCCGTCGCGGTAGATCGCCAGGGTCGCCTCAAGGGCGGCGAGCGCCAGCTTGTCGCAGCGGAACGCGCGGTAGAGCGGGTGCGCCCTGCACTTCGCGATCACGTCCGCCTTGCCGAGCAGGATGCCGCACTGCGGACCACCGAGCAACTTGTCGCCCGAGAAGCAGACGACGTCGGCGCCGGCTTGCAGGCTGTCGGCAACCTTGGGTTCGTCGACGAGTCCCGGGATCGGCGTCGACACCAACAGTCCGGAACCCAGGTCGTCGAGCACCATGAGCTGGCGGGGACGGGCTGCGGCGACCAGTTCGGCGACCGACGGCGTGCCGGCGAAACCTTCGATCCGGAAGTTGCTCGGGTGCACCTTCAGCCACGCCACCGTGGCCGGCGTGGTCGCGTCGGTGAAGTCGCGCAGGTGCGTCTTGTTGGTGGCGCCGACCTCCACCATCGTGCAGCCGGCGCGGCGCATCACGTCGGGCACGCGGAACCCGCC
>SXPB01000053.1 GCA_005776475.1 Planctomycetia bacterium
GCGAACGTGAACAACGACCTGTCGCCGGGTGAGGACTTTCCGGAGTCGGCGTTGTTTGCGGGGGTGGACTATGCGCAGTTGCTGCAGCGCATTCTCAACACGGGGCTCGCCTACAAGCCGGCGTGGATGGTCGAGTGACTAAAAAAGCCGCCCGTCCGAATGAAGACGGTGAACTCATTCCGACTCGCATTTCGCAACAATTATCACCCACATCGCTCGAAGGCTGATCAAGCAATCAGCGGACGATCCACGACCACGAGGATGTGCTCAATTCCACACGCAGGAAGCGTAGGTCGGCTTGCAGCTTGTCGTATTCTGCACGATCCTCGCTTCCGAGCCGCTCGCCCCCCATGTGCCGATTACGGAGGCTCAGGTACCGATCAAACCAAACTCGCCTCTCAACTTCTGGCTTACTATTAAACAATGTTACTCGTTGTGTTCGGTCCACATTCGCAACGTCCCTCAGCGCGCGCTTGAGGTCGGCAAGCACCCTGTGCTTGTCTTCTTTGATGAAGAACAGAGCTTGCCCCAGTCCACCACCTTCGACGGGAAATGGGCCGACCTGAACTTTGACCGTCCCACTTGGAGTAGGGATCGCCAAGGGCTGCTCGGCATCAAGAATCAAGTAGTCTCCGGAATCCAGCATTGAAGATAATACGCGAGACTGCTCAGCTTCCTTCATCAATCGAAGTTGCGCTTTGTAATCGCGCAACGAATCGACCTCGCTTGACTTCTGTGGAGGACTCCCCAACTCGGCCAAAGCGGTTTCGGATTCGACTCGAGGCCTATCCAGGATCTCTTTCAACATCCCAAGTCCTGCCCCGGTGAAGGGAGGGGCTACTTTCGCTATAATGTCAACTCCTCCGTCCAGGCGCACAATCCCTTCACCGGACTCCCTGGCTGCCTTCGCCCATTCAGACGGGGAATTGAATAGCGCCTCGCCTCGGCCAACATTCGGCAAACGCATATCCTGCTGGGCTGGCAATGATAGCACAGGATCCCTGTCAATTGCCAGCAAAGCCCAACCAGCAACTGCCACCACAGCCATCGCGCAGGCAATGGAAACGCGATATCCCTTCATACCCATGAGAGCTTGCTGGCGGTTGGGGCGTTGCACTTATTGAGGCGCCGGCGGCGTAAATGGAACAACGTCTGCGGTGCACTTCCCGCACATTGCACGCACATTGTATCTTTGAATTGGTGCCCCTCCAGCATCTTTCAAAGTCAGGACGTAGTCCTGGAAGTTCCGGCACCCCAAGTCGCCGATAGGAACAACTGCTGTGATCTTCTTGGCAGCAGTCACTTCACCTACTTTCTGCCCAAAAGGATCATACAAAGTGTACGGCGGCGTCCCGGTTCCATTCCCACCAAGTGCGCACGCCGCCAGATCCCACCTAACCACCTGGTTGACAAATACACAGTCCTCCATCGCGGCTAGAGGACACGGATCAGGAATGGGGGGATTAACGTTCGGATTACCAGGAACAAAACAGGTGCCATCCTCCTGCTCTGTATCGTCTTCAGCCGAGTCAGTCAGCGAGACCGCGCTCCACGGCTGACCAGCAATGCCGATGGTGCACTGCAGTAGCCCCCCTTGCACATACTGCCCAGTCACAGTTGCAGCGCAACTGCAGTTACCTACGAGCACCAAAACTGGCATCGGACTCTTCGAGGGTTCTTTGGAACTGGCTCCCAGCAACGCAAATGAGCACAAGAGCATCAACGATGAGGCAACGTGGTTCAGCGAGGTCATTTTCTACGTCTTGCGGTTCGGGGTTCGGGGTTCGGGGTTCGAACCCTTCCACTCCGAGCTCACGCAGGAATCGTTTGGCCACGTCGCCGGAGCCAAGAAATCTCGAGATTCTCTTCCGCGCCCGCGCGATCTCCGCCTTCTTCATCCCTTCCGCCTCACCAGCGACCTTCCATCCCTCACCATCGAGCCGAGCCGCGATCCAGAGATCCACATCCGCCGGATCCAACCCACTCAGCAGCGGCCGCACCACCTTCTCGATCAACTCCTCCATGTCGATCCGCCCGGACGACCGATCCGGCGCGTCGAGCGGCACCTCACCAACCTCGGATTCGAACGCGAGCAAGCGACGCCGCCGCTCGTACTTCCGAACCGCCTCCGCGCACAAGTTGTGGAAGATGCCGATCAGGAACGCGATCCGCGCGTCCGCGGAGAACACCTCGCCTCGGTCCGAGGCCTGAAGCAACTTCAGCCACGCTTCTTGACCAACATCGGCGGCCACTTCGACGGGCAGCACCCGCGACGACGCACGGACACACCGCACTAGGGCGCTCTGCAGCCGGTCCACTGGTTGGTCGTCGGTCATTCCACCTGCCCGGGAAGCACGAGCTTCCAACGTCCTTGACTCGCGGGAGGGTAACGATCGACGCACTTCCGTCAATCCCCGACTTCGACCTCGTCGGCTCGTCCACTCGAAGCCGACCACGACACGCAACGAGCCAGCGCACCGAGTGCGCAGTCAATCTCGCCAGCGACCACGACCCGCAAACCCCTCGGGCATCACTTGCCCGCGCCAGACTTCCCCTCGCTCGCCGCAACTTCACCAACCACGAACTTCACAGCCTTGCTGCGCAGATCGAGCGGCTTGCCATCCGCAGTCGCAAACACAACCGCGAACTCGAGCACATGCTCGCCCTTCGCCAACGCCGCCAAACCACCACCGCGCACCACGGCAGCGACATCGACGGGAACCACGAACGTGCTACCGACAGCGAGCTGCAACACGAAGTTGCCGTCTCCCGCCTTCGCCTTCGGCGGCCACTGCACCGGCAACGCCACCGCCGCCCCATCGACGCGCAACGACGCCGTACCGCGCACATCGCACTTCTCCTCGCCGACGTTCCACAACAGCAATTCGAACTGCCCTGGTTTGTCGCCGACACGCAGTCCCGCGCGCAGCCCATTGCTCGCCGGCCCCAACGCATCCACGCGCGCCATCGCCGTGCGCCACACAGCACTCGGCTCACCCGCAACACCCGCCGGCACCTCCTTCCCAAGCCATCGCAACGTCGCCGCGACATCGCCATCCGTCGCCGCCGGCACCGAGATCGCCAGAGTGCCGTTGGTCAACCGCAGATGCGGGCCATGGCCAACCGCCGTGCGCAGTTCATAGCCGCTCGCCGCACACGGCCCCGGCGTGAACGGCGTCACACCCCCGTCGTCGATGCGCCACGAGCCACCATCCACGCGCTTGTCCTTGTCCATCCAGGGCTCGCTGCGCAGCGTCGCCAACGCCGCCTTGCCGGCCGCCGAAGGGAACGTGCCGTCGTAGCCCGGCGCTTTCTGGGCGACGACGCCACTCGCGATGACGAGCACGAACGACAAGAACGGAACGACACGAGGATGGCTGGTCATTGGTCAAGAACGCATGCGAAGCGGCGGCGAGCAACCGACGGCCGCGGCCCAACGACGAGCCCGCAACCAAGTTCCCACACCCTCAAGACTCCGCGTCGGGCCCCCACAGATTGGTCTTCCGCCGCTTCCCGCCATGCCGCACCGACTCCTCGCCGTGCCGGTCGCGGATCTTGTCCATCGCCGCCAGCAACTGGTCGCGCTTCTTCGGCGCCGGCGCAAACAGCCCGCCTTGCACCGGCGTGCGGTCATCGACGAAGCCTGCCACCGAGATGCCGAGCAAACGCACCCCGCGCCGCCGCTCGCGCACCGCATCGAGCAGCCCCCCACCGATCCGGTAGAGCTCCAGATCATCGGCCGTCGCGGCCACCTTCTGCTGCCGAACCATCGTCGTGAAGTCCGGGTAGCGCAGCTTCACCCGCACCACCGTGCCGCGCAGGGCGACGCGCCGCAGCCGCCGCCCCACCATCTCACACAATTGCAGCAGCACGCCCTTTACGTCGTCGTCGTCGAACAGATCCTCGACGAACGTCATCTCGTGGCCAATCGACTTCGCCGCGCGATCCGGCTCGACCACGCGCGGATCGAGCCCGTTCGCCAGTACATACAGATGTTCGCCAAGATTCTGCCCGAACGCCGCCACCAGAGCGGCTTCGCTGCGCGACTGCACATCGCCGATCGTGCGCAGGCCAGCGCGTTCGAGCTGTTGCTGCGTCACCGGCCCCACGCCCCACAAACGCGACACCGACAACGGCGCCAGGAACGTCCTCTCGTCGCCGGCTGGCACCACGACGAGCCCGTCGGGCTTCCTCAGGTCGCTGGCCACCTTCGCCACGTACTTCGACGTCGCCACTCCAACCGACACCGTGAGCTGCGTCACCGCCTTCACCTCGGCCCGGATGCGCGCCGCGATCGCAGCGCCATCGCCAAACAGCGCGCGGCTGCCCGTCACATCGAGGAACGCTTCGTCGAGCGACAGCGGCTCGACCATGTCGGTGAACGACTCGAACACCGCGCGCACCTGGTCCGAAACCGCTTCGTAGACCGCCATGCGGGGCACCACGAAGATGCCCTGCGGGCACAGCTGCCTCGCGCGCACACCGGGCATCGCCGAATGCACGCCAAACGTGCGCGCTTCGTAACTGGCGGTCGACACCACCTGGCGCGGCCCATCGCCGCCGACGATCCCCGGCTTGCCGCGCAACGCCGGAGGGTCGCGCTGCTCGATCGCGGCGTAGAACGCATCCATGTCGGCGTGCAGGATCGCCCGCACGCCGCCGCGCTCCGCTTCAGGGGCGGTGGATTTTTCGGATGGTGCCACTCGACGTGCCGACCAGCCACAGATTGCCATCCGGGCCGGTTTGGATGTCGGTGACGATACCGAAGTCGGTGCCGAACAGCAGCGAGCCCTGTTCACTCTGCCAATCGTCGCGGCCGGTGTTGTCGGCGACGCGGTCTTGCAGCAGCGGATCGCTGAACACGAGGTCGGTGCGCGCTGCGTTCAAGCGGAAGCGGTACAGATGGCCGGGATTCGCCATCACACTGGGCGGCGCGGCCACTGGACGGAACACCGCGGAGCCGACGATCAGGTCGCCGCAGTACTCGTTGCCGAGTGCCGTACCACCAATGAAGCCGAGGCCGGCCGGCGGCGTCACGTGCTTCCAGCTGAACTGCGGATCGGTGTATTGCAGCAGCGGCAACGGCACCATGCGGCTCGCGGCCTCGGCGGGCGTATCGGCGATGTTGGTCGCCAACCAACGCAGCTGCTGCAGGCCCACCGGCCCCGACCCGCCGATGCCGGCCGCGACTTCGATCTCCTTGTATTGGGCGACGCGCTCGAGCGGCCCCATCGTCTGGATCCAGCCGCCGTTGAAGCCGGCGTCGACGCGGTTGATCTCGTCGAACGCACGGCCCCCGTTCTCGGTCGTCCACAGGTGGCCGGCGATCGGATCGAACGTCATGCCGAAGCTGTTGCGCACACCGACCGCGTAGATGCGTTGGATGCTGGTGCCGATCGCCGTGCCGGCGGGGCCACCGACCAGCGCTTCGATCAGCGCACCGAACACGAAGAGCGGATTGTCCGGCGGAATCGGGCCCGACGAACCCAGCCGCAGGATCACACCCGTCGTATGTGCGTCGTCAGGCACCGGCCCGCCGAACTGGTCGTCCGGGATCGGACCGGCGAAGTTGTTCTGCGTCCAGCCACGGCGGCCGACGTCGCCGAGGATCACGTAGAGCTTGTGGTCGGCGCCGAACTTCAACACGCCGCCGTTGTGGTTGCCGCGCTGCAGCGGCCCCGGATTGCTCTGCGGATTCGCCGGATTGGTGACCAGATTCGGGTCCTCCTGGAACGCGCGCAGCCGCACCAGATTGGCGTCGAACACGAGCGTGCTGCCGTTCCACACGAAGCGATCGACGCGATTGCCGAGCAATGGCACCTGCGCCACGTTGCCGGTGTCGGCACCGGTCGAACTCTCGGTCCAGTAGAGGAACACCCACGGCGTCGCGGGGAACAGCGGGTGCCTGGCGATGCCGAGCAGGCCACGCTCGCTCGACGAGTTGACAGCGAGGTCGAGCACGGTGCCGGTGACCACGCCGTTGGTGATGCGCTTGACCTGACCACTCGCCTTTTCGGTGACGAGCAGGTCGTCAGGGCCGAGGAACGTCATCGCAATCGGCTGGGCGAGGCCCGTGGCGACCGTGGCAACCGCGAGGGCCGGATCGACCATCGTCTGGGCGCCAAGGAAACCGGCGCATGAGACGGAAGACAGCAATGCGGCAAACTGGCCGCGCGAAGGCAAAGCGAGCATGGGACCTCCTGGGTGGAGCCGCAGCGGGTGGCGACTGCGACGCGGCCGATAGTCTGGCCACGCGTCCAAGTTGCAGTCTGGGCAAACACGCCCCGCTTGGGAACGTGACTTGGCCCGCGTCTCGCACAATCGGCTAGACCGCCGACGCAGGAACGTTGCGAGACGATGCGAGGGCGTAGATCAGAACCGCAGCGGCGCGCCCCGGGCGCGCGGCATGGTCCTGGTCGAGTTCGCCGCGTCGGGCCGCTTCGCGGCCCCGGCGGCGACCTCGATCAGAACCACTCGGGAACCATCTCCGGGTCGAGCCCCATCGCCTGCAGGATCAGCGTCTGCACATACTCCGGGTCGATCGAGAACTCCTTCAGGGTCTCGTAGCACGAGCCGGCCTTCACCGACAACAGCGCCATCGCCATGTGCTCCGGCTCGACCTTCTTGCTGCCGAGCTGCTGCGCCGCATCCTTGGCGCGTTCGAACACCGTGCGCACGTGCCGGTTGAACGGACCGTTCGGCACGCCGGGCTCCCGCGGCAAGCTCTTCACGTAGCCCGAGAACATGTCCGGGTCGACGTTCAGGTCCTGGAAGATGTGGTGCAGACAGACGCTGCGGTCGATGCACAGACCGTAGATGACATGGCCCGTCGCCACCGACTCGTCGCCGAGTTGCTGGGCCAGCTCTTCGGCCTTCTTGATGGCCACGACCGACTTCTCGGCGAACTCTTCGAACATAGGGGGCGGGGACTGTAGCGAACGGCTGCCGGGGGCGCCAGGATGCCGGCATGGCCCGGCCCAACCGCAGCGCCGAAAGGCAGCAGGACGCCATTTCGACTCTCGCCGCGACCTTCGCCGAACTGGGCTACCGCCGCACCACGACCGCCGTTTTGGCCAAACGCTGCGGCCTGACCGAGGTGGCGCTCTACCGCTTGTGGCCGGACAAACAGGCCATGTTCGTCGCCGCCATCGAGTTCGTCGGCCAGCACACCGAACGGGTGTGGGACGAAGTCGCCGCCGGCAAGGCCGGGGGCAGCGCGGCCGAGCGCATCCTGGGCCACGAAGGCAAGCACCTCGGCGAGTACGGGTTCCACCGCATCCTGTTCGCGGGGTTCTCGGAGACCGACGAGCCGGCGATCCGGGACGCGCTGCGGACGGTGTACGAACGGTTGCTGCGCCGCATCGCCAGGCACGTCGGCGAGCACCGCGGCCCCGACAGCCAGAAGGGCCTGCCGGCGGCGATGGCGACCGCGTGGGCCTTGCTGGGGCTCGGCACCGCGACCAACCTCGGCCGCGAACTCGGCCTGCTCGGCGATCGCGCCCGCCGCGAGTTGTTCGCCGCGATCGGCGCGCACCTGCTGGACGGGCGCTAGCGCAGTGCTTTCTGCAGCAGCGCGACCGCGAGCTTCTCGCCGTCGGCGAGGCCCTTCGGCGCGAACTTCTGGAACAACGCATGCTGGTCGTTCTGGAACTCGGCGAGCACCAGTTCCCCGGCCTTGGTCAGCACGACGACGTTGACGTAGCCGCGCTTGCCGTCGGCGTCGAAGGCGCAATCGACTGCGAGCGCATAGGCCGCCGCAGCGGGCTCCTTCTGCAACCTGGCCTTCATCGCCGCGGCGAGGTCGTAGAGCCGCTTCTGCTGGTTTGGCGACGGCGCCACTTCGGGCGCCACCGCCACCGCCGTCGCGTGCTTGCAAGCCAACGCCTGCTGCACCGCGGTCGCGAAGCGCGGGCCGTCGACTTCGGTCGGCTGGCGACACACCGGCTCGAACACCACGAACGAGGCCTCGGCGAGGCCGTCGCGCAAGGCCGCACGCCGTTGCTGCATCGCCGCCCGTTCCTTGCGATCGGGAGCGCCGGATTTCTTCTCCCACAGCGCCGCGAACCGGCCGTCGCGCACGCCGCCGGCGACCTTCTTCCAGCCGGCGAGTTCGAACAAGCGCTCGCCGACGCAGGTCACGCAACCGAGCGGATCGGGATCGGCGCCGGCAGTGCGCCGGAAGGTCGCATCCTCGGGCGTCTGGCGATCGACGAGAACGAGTTCGCCGCTGGCGTCGACGACGACGAAGCGCACCTCCTTGGGCCCCGACTTCGGCGTGCCGAGCAATTCGGCGTAGAGGGACCAGGTTGCCGCCGGCACGCCGCCCTTGCCGGCGTTCTCCTTCACGTGCGCGCCGAACGCCGCCGGGATCGCTTCCCAGGCCAGGTCCTTGGCGTCGAACGTGGCGCCGGCCGTTTCCAGCGACGGCATGCCGCTCTTCTCGAGCACGAGGCCGAGCGCATCGGCGACGTTGGCGTCGGCGCGACCGAGCAGGCGGACGGGCCACAGGGTCAGCGGCGCCGCGACACCGGTGCGCTGCAGCTCAGCCCGACGGGCTTCCTGCTGCGTTGCGATGGGATCCTGCGCCGCGGCGGTGACGGCAACGCAGGTGGTCAGGAGAAGGACGGGAAGGCGAAGGACGTGCATGCGGACCTCTTGGATCGTCTGTTATGTTAGTGTGCACTATCAGAACGGACAACTGTCGTCCCTGCCCGCGATTTTCAGGGGGCCGAAGTGCGCAGCGCGCGGGGCTACTTGCGCGCCGCGAGGCGCTGGGCGCGCCGCGCTTTGCCCTGTTCGTAGCGCCGCTTCTCTTCGTCAGTCTCGGCCAACACCGGCGGCACGGCCCGCGGCGCCTTGCTCACCGGATCGAGCGAGACGAAGGTCAGGTAGGCAGAAGCGACGTGCTTGCGATCCCCGGTGGCGCGGTCCTCCTGCCAGACCTTGACGCCGATCTCCATCGACGTGCGCCCGGCGAAGTTGACCGAGGCCAGCAGCACGACCGTGCCGCCGACCGGCACCGGCACGTGGAAGTCGATGTTGTCGACGTTGGCGGTGACAACCGGCGTGCGGGCGTGGCGCCCGGCACAGACGGCGGCACAGATGTCGATCCAGTGCATGACCCGGCCGCCCATGGCGTTGCCGAGCGGGTTGGCGTCGTTCGGGAAGACGATCTCGGTCATCTCCACTTTGCTGGCGGAAACGGGACGAGGCGGCAATGCTGCTGGAGTGGCGGTCACGCCGAAAACTGTAGTTGCGCAACTTCTCGCGCTGAAGTGGCGCTTGGCGCCACTTCCCGCTTTCCTGTCCATGATCCGCAATCGCCCTGGGCTCGCACCCCTCCTCCTCCTCGCCTCGCTCGCTGCCGCCTGCACCAACTACGACTTCGCGCAGGCCCGCTTGCCGAACGGCGGCTACGACACCAGGAAGCTGATCGCCGACCTGAAGGCCTCGGGCCGAACCAGCCTGAGCGAGGGATTCTGGATCCCCCTGCTGCACTGCGACATCACCCAATTCGGTCCCTCGAAGGCCGGTGAGCCCGCCGGCTACACCCTCGGCCAGATGCAGGCCTACGGTCCGCTGTTCTTCGCCGGCTCGATGGACGAACTCTACTTCACTGCCGAAGGCGAACCGGTCGGCGAGGAACGCGACCGCCGCTGGCTTGGTTGGGGTGTGCTGCTGCACGGCGAAGAAGAACGCCTGCAAACGCACCTCGGCCCCCGAACGCGCAAGGAATGGCGCGTGGCGCTGGTGTTGGGCAACGACGACATCCGCTACGGCCCGTGGCAGGCCGACGCCAGGTGACCGTCAGCGCCGGCGCGCGTCGGCTTCGATCGCGACCGGCACCAGCCGCACCGACTTCGTCGCCAGCAGTTCGGCGACACCACGCGGTATCGCCCACACCCCCAGGTCCTGTTCTTCGGCCTGGAACGGCACGCGGCGGCTGAAGCGGCCCTCGGCGGTGGCGTGGCCGAGCCAGTGTCCCGACGCATCCTCGATCCGGAAGAACACGACCGGCCCCTGCGGGTCCTGGATCTGCAGCTTCTTCACCTGGCCGGCATGGCGGTCGCCGTCGAACACGCGCCACCGCTCGAGCTCCACCACCGGCCGCGCGGCGTGGGGCAGCGCTTCGGGCGGCGCGCTGCAGGCGGCAAGCAGGGCGAACGACAGGAACGCAGTGACGCAGAGTCTCATGTGTGGCGCGGGCCAGCTTCTACCCGCAGAATGATCGACCCGCCATGTTCGAACAAGACCGCGCCCGCTTCCGCCACGAACTCGACGAGATCAAGACCGCCGGCCTCTGGAAGGAGGAACGGGTCATCCAGAGCCCGCAGGGCGCGTGGATCACCGTCAACGGCAAGCAGGTGTTGTGCCTGTGCGCGAACAACTACCTCGGCCTCGCCAACGACACCGGCCTGAAGCAGGCCGCCAAGGCGATGATCGACTCGCACGGCATGGGCCTCGCTTCGGTGCGCTTCATCTGCGGCACGCAGGACGCGCACAAGACCCTCGAACAGAAGGTCAGCACCTTCCTCGGCACCGAGGACACGATCCTCTAC
>SXPB01000054.1 GCA_005776475.1 Planctomycetia bacterium
CGACCGTCGCGCGTGTGCACGACCAGTCGATAGCGACCGGGCGGAATGTCCGTGTCGGTGCACAGGCCATCGCCCGGCTGCATCGGCCGCGAGACGCCCATGCTGCCATCGGTGGCCAGCGGTATCGCCCACGCTGCCGACACTTCGAGCCCGCGACCGGTAGCACGATCGACCACCGCCACGAACAAGGTCGCTCCCGGCCGCCGCCGCTGCACTTCGATGCGGAACTCCTCGGGCACCGGGGCCGCGACCGGTTGCACCACGACGGGGTAGCCGTTCGCGATGCCGCCATCGCTGACGACGAAGTGGGTCGTCGCCACCGGCACGCCTTCGAGATCGAAGCGCCCCTCGGCATCGGTCTGCGTGTTGACGCTGTTGCCGACGGAGACGAACGCGCCGACCACCGGCGCGCCATCCTGGTCCTGCACGACGCCACGGAATCGCCATGCCGCCGCCAACGTCACGTTCGCCTCGAACGAGGTGCCTTCCTCGCGGCAGGCGAGCATCACGCCACCGGCGACGAACCCGCGCGCCGAGACCTGCACCGCGACCTCGCCGGTGAGGACATCGACGTCCTCGCATCGGTAGCTCCCGTCGTGGCCGGCGACCGCCGCCGTCTGGCCGGCGCGCACCGCAGCACCAGCGATCGGTGCACCCTGCTCATCGCGAACCACGCCATGCACCGACGCGCGCGTTCCGGTGACGAGGCGCACCGTCAGTTCCCGTGACTCACCGGCCTGCAGGTCGATCTGCTGCCGCCAATCGCGACGGCCGGCACACGACACGTGCAAGGTCGAGCGCCCGCCAGGCACGCGCACGCCGGCCTGCGCGCCGTCGCGCCCGATCGGCGGCGTCAGCACGAGGCGACCGTCTGCATTGGCGATGCCCAACAAGAACGGTGGCAACGGCTGCATGCCCAGTTGCTCGCGTGCGAAATCGTACGGCGAACTCAACGGCTCGCAGGCCGGCAGCATGCGCGCGTTGGCGCCCGGCAACGGCTGCCCTTGGGCATCGACCACACGAATCTGCAGGGTGGCGAAGGGCAAGAGCACGATGTCGAAGCTCTCGTTGGTGGTGTCGCGGCGCGACGGCTGCAGCTCGCGCCAGCCGATGCCCGTGTCGGTGACACCCACGAGCCATTCGCGGCGGTAGCCTGGCGCCACGCGCCACGGCAGTTCGTACTGGCCGGCCTCGTCGCAGCGCGCGACTTCGACGGCGCCGGTGAAGAACTGCATCGGCAAGCCGAAGGCAGCGCGGTAGTGCAGCACCTTCGCATCGCTGCACACCGTCTTCGCATCCTGCGCCAACACCCGACCGCGCATGCGCGCCCCGCGCGCCAGCTTCACGTCGCCGAGCGTCGCTTGCTTGCTGCCGGCCGCTTCCGCCTTCGCGATACCCTCGATCAACGGCACGTGCGCGACCCCGTAGTCGGCATGCCGCACGTCCAGTTCGCAGAAGCCCGGCGTGGGCCGCAAGAAGCCGAACCGGAACGTGCCGTCGTCGCCGGTGCGGACCACCTCGGCGCCGTCGACGAAGTTCGCGACGCCGCCCTTGGTGAAGCGGACTTCGGCCCCCGCCACCGGCATGGCCGTCTGTTCGTCGATGACGCGCCCGCTCGCCGACCACGGCGAGGCTGCCGCGTTGGCTACTGGCGTCGTCGCCGTCGGCGCGATCGCCGCTTCGTTGCGGGCGTTCGTTTCCGGCTCAGCCGCGATTCGTTCGACGGCCGCCTGCGCCGCCAGCGGCACCTGCGTGTCGCGCATCGGCTCTGGCTGCGCATTCGCAAACGACGGCCAGAACTGCAACGCCAACACACCGACACACACCGCCGCGAGGGCGATTCCCGTCTTTGCTTGCACACTCATCGTCACGACTCCTGCCGAGGCGATGGCCACGCCAGTGGCCGTCGCAGTTCCCGAGGCCAACAGCGCCTCGTCGAATCCCGGGATGCCGAGCAAAGGCAACGCCCACGCCCGCGCCGAACCATGGCGCCGGTCGAGGTCTTCGCGCAGTTGTTGCAGGCCACGACGCAAGCGGGTGCGCACGGTCTCCAGCGGAACGCCCGATGCGGCCGCAATCGCTTCGACGGACTTCTCGTCGAGGTGTCGCTGCAGCACCGTCGTGCGATACGGCTCGTCGAGCCGCAGCACCGCGTCCACCACTTCCCGCTGCATCGCCGCCTTCGCCACGAGGTCCGCGGGCGACGCCCCCGGTTCGGGCGTCGGCAGGGTCGCCTCGTGCGTCTTGCGGCGGCGCTCCTGCTGCATGGCCTTGCCGGCGATTCGCCGCAGGATGGCCGCCAGCCAGGAACGCACGTCGCGCACGCCGCTGATGCCGCGTCGCCAGGCGACCACCAGGGTCTCCTGCGCCACGTCCTGCGCCAGATCGCGCCGCGCCACGACGCTGCGGGCCAGGCTCTGCAGCCAGGCCGATTGCGCCAACAGTCGTTCGTTGCCTTCGTTTTCGGTCACGGTTGCCCGGGAGTGCCCCGCCGGAGGTCGGGCGGGTTCAGGATTCTCGCCGATCTTCGTAAGGTTCGGCGCGTCGGGCGGTCTCTCGCCGGCAATGACCCGCAATCTCCCCATCGCACGGCACCTCCGCCTGCTCGCCGCCAGTGGGCTGCTGGCCGCCTGCGGTGCCGCCCCGCTGGGGATCGCGCCGGTGCCAGCGCACCTGCACATCGCCAATCCGGAACGGTTGCCGCTGCAGCTCCTGGCCGTCGTCGGTGACGACGTGGTGCCCTGCCGCGAACTCGGCAACGCGCCCGAGTATTGCCTCGACGTGCTGCCGGCGGCGTACGTCGTGCGCGCCGCGACGGCGCACGGCACAACCGAGGTGCCCGCACCGCTGCTCGAAGCGTGCCTGCCTGCCGAGCGCAGTGTGCGCGTGCGCATCACCGCACCGCCGCCTGACGCGAATGACATCGCCTTCGC
>SXPB01000055.1 GCA_005776475.1 Planctomycetia bacterium
GTAGCCCTTGCCGTGCACGGTGCGCAACCATCGCGGCGCACTCGGATCCGGTTCGAGCTTCTGCCGCAACTGGAACACGTGCGTGTCGACGGTGCGCGTGGTCGGTGTGTTGTCGTAGCCCCACACCGCACGCAGCAGATCCTCGCGGCTCTGCGCCTGGCCGCGGTGGCGCAGCAACCACGCCAGCAGTTCGGCTTCCTTCGGCAACAGCCGAAACGTCGCCGCACCGCGCCGCCCCTGGTGGCCGGCGAGATCGAGTTCGACGTCGCCGAGGCGAACCACGACCGTGGGCTGGTCGGCGCGGCGCTGCACCGCCTGCATGCGCGCCGCCAGTTCGTGCACGCTGAACGGCTTCACCACGTAATCGTCAGCGCCGAGCTGCAGCCCGAGCACACGTTGCGCCACTTCGCCGCGCGCCGTCAGCACGATCACCGGCGTGCGGTCGCTCGCTTTGCGCAGCGCGCGCAGCACGTCGAGGCCATCGCCGTCGGGCAGACGCAGATCGAGCAGCACCATGTGGAACCGCTGCGTCGCCAGCGCCCGCTCCGCCGTGGTGCGGTCGCTGCAAGCGTGCACCAACCACTCGCGCGCCCCGAAGAAATCGACGAGGCTCTCGCGAATGCTGGCATCGTCCTCGACGACGAGCAGGTGGTTCACGACGCGTCCTCGCGAGCGATCGGCAACCGCAGCGTGAACACGGCACCGCCGCCAGGCCGGTCGGCGACGTCGATACGCCCGTCGTGCGTGCGCGCCGCCGCGGCGACGAGGGCGAGACCGAGCCCGCTGCCCGGCGTGTCGGGGCCGACGGTGCTGCCGCGCACGAACGGCTGGAAGATGCTGCGGCGCTCGGCGGCCGGCACGCCCGGGCCACAGTCGGCGACCTCGACGACCAGTTCGCCGTGGGCGGCAAACGCACGCACGGCAACGGTAGAGCCCGGCGGTGCGTACTTGGCGGCGTTCTCGAGCAGGTTGCGCAAGGCTCGGCCCAGCACATCGATGTCGGCCGTGATCGTCGGCAGTTCGCGCGGCGCGTCGATCGCGAGTTGTTGCTGCACGAGGCGCAGCGCCTGGCGCCCGCTGCGCAGGCCGCGGGCGAGCAGCGTGCGGGCCGCCACCGGCTGCCGATGCAGACGCGGCGTGCGCTGCAGACGACCGAAGTCGAGGATGCGTTCGACCTGGTCGGCGAGTCGCTTCACGTCGGCGTGCAGGCCACGCAGGTAGTGCGCGGTGCGGCCGAGCGGCACGTCGCCAGCGGCGAGCATTTCGGCCTTCAATGACAGCGCGGTGAGCGGCGTGCGCAGTTCGTGCGACACGACGTCGACGAACTCGGTGCGCAACCGCGCGAGTTGCAGTTCGCGGCGCGTCAGGCGCCACAGCAGCAGGTTGCCGAGCAAGAACGTGAAGGCGGCGAGGCCGAGGGTTGCGCGTGCTGCGAACGTGAGCAACGTGCTGTTCGGCGTGGTGGCGGGTTGCGCGGTCCACGTCGTCGCCAACGCCGGGATGGGTGCTGCGGGAACGTCGGCGGCGTCGGTGGTCGCGGTGATGCGCACCGCGGGGAACGTTGCCGCGGCGGCGGCGAGGGTGGCGTTGCGCAGTGCGTTCGCGCGCGTAGCGGGCAACACGGCGAGTCGATCGGCGGCGAGCAACAGCACGCTGCCGAGCGGCCCTGCGGTTGGCGCGTCGGTCCACACGCGGTTCGCGCGTTCGGTGATCACGGTCGCGGCGGCGCGTTGGGCTTCGACACGTTCGTCGGCCGCGAGTTCAGGGACGGCGGCGACGAGGCTCTCGTGTGCGGGCGCGAACGCGGCAGCGGGAACGTTCGTGAGGCCGGCGACGAGGCGCTCGCGCAGTGCGGTGCGGTCGGCCGGGCTCGACGTCCAGGCCAGCGCGCGCAGGTCGGCGAGCCATGGCAACGGCAGGCCACCGCAGAAGGCCTCGGGGTTGCGCGTGCGCGCTTCGACGAGAACCGCGAGGGCCGCAGCAGGGTCGGTCGGGTTGGCCGCGGCGAGGGCGTTCGCGTAAGCGAGCCAGCCGGCGGGGCTGAGTTCGTTGCGTTCGGCGGCGTGGCGATAGAACGGCAGCGCCTGCGCGAGGTCTCCGGCGAGTGCGTGGGCACCGGCCGCTTGTTCGGCGATGCCGATCGTCGTCGTCGTCGTTGTCGCAACGGGCGGCGCTACCGCGAGCGTGCCGTCGGGTCGCAGGGGCAAGCGCACCGGAGCGGTCGCGGCGGCTTCGTGCAGCCGTTCGTGCAAGGTGCGGGCGGCGAAGGCGAGCGCCTGCTCGGCGGTGGCACGTTCGTTCGCGAGCGCGTTCGCAATCGGACCGCCGTGCGCGAGCCACGCCCACGTCGCCGTGCACGCCGCCGGCACGGCCAGCGTGAGTACGAACAGGAACCGGTGGCGTGTCGGAGCCGCGAACACGGGGCGGATGGTAGGCGGCGATGGCGGGCGCAGGTCATGGGGTTGTCAAAGTCGCTGCGCGGTCGCGTTTGCCCGTGCGGGTTTCACGACGCCATGACACGGTGCCGTCGACGACACCCGTCAATGCACACATGACAACGAAACGACTTCTCGTTCTGGCTCTGGCGACGGCGGCGTTCGGTGGCGGGCTCGCGGCGCAGGCGGCGACGACGCTCGAAGCGCAGCTGGCGCGGGCGGCTTTGCTGGAGACGCAGGGGAACCTGGCGGAGGCCGAACAGGAACTGCTTGCCGCGGCGAAGCTCGCGGATGCGGCGCGAGCCGGGGAGGTCGATGCGGCGCTGCGGGCTCTGCGGCAGCGAACTGGTCGTGCTTCGCCGGGTGTGCAGGATCCGACGGCGAAGCCGGCGGCGGCGACGGGCGGTGGCGGTGGCGGCGATCCGATCCAAACGCTGTTGGCGACGCTCGAAGTCGGCTCGGACGCGCGCCCCGAAGTCGAAGCGGCGATCAAGGAGTTGCGTGCGCTGGGCGCCCTCGCGGTGCCCCCGCTGCTGGCCGCATTGCCCAAGCTCGGCCCATTCGGTGCGCGCAACGTGGCGACGTTGCTCTACCTCCAGGACGATCCGCGCATCCTGCCGGTGTTGCGACAACGCATCGCCGCGGGCGAGGCAGCGTTCGCGACCATGCTGGCGAGCGACCTCGGGTCGATGCCGCGTTCGTGGTCCGTGGCGTTGGCGCGCGATCTTGCGGCGCGCGAGCTTCCTGCCAAAGCCCGCTTCGCCGTGCTGCAGCAACTGGTCGGGGCCGGCGAAGAGCGGGAATGGCAGCCGCTGCTCGATTCACTCGATCCGGCAACGGACCTGCACTGGGCGATGCTGGAGTGGCACCGCAAGCAGCCGAGTGCGGCCGGCACGAAGCTGCTCGTGATGTTGCAGAGTTCGCCCAGTGAGACTGTGCGCGCCGCGGCGGTTCAGGATGCGCTGCTCGCCGATCCGCGCTGCAGCGAGGAGCAAGCACTTCAGGCTCTGGATCGGCTCTCGCCAGCGTCGGCGCCTTGGGTCGCGAGCAAACTGGTAGAGCAACACCCGTCGTGGGTCCGGGTCGGGCTGCGCGCACTCGCGCGAACTGGGTGGTTGATCGACGAACCCTGGTTCCGCCGCGTGGAATGGTGGCGTCTCCCCGACGAAGCGGCACCAGCGTTGCTCAGCTTGCCGGTGCGCGAGAACCACTCAACCGAACCTCTGCTCCAAGCCTTGGAAGCGATGGCAGCGCAAGGGTGGAGGGCTCCCGCGGAGCTGGACGAGAAACTACGCCAAGCCACCAGTCGTTACTCCGCATCCATGGGAATGAGCGCGCTCGTGAACCTGGTGCCAGAGGCGGGCGAAAGTCGCGCACTCGCGATATGGGAGGCTCTGCCAACCGCTTGGCGACGATTTTTCGTTGACGCCCTCGTCGCGGCGAACCGACCCTGGCACCGGGTGGTGTTGGCGCAGCTTGCGGCCGTGGCCTCGGCGCACGAAGTGAACATTGCTTGGGTCGCGAGGGACTGGACGGGTCTGTCCCCGGAATCCGGCCTCACACTTGTCGCGGAAGTAACGCGGCTCCTCACGAATAGCAGAGGCTCCACTCCCCCGTGGACCAATGGCATCGTGACTGCCTGCAGCCGTCAGCCCGACTTGCCGACTGGCTTGCTGGCCGCGTTGGTGCGCGCCGACAACCACTCCGCGTTCCACGAGATGGCGAAACGCGACCCGCAGGCTGCGTTCACCGAAGCAGCGAGCGCACCGGATCTCTCTGCAACGATGGTGTCGACGGTCGCGCGGGAGGTCGCAAGGCGCGGCGACAAGCAACAGCTGCCGCTGGCGATTCGCCTTGTCCGAACCGAATCCGGGTCAGGTGGCTTGGGCACCTTCTTCACGAGGCATGGCGCTGGGGAACCATCGGTGATCGAACTCGGCAAGGCACCATGGCCGAGTGAAGGTCCGAACTTCGCAGCGGAAGCGATCAAGTCGGTCCGCGCCGAGCACATGGTGACGGTGCTGACCATGCTTCCGGATCTCGCGCAGCAGGTCGCGCAGAACTTCATGAACTCCGCACCATCTGGAGCCATCCCTCGTTTCTCCGAGGTGCAACGCAGCGAGCTCAGTGCAGCGATAGAGCGCCTCCTGCCTCGCCTGGAGGAGCCAGGTGCGCATGGGCACATCGCCCCAATGGAAGCCATGTGCATCTATGTGAGTGCCGTGGGCAAATGGGGTGATCCATCCGACATGCCTCTGCTGCGCCGAATCAGCGCCGCCAGTCAACACCCTTCCCTGGCGAGCTCAGTAGCAGTAGCCATGCTTGGTCTCGCAGGCCCCAACCGAACTGCAGTTCTGGCGGAAATGCTCGACAGCAAGAACGTGAGCTTCGCCATAGAAGCGCTGCGGACCGAGGATCTGCGCACAAACGCGGACCTCAGGCAACACGCATTGCAGGCAGTGTTACTGCTGGGCCCTGAGTTGCCTACAAGCCCCTTCGACAATCTGCAACCTGCAGATGCATTGGCGATGGCAAAGACCATCGTCGATCACCCCGGGTTCGCGAGCTTCCACAGCACCCTCGCGGGTAGCGCAGTTGGTGCACTGGGGGCAACCAAGGATGAGGCGATGGTCCCAATCATCCTGCGCGGAGCGAGTCATCCCTACCCCGGCGTGCGTCGAGCTGCCGTCGAGGCCCTCGGCAACATCTGCACCGAGTCCGCGGCACGCGCCCTGCTTGAGATGCTGCGCGACGAGGACGGAACGACCAGAAACCTCGCCAAGACGCGCCTCGACCAGATCGGCGAGTACCTCGACGCCCGCGCCAAGTGGGACGCTCGCAAGAAGTGAGCGAGCCCCAGTCGCGCGCGCGGTCGAGGTGGCGTCGAGACCGAGAAACCGCGTCGCCGGGCACGCCACCGCAGGATCACCTTCGGGCTGGCGGCTCGGCGACAAACTCGGCCAACTCGCGCAGACGAGCACGAGCCGCCTGCAACGGCCGACCGGTCAACACATCGACCAGGCGCGCTGCCCATGGCTGGCCCCAATCACGCTCGACGAACCGCCGTGACCATGCGCAGCCGATGCTGAGCACGACGATTCCGAACAAGAGATTGGCGGCGAACCAGGCGAGGTCGACTTGTCGCAACACAGGAGCACCGGTCGCGGCTTCGAACCCTAGCAACAGGGCCGGAAGCCAAATCACGACGCCACCCAGCAGCCATAGCCGCGACGAACGAAACTCGGCGAGATGCAATTCCTCGAGGTGACGCTGGCTCGTGGCAATCGGGCCGGCGAAATCGAGTCCGGCGGCTTGCACGAGGAGACGGACCGCAACCACCACGACCGCGATGCAAAAGGCCCCAACGGCAGCTCCGGCGACACAGTAGCGGGCCTCGCCCACATGCTCGGCGACGACCATCCCGGACACCACGAGGCCTAGAAACCCCACGATCCACTCGATCGACCGCGCGCGACGCCAAGAGGTCATTTGACCTTGCAGCACATCCGCCGTTGCACGGCGCATTGCGTTTTCGCTTTGCGTTGCCGTGCGCTCGCACCGCAACGTCAGTTCGTTCCAAGCCGTCTGCCAGGGTTCATCGTGCATTGTCATTCTCCTCGTCGTTCGGTGTGTGCGCCGAATAGGCGGCGCGAAGCTTGTCCTTGGCGCGCGCGAGACGCGTGCCGACGTTGGTGACCGTGAGCCCAAGCACCGCGGCCGCTGTCGCGTGGTCGTTGCCGTCCAGCCAAAGCAGCAGCAGCGCCTTGTCGAGGGCGCCGAGATCGTCGAGACAACGCCACAGCAGCGCGATGCGGTCGTCTTCCACCGCGGCATCAGCCGGGGCAAGCAACCCATCCACCGAGGCGCGCGGCCCGCGGTGTCGTCGTTCGCGTCGATGGAACGAAATCGCGACGTTCAACGCGACGCGATACACCCAAGTCGACAGGCGCTGGCTTGCGTCGAAGCGCTCCCGCGTCCGCCACAACTGGGCACCGATCTCCTGGACCACGTCTTCGCGATCGGTGGCATCGCGGCAGTAGGCGCGGGCCACCTTGTGGATCAGCCCGGCATGGGTCCGTAGCAGTTCGTGGAACTCGGGCAAAACCATCGTCGGCCCTATGATTCGCCGCGACCCCGATCCGCATCACATCGGCTGTCGAAATCGCAGACAGAACCGTCGGCCACCGTCCCCACGCGGAGAATCCGCGACGCAAGCGTGCGGTGGCTCCGAGCCCGAGGTTGGGGAAGCGCAGCGGGCTGGAGACCGCAACAGTCGCTTCAAGCGACGGATTCGGCGCTCACGGCCCCTCGTCCCGCACGCCGAGCCCCGGCGCGTCGAGCAAGCGCAGCACGCCCCGCTCCAGCGTGAACCCGCCGCTGGCGAAGTCGCGCGCGAGGTCGAGGTGGCCGTCGAGATCGAGGAAGCGAGTCGCCGGGCACGCCAACGCCGCGTGCAGCGCCGCCGCGATGGCGATCCGGCTCTCGTCCATGCAGCCCCACATCAGCCCGATGCCCGCCCCCGCCGCCACCGCGGCGATCTCGCGCGCCGGCGCGATGCCTCCACACTTCACCAGCTTGATGTTCCACAACCCGAACGGGCGCGGCGGCGCCGCCAACCGCTGCGCATCGTCGATGCCGTGCAGACTCTCGTCGGCCATCAACTTCGCCACCAACGGCGCCGGCAGCCCACGCTGCACAAGGACGTCCGCAGTCGCCAACGGCTGCTCGACGAACTCGAGATCGAACGTCTGCGCCGCGCGCAACAACGGCAGCAACTGCGGCGGCCGGTAGCCGACGTTGCCATCGACGCGGATCGCGACCGCAGGCCCGACAAACTCGCGCAACCGCGCCAGCCGTTCGAGATCGAGATCGAAGTCCTCGCCGATCTTCACCTTCAACACCGAGAACCCGCGCCCGACGTACTCCGCCGCGTCGCGCAACGTCGCCGCCACATCACAAACCCCGATCGTCACCGACGTCGGCAAAGCCGCATGCACGCGGCCGAGCAGTTCCACCAGCGGCTTGCCGGCCGCACGCGCCCATAGATCGTGCAGCGCCACATCGAGCGCCATGCGCGCACCCGGCGAACGCAGCCCCGCCACCACATCAGCAAACGCCGCCGGCGGCGCGACCTCGCGCCCACACACACGTTCGAGCCCTTGCTGCAACTGCGCCAACGCCGCGTCGCGCGTATCGCCGTTCACCGCCGGCTCCGGCGTCGCCGCACCAAGCCCCACCAGCGGGCCATCCGCTTCCAAGCGCACCAGCACCATGCTCGCCGTGTCGGTCGCGTGGTTCGCCACCGCGTACGGCCGCGTCAGCGGCACATCGACGCCGCGCACCGTGGCCCGCGTGATCTTCAACGCTTCTGCTCCTGCACGAACGCGCGGATCGCCGGCACCA
>SXPB01000056.1 GCA_005776475.1 Planctomycetia bacterium
AATGGCGGTGGGAGAGGGATTCGAACCCCCGGTACCCGTTAGGGCACAGCGGTTTTCAAAACCGCCGCAATCGGCCACTCTGCCATCCCACCGCGGGATGCCGCAGGACGCGGGCGCGGCGCACGCTAGCCCGCGGCGAACCCGAACGCCAGTCGCCGCCACACTCATCACACTCCGCGCACAACCGACTACTCCACGGCCTGCGATTCGAACACGTCGCGCGCAACCAGAATCGGCGCTCCCGTCTGCACTGCCAACGCGATCGCATCGGACGGTCGGCAATCGACGTGCTTTTCGCCTTCGCCGTGCGCTGCCGCATCGCGCGGCACCAGCACCAACGTCGCGTAGAACGTGCCCTCGCGCAGTTCGCTGATCACGATGCGCGCCAACCGATGCCCGAGCGCCAGCAGAATGCGCCCGATCAAGTCGTGCGTCAGCGGCCGTGCCGGCTGCATCCCGCACAGCTTTCGGTTAATCTCCTCGACTTCGTTGTAGCCGATCACGATCGGAAAGCCGCGGTTGCCGTGCCGCTCGCGCAGATGGATGAATTGCTGATCCCCCTTCTGGTGGATCACGACGCGGGCGAGTTCGACTTCGACAAGGTCCATGGACGAGCCGAAGCGTTATAGCGGCCGGGAACGGCGGTGCTACGGCGGCCTCGACCGGGCGCCGGTATAACGACGCCGTGCCCGCCGTACCGCCGCCTGCCCTGCTCGCTCCCGTCGCTGCCAATCCGGTGCTCGCCACCGCCACCCGCAGTGGTGCGGTCGAATCATGGCACCGCGGGGCGGTCGCAGTTGTGCACGGCGACGAGGTCGTGCTGCAGCTCGGCGATGCGCCGCGCGCGGTGTTCGCGCGGTCGGTGGTGAAGCCCCTGCAGGCTTTGCCGTTCCTGGAACGTGGCCTCGATGCGCGCCTGTCGTTGCCGCCGGCGGAATTGGCGGTCATGTGCGCGAGCCACGATGGCGCTCCGGTGCACACGGCGGCGGTGCGGTCGTTCTTGCAGCGCGGCGGTTTTGGTGAAGACCAGCTCGGCTGCGGCCCGCATGCGCCGTTCGACACCGACAGCCGGCTCGAACTGGTGCGCCAAGGCCAGCCGCCCGGTCGCGTGCACAACAACTGCAGCGGCAAGCACACCGGGTTCCTGCATCTGGCGGCGGCGTGCGGCGACGACCTCGCCGGCTATCTCGAACCCGCGTGCCGAAGCCAACAGGAAGTGAACGCCGCCGTCGCTGCGATGGCGGGATGCACCGGGCCGTTGCCGACCGGCATCGACGGCTGCGGCGCGCCGACGTTCGTGCTGCCGTTGCTGGCACTGGCGCGGGCTTTCTGCCGGCTGGCGAACCCAACGGCGCTGGTGCCCGTTAGGGGCGATGCATGCCGCCGCATCCTCCACGCCGTTGGTCAGGCCCCCAGCCTGCTGGCGGGGGAGCGGCGGTACTGCACTGCCCTGTTGCGGCAGTGGCCGGGTCGGGTGTTCGCCAAGAACGGTGCCGAAGGCGTCTACGCCGTGGCGCTTCTGCCCGACCCGGCGCGGCGGCGGTGGCCGCAGGCGCTCGGCATCGCGATCAAGATCGACGATGGCGACGAACGTGGCTACCAGCCGGTGCTGGTCGATCTGCTGCAGAGGCTCGGTGCCTTGCCGGCCGAGTTGCCGCGCGAGTTGCTGCCGTTCGCGCCGGTGCCGATCGACAACACGCAGAAGAAGCGCGTCGGCGAAGTGCGTTCGGTCGTGGCTTGGGAGCTGCCGTGAAGCGCGTGCGCGGGGTGCCGTCGCTGCCGCGTCGCGCGCGCGAAGCGCACAAGGGCACGTTCGGCACCGTGCTGGTCATCGCTGGCAGCAGCGGCATGCTCGGCGCTTCGGTGTTGTGTGCGACCGCGGCGTTGCGCGGCGGGGCTGGGCTCGTGCGCGTCGCGGTGCCGGCGGCGATGCGGCCGTTCCTGGCGATCGCGGTGCCGTGCGCGACGTCCATCGTGCGCACACCCAAGACGCTGCGGGCAGCGATCGACGAGGCGTCGGCGGTGGTGGTGGGGCCGGGCCTTGGTGCCACTTCGGCGACGCTCGCGGTAGTGCGTGCGGTGTTGGCGCAGAGTCGCGTTCCGGTCGTGCTCGATGCCGATGCGTTGAACGTGTTGGCGCCGTTGCGTGGTCGCGTCGCGAGCGGAGCGCCGCTCGTGTTGACGCCGCCTCCGGGCGAAGCCGCGCGCCGGCGCGGCAGCGACAGCGCTGCGGTGCAGCGCGATCGCGCGGGTGCGCTCACGGAACTGTGTGCGCGCAGCCGTGCCACGGTGGTGTTGAAAGGCGCCGCCTCGCTCGTCGGCGACGGCGAACGCATGTTCGTCAACACGACCGGCAATCCCGGGCTCGCGACGGGCGGCTCCGGCGACGTGCTCGCAGGGCTGCTCGGCGCGTTGTTGGCGCAAGGCCTGGCCCCGTTCGACGCGGCGCGCCTCGCCGTGCACGTGCATGGCAGGGCGGGGGATCGGGTGGCGAAACGGCTCGGCCAGTGCGGGCTGCTGGCGTCCGACCTGCCGCTGGCGATTGCCGAGGAGCTGCCGTGAACGCGGTGGTGGCGATGCTGGTCGTGGGGTTGTTCGCGGCCGGCGTCTGCGCGCAGGACGTGGACGACGAAGCGAGCCTGCGGCGCTGCAAGGAACTGGCGGCGCTGCAGGATCGCGGGGCATTGACCATCCCGCTCGTCGTCGCCGCGCTCGCCGATGCCGACGACCACGTGGCGCGCGTCGCGTCGGCGATCGTGCGGCACGAGTGGGCAGAACTTCCGGCCGCCCTCTTCGCAGCCGTCGACGACAACCCGCAGGCGGCGCGCGTGTTGTTGCGCGAGTTCGCGCTCGGCCCGCGGCCGGCGGCGTCGGCGTGGGCCAGCGATCGCGTGCGTGCCCTGGCAGGACGTCGGCTCGACGATCGGCTGCTCGCGCTGGCCGCGCGCGGCACGCCGCCCGCAACGGCGGAGTTCGATCTGGTGTTCGAAGCGTTGGCTGCAAACGAGCTGGGCGACGGCTACGCGTGCGTGCTGCACACCCTGGCACCGAAGCACGCCGATGCGATGGTCGGCAGGCTGCATCAGTCGTTGCTGCAGGGGAAGTTTCCTTCGGAGCGGGCCTGGGCGCTGTGCGATCGCATGTCGGAGCAGGGCATCCAGGCGTTGCTGGCAACCGTGGTGTCGTTGCCGGCGGAGACGGTGGATGCCTTGCTCACCCACGTGGCGCAGCGATCGCCGGAACTCGTGCTGGCCCGGGTCGCCACGGCGCTCGACGGTGACGAAGCGTTGGCGCCGTGGGTGGCATGGCTCCGGCCGGCGTTGGATCGCCCGGCCCGGGTCGATCGCGTCGCCGCGTTCGTGCTCGATGCTGCGATGCCGGACCGGCAACGCAGCGAAGCCGCCGTTGCGTTGCTCGAAGCAACGACGTTGCCGTCGGCGGTGCTCGACTTCGTAGCGGGCGAGCCGGATCTGCGCCGGCACGCGCTGGACGTAGCGATCGATCGTTTGCCCGTGGCGCGCCTGTTGGCCTGGCTCGACGAAGGCCCGGGCCAGCGCAAGGCAGTCGTGCGGGCTCTGCAGCGACGCCAGACCCTCGAGCCACAACTCGAGAAGCTGCTGGTCGCGGACCTCGAAGACGCCGGCAATTGCGACGGCGAACATGGCATTGCCGCGGCAATGGTGCTCGTCGAACGCGGCAGTGCGCCTGCCCTGCAACGACTGCTGCCGTTGTTGCGGCGCAGTTCGGTGTTTTTCACCTGCATGGACCGGCTCGGCCATCGCCGCGATCCGTTCGCGGGGGAGGTGCTGCTCACCGAGTTGGTCACGATCGACCTCGAGATCGAAGCGGAACGGCGGCAGGAGCAGCTCGACGCGGTGGCGCTGGCGTTGGCTGCCCGCGGCGATCGGCGCGAGCAGGAGCGGCTCGTGCAGCGCGCGCCGCAAGCGGACCCTGCCTTCGTGCGGCGCTGCGCGCACCACGTGCGGCCCTTGGCGAAAAAGCACGCAGTGCACCTTCTCGACCAGGTCGCCGGCCGGACCGCCGACGCGAAGGCCATGCCGATGGCGTTGCGCAGCGAACTGCTGGCGTGGGCGGCGACGGCCGCGGACGACGAGGTGGTGCGCCTGGCCCTGGTCGGGTTCTGGCGAGAGCCGGTCGCCGACGACGATGGCGAATTGCAGGACATCGTGGTGCGCGCCCTGGCCGACACGCCGTTCCGGGCCACGTTGGTCGACGAAGTCCGCGCCGCGATCGCGACGGGACCGCTGCCGGAGAACCTGCGCAGCCTGCCGTTCGAGTTGCTCGGCTCGATGCCGACGCCGCTCGGCGCCGTCGACCTCGATTTCTGCGCCGACCTCGTGCTGCGGTTGCCGCGCACCGATCCGGAACGGGAACGCGAGCTGATGCGCCGCTGGCCCGATGGCGCCACCGGGTTTCCGATGGTGGTTGCGGTGGCCGCTTGCTTGCGCAACGCCGCCCCGGCGGCGGTCGGTGCCACGTTCACCCGCGCCGTCGCCGATGCGCTCGCCGACCCGAACCATCGCCACATCGCCCGGGCTCGCCTTGCGGTGCTGTGGCGCGAACTGGCGCACACGCCTGCGGTGCAGCAAGCCGTGGCCGCACCGACCGCGGAGCTGTGGTTGCGGTTGCCGGAGCAGCCGGGCAGCGAGGCGTCGGCTGGAGCGGCGCACCTGTTCGTCGCGCGCGCCGCGATTGCGCGCGGCGAGTACCCTGCGGCTGCGGCCGCTGCCGAAGCGGCTCGGGCAGGGTTCCTGCGGTTGTCGCAGCATCGTCGGCACGCCCGCGTGCTGCTCGGCGAACGCGACCCCGCCGCCGGCAACGACCCGTGGGCGGCGCTCGCCGCCCTGCCGCACTGGTGTCGCCAACGTGACGCCGCTGCCCGCGGCGACCACGCCGCCGCCAATGTTCACGCCGGCCTCGTTCGCGAGTTCGCCGGCCACGACGTATCACTGCTCGCTGGATTGCCAGCCACCCCTCCGGAGATCGTGCGATGAACCTGCTGTCGACCGTTGCCTTGTGTTCCCTCCTCGCCTGCGCCGGTTGCCAGGAACCGCAGAAGCAGAGCCCGCCAGTCGATGCGCAGAAGGTGCTCGACGAAGTGATGCAGCAGTTCGCGAAGGAAGGCATCACGATCGACGTGAAGGCCGAGACCGTCGCCGTGCCCGCGGTCGTGAACCAGCCGCAGGATCCGTGCGAATACCTGTTGATCCATCGCAAGGGCAAACGCCACGAGGCCCTGTTCGTCACCAGGTGCAAGCCGAGCGTGCTCAACGCGGCGTTGCTGATGCTCGGCCTGACGCCGGGCAAGAACGCGATCTACGTCGAGAAGAACCCGGCGCCGACGCTCGAAGAAGTGCAGAAGGGCGCCGACCCGCTGATCGTCACGCCGCCGAGCGGCACGCCGCTGTGGTTGACGGTGCGTTGGACGACGCCGGAGGGCAAGAAGGTCGAGCACTGCGTCGAGGACGTGATCATGGACTTGTCGACGCAGAAGGCGGTGGTCGATGCGCGCTGGGTGTTCCTCGGTGGCCGCATGGCGCGGCTCTACAAGAACGATCCCGAGGTCTACGTCGCCGACATGGAGGGCAACCTGATCAGCTGCTGCTACATGAGCCCCGACAACCATCTGGCGACGATGGCGCACGGCAACGCGCGCGACGACCAGAATTGGTGGATGACGAACGTGATGCCGTCGGTCGACACCGAGGTCGAGTTCGTGTTCCACAAGCAGGAGACCAGGCTGCACAAGGAGCGTGTGCAGCGGCTCGCGAAGGAAGCAGCCGAGGCGAAGGCGGCGCCGAAGACGGAAGACGGCAAGGAAGCGAAGACGGGCGGCAAGTGACGCCGGGCCAGCCCGCGGGTTGCGTCAGTCGTAGATGACGGTCTTGCCGGCCTGGCTCATCGCAAAGAAGCCGTTGATGCTCGTGTCGAGCACCATCCACTGGAAGTAGAGCGGCGCGTAGGCGAGGGCCGGGTTGTTCGGGATCGGCACCGGCTGCACGAACTCGCCTTGCGTCGTCGGCAGCATCAGCGGCGTGGAGACGTCGGGCGAGATCGACAGGATGCTCTCCTGCCAGCCGAGCAGCGGGTTCAACGCAATCGGCAACGGACCGATCGTCGATGTCGTGTTGCTGAAGCCGAGGAACATCATCCCGAACAGCGAGTTCGGCACGCCTTCCAACGTGACTTGGAAGGTTGGCGTGCCCACGAAGGGCGGGCCGTTGCGCATGCCGCAGCGGCCGAGCACGCTGTAACCAAAGCCGAACGGGGCCGACAATTCGTAGATCCACTGGCGTCCGGTTGGCATTCCTGCTTGCGGCGTTTCGACGAGGCAGACCATCGTCAGCGGTGCCCGCGAGATGCCCGGGCCGCGTCGCCGATAGACCTCGAGGCCGACCGCGAGCCCACCGCGTGGGCCGGCACCGTTGGGGATGGTGAGGTCGCCGCACCAGCGCGTGCCGGTGAGCTGGAAGTCGTAGCCCGACCACTCGAATCCGTTGACCTGGATGTTGCTCGTTGGCGTCGGCAGGGAGTGTTGCGAGAAGCCGTAGAAGTTGCCGAGCGTTTCGTCGTAGGCGAGGCCGGCGCAATCGCGCGGGATCGTGCGGGTCTCCAGCGGTGCGCCGTTGCTGCGCGCGAACTCGCGGACGCGACCGATGTTGCCGGCGTCGGTCGATGAGATCCAGAACGAGCCGAGGCCGCCGTTTCCGGTTGGGTCGTAGGTGAGGCCCATGATCTGACCCGGCGGCGACACGACGGTCGCCGGATAGTTCGGCAGCGGCAGGAAGCTCGAGATGCTGGTTGCTGCATCGATGCCTTGCAGCGTCATCGAGCCACCCGTGGCGCGCAGGTCGATCAAGGCCCAGACGATCTGCTGGGTGATGATGCCGAGGGAGTTGGTGACCGTCTCCACCGCGAGGTCGCCGGGACCTTGCGGGACCGTCGCCGAGGATGCCGCCAGCGAAGTCGAGCCGAGCACGACGGGGCTGGGACCGCTGAGGTCGAGGCGAAGCAGTTCGTGTTGGCCTGCGAGGCCCGAGCCGGCAACGCTGATCCAGTAGGTGCGCGCGTTGCCGGGGCTCGGCAGCTGGGTCACGGCGACGCCGCGGGCCTGGGCGCCGCTGAGCGCGCCGGAGATGTCCTGGCGACCTTCGACGTCGCCCATCGCGTCACCGGTTTCGTCCGGCCCGGGCTTCACGCACTTGCTGTTCACGTACAGGTTGTCGATCGCGACCGTGGCGCCGGTGCTGAGGAACGACCAGTCGATGCCTTCGTCGTCGGGTTGTGGAATCAGCTGCGCTTGCACGGTCGTGCGCACCCAACCGGCCGCGAGCGCTTCGCTCTTCTCCGAGATGATCGCGCGTTCGTAGTTGAGGCTCTTCTCGATCTCCGCGACCACCGAGCCGCTGGCGCCCTCGAGCACGTCGAATTGGAACCAGAAGATCTTGATCCAGTCCGGATACGGATCGTTGTCGACGGTCAGGTCGGCGCTGCCCGATTGCGTATTGCCGTTGCCGAGGATGCCAAGGCCATTGCCGCCATTGCCGGGCACGCTCGTCACGTTGCCGCTGTTGGCGAACAGGGTGACGCCCGGGTTGTACCACGTCGGCACCACGGCGGTCGTCGGCTGCAGTGGCGACGGACCGTTGAAGCTCCAGTAGAGGCTGACGGTGACTTCGTCGGCCTTGTTCCACCACGGCGGCGGGTTGCTCGGATTCTGGGCAACCAACATGGGCCCGAGCAGGAAGGCGGCGGCGAGAGCCGGCAGGATGCGTGGTGCAGGGTTCATGGCGAGCTCGGTGGTGGCGGGCTTGGCGGATTCGCTTGGTGGAGTGGTTACTTGCCGGCGCTGGCGGCGGGGGCGGGAGCAGCCGGGTTGGTGGTGGGCAATAGACGTCGGGCAACGGCCACGGGATCCGTAGGCCAGAGGCATACCGTGCCGTCGCGCGCGGTGGTGGCGACCACGCTGCCGTCGGGATGGAAGGCGCCGTGGTCGATGTCGCCGTTGTGGCCGCCGAACGTCAGCAGCGCCGTGCCATCGGCGGTTCGCCAGAGCTTCGCTTCGCTCTTGCTGCCTTCGCCGCACGTCAGCAATGTGGTGCCATCGCGAGAAAATGCGGCGCAGCGCTGCGGTTGCTTGCCTGGCAGCACGTGCAGCAGCTTGCCTTGGGTGTCCCACAGGCGCGTGCTGCGATCGCGGCTGGTGGTCAGCAGCGTCTTGCCGTCGGGTGCGAACCGCACCGACGTGATCGCCGCGCTGTGTCCCTTGAGTTGGCCGCGACTCTCGCCACTCGGCACCGCCCACAGTTGCACCGTGGTCTGTTCCTCTTCCACGGTGGCCATCAACATCCCGTCGGTGTCGAGGTCCGCCGCGATCACCGGCCGCGGTCGCGCCAGTTCGAACGCGCGCGTGTGGTCATTGGTGTTCCACAGGATGCACAGGCCGGTCACCGCCGCGCCGCGTTCCGATTTCGCGGTCCCGGCGGTCAGCAGGCGACTGCCGCCCTTGGGGAAGCGGACTACGGCGATGCCCTTGCCGTGCCCTTGCAGCGTGAACAGGGGTTCGCCGTCCGCGAGCCGCAACACGTGTACGGTGTCGTCGCGCAGGCCGCTGCAGGCGATGCGTTCGCCGGCGTCGTCGACGTCGATGCGCGTCTGCGGTTGGCCAAGGTCCGCCGACGTCCACAACAGGCTGCCGTCGGTGGTGGACCACAGCCGCAGGCGTTCGTCGGAGCCACCCGTGACGAGGCGGCTGCCGTTGGCGTCGAACGCGACGGCGCCGGCCCAGCCGGTCTGGCGGATCGTCAACACGCCGTGGGCGCCGCCGAGATCCCACACGAGCGGCCGCGCGGCGCCGGCGAGCGCCAGCACGCCGCGGCCATTGGGTGACCATTCGGCCGCGAGGATCGATGGCCCCGCTTCGTAGCGATGCACCGCGGTGCTGGTCGGTTCGCGGCCGGCATCGACGTCGAAGATCGCGAGGTCGCCGTTGATGCCGCCCGTGGCGGTGAGCGCGAACTGGTTGCTCGGGTCGAACGCGACGTGGTCGATCGAGCCGCGGTGGCCGACCAGCGTCGCCACTTCGGTCACCGACAGGCGCGAGGAATCGGCCTCGGGGGCGAGGCTCCACAGGCGCGCCGTCAGGTCGCGGGCACCCGTCAGCAGTCGCTGGCTGGTCGCGTCGAACGCCGCCGCGGTGATTTCCTGGCTGTGCCGGGCGTGCCCGACGACTTCGCCGGACTGCACGCGCACGAGGATCACTTCGCGGCCACAAGCGATCGCCAGCAGGCTGTTGTCCGGCGCGAAGGCCAGGGCGCGCACGCGACCATGCACCGGCACGTTGTCCGCCGCCGTCGGCAGGCCGGTGGCGGCGTCCCACACGCGAACGCCATCGCCACTGCACGTTGCCGCGCAGGCGCCGTCGCGGCTCAGTGCCGTCGCCACGAACAGCTGCTTGTGCGCCACCGCGGCGGAGATGGCGATGCCGGTCGCGGCATCGTGCACTTGCGCCAGGTACGGGCCCTTGTCGCTGCCGTAGGTGGTGATCAACAAGCGGCGGCCGGCGGCGTCGGCTTGCAGCGTCGCCGGAATGCCCGGCAGCGGCACCGAGCGTTCGAGGATCTCGCCGCGGCGGGCCCAGAAGCGCAGCGTCTTGTCGATCGCGACCGTCGCCAACCGTTCGTCGCCGAGGAAGGTGCCGCCGACCACGGTTGCCTGGTCGTGATGGCCCACCAGGGTTGCGATCGGGCGCGCGGTCGCGGGATCCCAGATCTGCGCGTGGCCGCCGTAGCCGAACAACAGCGCGGCCTTGCCGTCCGGTGACCATCGGGCGCCGACCAGTCGCGGTGACTTGCTGTCGGGGGAGAGCAGCGTGCGGGCAACGCCGCCGCTGCCGAGCGCGTCGAGCACGGCGGAGCGGGTGTGCGGTGACGCGTGTTTGCCCACGGCAGCCAGCGCCAGTTGGATCGCCTGCTCGCGGTTGTGGGCCTTCAGTTGCGCGCTCTCCATCGCGTCGCGGTGCGCTTCGGCGATGTTGCGCAGGTTCTTCTCGCTGTAGCTCTTCAGCTTGGCGCGCGTGGTCTCGTCGTTGCGCAGCTCCAGCGCCTGGCTCGCCAGCGCGGCGGCGCGCTCGCTGTCGCCGCCTTCCTCGGCCGCCGCCGCCGCCACCAGCAGTTCGTCGGCGCGCGAGGAGACATGCATGCTCCAGCCGATCGTCGTCAGTCCGCCGAGCAGCAACACCGCCGCCAGCGCCGTCTCGGTGCGCCGCCGCCGCGCCAGCTTCAGCAGCCGAGTCATCGCTGAAGCGGGGCGCGCGTGGATCGGTTCCCAGCGCAGGAAGCGCTGCAGGTCGGCTTCGAACTCGCCCGCCGACTGGTAGCGCTTGTTCGGATCCTTCTCGAGCGCCTTCTGGCAGATGGTGACGAGGTCGCGCGGCACCTTGTGGTTGCGCTTCTGCAGCGGCACCGGTTCCTGGAAGCAGATCTCGTAGACGACCTGCTGCAGGTTCTTGCCGTCGAACGGCCGGCGCAGCGTCAGCACCTCGTAGAGGATCACGCCGAGGGCCCAGATGTCGGCGCGATGGTCGACTTCGACGCGTTTGGCCAGCGTCTGCTCCGGGCTCATGTAGTGCGCGGTGCCGGTGATCTCGCCCGACATCGAGATGCTGCCTTCGCCGAGCGACTTGGCGAGGCCGAAGTCGAGCAGCCGCACCTGGCGGCGATCGTCGAGCATCAGGTTGCGCGGCTTCAAGTCGCGATGCACGACGTTGGCCTGGTGCGCGACCGCCAGCGCCGACGCCAGTTCGGCCACGAACATCGCGCATTCGGCGACGTAGCCCTTCTCCGGTGCGAGCCCCAGCGTGCCTTCGATGGCGGTCGGGGCCTCGCCGTTGGCGAGCCGCAGATCGTCGAGAATGTCGGCGAGGTTGCGGCCGGCGACGTAGTCCATCGCCAGCGCGAACGTGCCGTCGATCTCGGTCAGCGCGTGCACCGCGACGATCGCGGGATGATGCAGTTGCGCCGCCGCCGCAGCTTCGCGGCGAAAGCGCTCGACGTGGCGTTTGCTCAGCGTGAGCCCGCTGGCCATCACCTTCAGCGCGATCCGGCGGTTCAGCGACTTCTGGTGCGCGAGGTAGACGACGCCCATGCCGCCGCGGCCGAGTTCTTCCTGGATGACGAAGTCGCCGAACGCGCGCCCCTGCGTTTCCTTCGGCGGTGCCGGCTCCCATTCCTGGTGGCCGAGCAGGCCGTCGAAGGCGAGGAACTCGCGGCATTGCAACAGCACTGCCTTGCGCATGTCCTCGGCGAAACGACCTGCGTACGTGGCGGGATCGGGCGCCTTGCCGGTCGCGTGCAGTTCGACGAACTGCTCGACGGCATGCTGCACGTTCGTGCTGCGCGAGCCATCCCCGGGCGGGGTCTTGGCCGCGGCGCCTTCCCGCTCGGGCTGCATGTCACGACTCCTGGGTGCGCGACAGCAGACCGGACAAGCGGGCTTGGGCACGCGACAGCAACGCGCGAACGGCGCCCTCGGTGGGCAGGCCCATCTCGGCGCAGATCTCGTCGGTGTCGAGTTCGAGGTAGCGGCGCAGCACGATGATTTCGCGCTCGCGGTCGGGCAGCTGCTGCAGGGCGATGCGGATGCGTTCGGCGAGTTCGGATTCGTCGTGCAGCTGCGACGGCGTCGCGTCGGGTGTCGCCACCGACTGTTCGACGATGTCGTCGAGCGCGATCAGGCCGCCGGCAACCGTGCGCTTCTTCGTCTCGAGGGCGCGGATGCGGCGCACGATTTCGTACTCGGCGCCCTTCAGCAGCCAGGCCAGGAACGAGCCTTCGCCGCGGTACTCGAATTGATGCAACCGCCGCAGTGCCGACAGGATCGCGTCGTGGGTGGCGTCCTCACTGTCCGCCATCAGCAGCCGGTACTTCGGCCCGATCAACTTGCGGAGCGCCGCGCGCAGCCGGTCCCGGTACCGCTGGAACAGCAGATCGATGGCATCCCGATCCTGTTCGAGGGCACGGCTGACCAGGTTGCGGGTGTTGTCGTCCAGAAACGGCGCCTTTTGGAGGAAATCGACGAGGCGCTGATTGTGCCCCGTTCCGGTGTGGCGACAAGGCACGGAGGCCTGCCGGCTGGCGAATCGGCGCGGGAACAGCCGGGAGAAGGGGGCCATGGTCGTCATGCTGTCGGAGGAAGGACCAGCCTGGCCGCTGCGCACGCGCTTTTCTCGAAATGCGACCCGGGGCGGGCGGCGGGGCGGGCGCTGGGCCGGGCGACGGGCCGGGGGGTGGGGGGCGGCGGGGCAGGCGGGCGGGACCGGGTTGCGAAGCGGCACGAAGGCGCGTCCTGGCGGCCACCGGTCCGTGCTACGGTTCCGGCGTGTTCCGGTCGCGCGTCTTTGCCGCCTGCACGATGGTCACCCTGCTGGCTGCCTGTGTCGGGCCGTCGACGGCTGCCCTGGCGGTTGCGGTGCCGACGTTCGGCGCGCACAGCGATTTCCCCGGGGGCCCCGCCATCCTCGCGGGGTTCGACCGTGCCCAGGCCGGCGCCGAATGGCGAGCCGGTGACGAAGTCCTGTTCGGGCTGCAACTGCAGCGCGATGGCGTCAGCCGCCACTGGTTGCTGCACGTGCGTCTGACCGAGCCGTTGGCGATCGCACGCGTCGGCGAGGAAGTGGGGCCCGGCACGACCTGGGTGGCACCGACCGCGTGGACGCTGCGCGTGAACGGGGAAGCGCGCACGTTCCACTCGCGTTGTTGCCGCGTGCTGGCGACCGTGCTCGACGCGGAGGGCAAGGTGCTCGGCCGCACGGAGCCACTGCTGCCGCGCGACTTCCTCGCCGGCGGTTTCGCCCGTGCCTGTGATGCGCTCGATGCGATACGGCTCGGCCACCCGCGGCGGCGGATTCGCAGCAGCGACGGCGATCCGTTTGCGGCCGCGACCGTCACGGCGATCGCGTTGCTCGGCATCGTGCAGGACGATCCGGTGCTCGCACCGCTCCTGTGGCAGGTCATCGACAAGCCGAGCGTGTGGTCGGTGGTGCAGAACCTCGGCGCGCGCGTGCTCGTCGAGCCGGGCTTCCAGGACACCGTCGTGGTGCCCTCGCCGGTGCCGGCGACGGGAGCGCAGGTGCATGCGGTGCCGCTGGGGTTGTCGGTGAACGGGGTCGAAGCGCTCGCGGCCGAACTGCTGGTGCGGCCGTCGCCGCCGCCGTTCGGCCTGTGCGGCGGCATCGTGGCGGCGACGGCGAATCACCCACGGCATCGGGATCGTGCGTTCTCGATGGTGTTGCTGGCGGCGCGCCGCGGGCCGGGACCGACGCGGTCCGCCGCGCGCTGACCCGGGCAGTGTCGTAACGAGACACGGGACCAAGTCGCCGCCGCCGTTCTGCCGATAGGGCCGGCATGAACCGGCCTTTCGCCCTCGTCGTGCTGTCGTGTTGCCTTCCGCTCCTCGGCCAAGACCCGGCGACCGGTTCGCGGGTCGAGGAACGCGCGCAGTCGATGCGCGACCAGATCGGCACCGGGCGTCCGGTCCAGAGCCACGTGCGCGTGATGGTGCGGCTCAAGAACGGCAATCGCCTCAACGGCGTCGTCAAGGACGGCAAGCTGGTCGAGCGCGTCGATGGGCTGCGCTTCGTCGAGGCGCAGGCGCAGGACAAGGGCGCCGGCATCCGGCTCTGGTACTCGGGCGGCGCCCGCAACTACGTGTTCGTGCCGTTCAGCGACTTCGCCGAGTACGAAGTGCAGCAGCAGCTCACGCAGAAGCAGATCGAACAGATCGAAACGGACATGCAGATGAACGAACGCCGGGCGGCGGAACGCGCGGCGGCGACCGCGCGGGCTGCGACGGGCACCGCCGAAGGCGCGCCCGCCGCACCGACCGGCGAATCGGCGCCGTCGGAGTCCGTTGTCGGAGTCACGCAGGAACCGGCCCCGGCCGCCACCGGCACGACGACCGTGAAGACCAAGAAGTCGGCCAAGGCCAACGTCGATGCCGCGCCGGCCAAGCTCGACGCCCAACAGGTCGAACTCGAACTGCACCGCACGTGGTTCGCGTTGGTGCAGGCGTACCCGCCGGCGCAAGGCTGGAACGAGAAGAAGCGCGACGAGATCTCGCGTCGGTTCGTCGTGATCGGCAGCAAGCCGAGCGAGGCCGAGCAGAAGTTCGTCGACAACTACGACCAGTGGGTCAAGGCGTGCGCGCATTTCGCCGTCAAGGCGCCCACCGCCGGTACGGAAGGAACCGGTGCCTCGGGCGAGGCCACCGACGACAAGAAGGGCCGCCGCAAGAAGTGATGCCCCGCTCGCGGGTGCCGATTTCCGGCCAACGCGCTTGATCGGCCCCGGCCCGCCCGGGAATGCTGTCCCGCATGGTGCGCGCATTCCTGTTCACGGGCCAAGGCTCGCAGTTCGCCGGCATGGGCAAAGACCTCGCCGAGCGCTTTCCGGTTGCACGGGCAACCTTCGACGAAGCCGACCAGGCGCTCGGTGAGTCGATCTCGCAAATGTGTTTCGCCGGCCCCGAGGACCAGCTCGGGCTGACCCAGAACACGCAGCCGGCGACCTTGGCGGTCGCCGTCGCCGCTTTCCGCGCGCTCGGGCAGAAGCCCGATCTCGCCGCCGGCCACAGCCTCGGTGAATACGCCGCCCACGTCGCGGCCGGCACGCTCCAGTTCGCCGATGCGATCCGCCTCGTGCGGGAACGCGGCAAGCGCATGCAGAGCGCCGTTCCGGTCGGCACCGGCGGCATGGTCGTGATGCGCAAGATGGGGCTCGACGAGGTGAAGGCGTTGGTCGCCAAGGTCGACGCCGGGTTGTGCGAGATCGCCAACGTCAACGAGCCGGAGCAGATCGTCGTGTCGGGGGCCGCTGCCGCGATGGACCAGATCGTCGCCTTGGCGCCGCCGCGCAAGGCGATGAAGCTCAACGTCAGCGTGCCGTTCCATTGTTCGATGCTGAAGGACGCCGCGGCTGCCTTCGCCAAGGTGCTCGATGGCATCACGCTGCGCGATCCCGCGTTCCCGGTGTGGTGCAACGTCGATGCGAAGCCGGTGACGACGGCGGCGACCGCGCGCAGTGCGCTGCAGCGGCAGTTCGCCGGATCGGTGCTGTGGCAACAGACGGTCGAGGGCATGTTCGCGGTCGGCGTGCGCCACTTCGTCGAATGCGGGCCCAAGGCCACGCTCGTGAACATGGTGAAGCGCATCGCCCTCGCCAAAGGCATCGAAGGCGTCGAGACGGTGGCGTCGACGACGGCAGACGAGATCACGGCACTCGGATCGAAGTGATGGCTCCGGCGCACGGCGGCAACCCGCTGCGGCAGGCGCTGTGGCCGCTCGGGCTGCTCTACGGCGCCGTCGCGGCGGTGCGCAACTGGGCCTTCGATCGTCGCCTGCGCGCCGTGCATCGGTTGCCGGTGCCGGTGGTGTCGGTCGGCAACCTGACGGTGGGTGGCACCGGCAAGACGCCGACCGTCGCCTGGTTGTGCCAGCTCGCGCACGCGAGTGGCAAGCGTCCCGGCGTGCTCGCGCGGGGCTACGGGCGGGCGCCGGGCGCGCTGCTCAACGACGAAGGGATGATGCTGCAGCGGCGGTTGCCCTGGCTGCTGCAGGAACAGGATCCCGACCGCGTCGCCGCCGGTGCGCGTCTGTGCGGCAAGGGTGCGGACTTCGTCGTGCTCGACGACGGCTTCCAACATCGCCGGCTGCATCGCGACCGCGACCTCGTCTGCGTCGATGTGACTGCTCCCTTCGGCAATGGCCTGTGCCTGCCGGCCGGCGATCTGCGCGAGTTTCGTTCGGGCCTCGGGCGCGCCGACCTCGTGTTGTTGACGCGCGCCGGGACCATGGCGCCGGAGTTGCTGGAAGAGCGGCGCGCTGCGGTGGCGCGCCTGGCGGAGCGCGCGCGCGGCGTGTTCGCCTGCGAGCACATGCCGAGCACGTTCCTGCGTTCGAGCGACGGCGCCGAAGTGCCGCTCGGCATGGTCGCGCAGCAACCGTGCGTGCTGTTGTCAGCGATCGCGCGGCCGGCGAGTTTCCGCGCGTCGATGCAGCGGCTGGGTGCCCGCATCGTCGCCGAGTTCGCGCATCGCGACCACCATCGGTTCACGCCGGCCGACGTCGAGGCCGCTGCCGCCAGCGCCCGGCACGCGGGAGCATGGCTGGTTGTCACCGAGAAGGACGAAAGCAAGCTCACCGCCATGCCGGTGGAGCGCCACGTGCTGCGCATCGACCTGCAGTTTCTCGGCCCGGCCCCGACCGCCGCCGACGTGTTGCCATGAAGGTGCGCCTCGTCGATCGGCTGGTCTACGTCGTCGCGCGCCTCGCGATCGGCACGGCGGCCCGCGTTCCGCAGTGGCTCGGCTACGGCTGCGCCGATCTGCTCGGTCGCCTGTTCTTCCGTATCGATCGGCGCCGGCGCGGCTACGCAATGCACTTCCTGCGCAATGCGTTTCCCGAACTCGACGACGCGGCGCGGGCGCGGCTCGGTGCGCGCGCGACCGGCAATCTGTTCAAGGTGCCAATCGACATGGCGCGGCTGACGCGGTTGCTGGCCCGCGGTGGCGACGTGCTTTCCGTGCTGGATCCAGGGGCCGTCGGCAAGCGCATCGCGGGGCTCAAGCCGCCGTTCCTCGGGCTCACGGCGCACCTCGGCAACTGGGAAGTCGCCGCGGCAGGTGTCGCGCGGGCGGTGGGTGGGGCGCACGGCATGGCGCGCGTGTCGAAGAACCCGCTGCTGCAGAAGTGGCTGCTCGCCAACCGCCAGCGCGGCGGTCTCATCATCCATCCGCGCCGGGGTGGCGTGCGCGATCTCGCCAGCGCGCTTGCGCGCGGCGGCGTGGGACTGCAGGTGGTGGACCAGAACCAGCGGTTGCGCGGAGTGTTCGCCACCTTCTTCGGGCAGATGGCCAGTTGTGAGCGCGCTGGCGCGAGCCTCGCGTTGCGGCGCGGCTATCCGATCCTGGTCGGCGTGGCGCTTCGCCGTGGGCGCGGTTTCCGCTTCGAAATGGTGTCGACGGAACCGTTCGTGCTCGAGAACACGGGCGACCGCGCGCGCGATCTGCAGGTGGGCGTGGAACGCATCAATCGCGCGATCGAGGAGCTCGTCCGGATGGCGCCGGAGCAGTACCTGTGGATCCACGACCGCTACCGGACGAAGTCGGACAAGAGTGAGTCTGATGACGCAGGCGCGGATGGGGACAGTCCACGCAGCGGGGATGGGTCCGATGCGAGTGATGGCGAGAGTGTGGGTGAGAGTGGGGATGACTGACGCGGTGCCGTGCCTTCGTGTCCGATGGTCGGTATCCTGAGCGTGTTCGCGCCCGTAGCTCAGTTGGAGAGAGCACCGCTTTTCTAAAGCGGCGGTCCCAGGTTCGATTCCTGGCGGGCGTGCCAGCTTCGCGGAGCGAAGCTGGTTGCCCGACAAAGGGCATGGAGCAGGCGTTCCGCGACGGGCTCGCGGCGACGGCCGGACGCTGATCCGCCGGACAACGTGGCGATCGCGGCGCCGGGAAGCTGGGCGGCGCCGCTCAACGCCCGGTGGTGAGCAACGGCACCAGTTCGTCGGCGACGAACTCCGCCATCAGCCGGTATCCCTCGTCGTTGACATGGCCGTCGGACGAGCGCATTGCTTTGAGCTTTGCTCCGCCCACCTTCTTGTCGAACGCCGACTCGACATCGATGCACGGCAATCCGTTGGCCTCGGCGAACGTCAGGGTCAGTCGACCAAAGGGGGTGGGAACCGGATACGTGAGGAATGCGACCTTGGCGTCGTGCTTCAGGCAGTGCGCGGCGATCTGCGTCCAGTGCCGGCGCAACACAGCTGCCTGGTCCTTGCCTTCGCTGGCTGCGATGCACTCCTGAAGCACTTCCAGCATGCGCCCTCGCACGTCGTCGGGGCAGGCCACCGCCGCCAGCTCCGTGTGCATCGTGGCCGCAAGGGCACGCTGGCGTTCGAGGAGCGTGTTGAGGCGGCCGGCGAGTGCCTTCGCATCATTGGTCGCCACATAGCAGGCAAAGTTCGTGCGGATGGCATCGACGTACCGCCCTTGGAACTCCTCCACCTTGCCGCGGATCTCGAACGCGCCCGCGTTCTTCCAGGTCTCCAGGGCCCGCACGATGGCGGCATGTGCCGCATCCAGATCTCCAAGCTGCAATTCAGCCCAAGCCAATTGCGAACGCATCGTGGCTTCTTCCGGCCATTGCTGCAGGAACGCTGCCGCGACCGACCTGATTTCCTGGAACGCATTCACCGCATCGAGAGCACCCACCAGACCGCGACCGACCCAGTAGTTGCCGGTCGTCGCCCATTTCTCGCGCAACCAGCCAAGGTGCACCAGCGCCGCGTCGTGCTTGCCACTGCGGGCATTCACGCGAGCGACTGCCGAGCGCACCGACGGATCCTCGGGGGCCAACTGGAGCGCCGACTCGAAGGCAGCCAGGGCATCCTCGATCTTTCCGTTGCTCTCCGCTGCCCACCCTTCGTTCATGAACTTGGCGCTCGCGGGCACATAGGCCGCGATGGCTTTCTCGCCAGGGTAGGCGGCTGACCACGGAATGACGCGCTTGTCCCATTCCGGCCCGCGCACCTTGCGCATTTTTGGTTCGACCGGCGTCTCGCCTCGCATGGCGCCCATCGCCCACGCAAACAGCCGCGGCAGCCGCCACCGGAACCGGTACGCCTGGTAGTCCTCCAACTTCGTGGAGTCGTCGACCAGTACCGGCTGTGACCACATGTCGTTGCGACCGATCAACACCAAGACGAACTTCGGCTTGGTTGCCTGCAACTGCGACGGCAACCGCAGCAGCACATCGCGCGAATCCTGTCCCGACCGGCCGCCATTGACGACGGTCCATGGCGTGCTCGTGCGCTGCCGCAGCAGTTCCTGCAACACCGCGGGATAGCTGTGCTTGCTCGAGTCCGTGGTGCCCATGCCGTGGGTCCAGGAATCGCCGACGCACAGGATCGTGTCGGTCGCGCCGCCTGCCTCGATCGCCGGCTTCTTGGAACTGGCGTAGACGATCAGGGCGCCAGCCTGCATCAGTACTTCGACCAGCAGCAACGTGGTCGCCAAGGCGAGGAACGCCAAGGCCATTTTGCGTCGCATCGGTCTGGAACGTACGGAGTTGGCAAGGGTTGCCATCGCCACAGGATTACCGAGGTGGGGGCTGAACGGAAGACCCGGTCAGGCGCGACCGACCCTCCGGGCTCAGCGGAAGTCGCCGCCGCCACTGCCTGGAAACGACAGCGGTCGGTTGCACCAGAGTGCAACCGACCGCTGTCGCCGTTCAACGCGATCGCTCGCGTCGTCCGAAGTCACGATCAGAACGTGCCGACCTTGAGGCGGAGGGCGTTCGACGTGATGATGCCACCCGCGTTCTGGGTCGCGTCAAGCCACGCCGACTGCGAGTAGAAGCTCGCGCCGATGATCGCGGGCGGGCCGACCGGGATCGGGAAGCCGACGGTCATCGAGGGGAATGGCGGGCCGAGGTTCGTGATCAACTGGCTGACGGCCTGGTTGATGTCGACGTTGGCGACGCAACCGGGCGCGCCGATGATGCCGAGGTCGAGACCGACCGGCGAGAACGGCGGCAGGTCCGAGATCGACACGAAGCACAGGCCGAGGTTGAGGCCGGTTTCGTTCGACGTGGTCAGGTTGACCGTCACGCCGAGGACCGGGTTGACGTCGCCGTTCAGCGCCAGCGCCGGCTGGTCGAAGCCGCTCGTGCTGAAGGGGAACGTGGCCGAGATGTCGCGGGTGCCCGGGTCAGCCGACGTGGCGCCAGGCGAGAAGCCCACCAGCGTCGGCCAGCCGCCGCCGCCCGCGAGGCTCAATGCACCGAAGCGGAACTCGACGTCGCCGTTGGCGAAGAACGCGAGCTGCATCGTGTTCGCCGTAGCGGCGATGTTCCAGTCCGGCACGGCGTTCCAGGTGAACAGGTGCGCGCTGCTGCCGACGTCGTAGTCATAGTGCGTCGTGCCGCCCACGCCCGGGTCGGTGTCGTGGTGGTTGCCGATGCGCACCGCGGTGCCGGTCAGCCACGCGGCGATGGTCGGGTTCGAAACCGCGGCCGTCGTGCCGAGCAGGTTGACATACATGTTCGAGCACATCTCGACCGTCGTCAGCGCCACACCCGTGCCGCCGATGTTCGGGAAGATGATCGGTTGCGAGTTGGCCAGGTTGACCGTGATGTTGGTGTCGTCGAGGTGGCCGAGCGACGGCGACGTGACGGCCGCCGTGTTCACCGGCGTGGTGCCGCCGACGATGCTGCTGTAGCGGTTGTTGGCGCCGTCGAACGTCATGTAGAACGACGTGTTGCTCAGGTCCTGGCCGGTGGCCGTGCTGGGCATGAACTCGTAGAACGAGCGGAAGTTCTTGTAGCAGCCTTCGCCGTACGGCTGGCGCTGCGCGAACGTGATCGGCGTGCCGCCGAGCGTGTAGTGGATGGCGCCGTTGAAGATTCGCGGCTGGAACACGCCGCCGGTGAGGAACGCGTTCTGGGCGGCGCCCGCGCGCAGCGTCAGTTCCGCATTCGAGAACAACGAGTTGGCGCAGCTGCCCGGGATCGACGTGCTGGTGCAGGTGGCGCCGTTGGTGTAGCCGTGCGAGTGGTTGTTCGACTTCAGCGCGATGCCGTAGGTGCCGGGCGCGATCGTGACCGACGGTGCGGCACCGGCGGGGACGACTGCGGCGCTGATGACCTGCTGGCCAGCGACCACGGTCGCCGGGGTGGTCGTGCCGACGAGTGTCCACAGCGCCGCGTTGGTGACGTTGCCGAGGTAGGTCGACGGGCCGAGGTAGATGTCGGTGAACGCGTTGGTTCCCGCAACCGTGGCTCCGCCCGTGCGGAAGTCGAGCTGCGTGATGGTGATCGTCGTGTTGATCGTGAGGTCGAAGTAGAGACCGCCGCCGATGTTGCCGCCGTTCGTGCCACCCACCAGGGTGCTCAACGGAGATTGGGCAACAGAAACCGCGGCGAGTGCCGTAACGGCAAGGATCGCAAGGTTGCGCATGGGAAAGGTACTGCTGATCAGGGACAGGAATCGACGAGCCTCGACGCGAGGACTCGAGGGTTGCGAAGTCTAGCAGGAGATCGACGTGCGTCGAGCAGGTGTGGGTTCCCTGCAGTTCGCGTTTTCGCCGGAGACGAGCCACATTGCGGCGAGATTCCCAGCCAGTTTCGCCGTCGCGCAACTGCGCGTTCGCCGGAGTTCGCAGTGCCACGTGCTGGCATCGATCCCGTTCTGGCGGTCCCATCCCATCGACACCACGATGCACACGAGCCTTCGTCCCTTCTTCCTGTTCGGATCCACGGTCTGTTGGTTGGCCGCTTGCGGCGGCGGTGGCGGCGGCGGGGGCGCAGCGACCTCGACCATTTCGGGACAGGTCCGCGTGCCGGAACTCGCGCCCGCGGCATTGGCGCGTTCGGAGTTCGCTGATTGGCAACGGCCCATGCTCCCCGGCGAAGTGGTCGTGTGGTTGGAACCGGGCCACGCGCCGGAACAACTCGCCACCGACGGCTTCGATCTGGTGCGTTCCGGCGGATCGATCGCCGTCTACTCGGCGCAGGCAGCGCAGGGCAAGTCGTCGCTGCGCGATGGGGCGACTGCTGACCAGAGCAGCGAGCGGGCCACCAGTGACGCCGCGGTGGCGATGGGCGACCGGCCCGGAGTTCGTTGTGCGACGCCGAACTTCCTGCTGCAGCGCTGCATCACGCCGAACGACACGTTCTTCGCCAAGCAGTGGCACTATCCGCAGATCAACCTGCCGCAGGCCAGGGACCTGACCCAGGGTTCGAGCAGCGTGATCGTCGCGGTGCTCGACACCGGCATCGTGTCCGCGCATCCCGACTTCGCCGGCCGCTTCGTCAACGGCTACGACATGATCAGCAGCGCGGCGGCGGCGCGCGATGGCAACGGCCGCGACGCCAATCCCGAAGACGTCGGCGATCTGGCGACGCCGCAAGGCAGCAGTTTCCACGGTACGCATGTGGCCGGCACCATCGGTGCGAATGGCAATGACGGCGTTGGCGTGGCGGGCGTCGACTGGAACTGCAAGCTGATGATCGTGCGCGTGCTCGGCCAGGGTGGCGGCAGCGTCGACGACATTGCCAACGGCATCCTGTTCGCGGCTGGGCTCGCCAACGGCAGCGGCCAGGTGCCCCCGCAGCGAGCCGACGTCATCAACATGAGCCTCGGCGGGCCGGGCCTGAACGCGGTGCTCGAACAAGCGTGCGATGCCGCTGCGGCGGCCGGCGTGCTGTTGGTGGCGGCGGCCGGCAACGACAACAGTTCGCAACCGAACTCGCCGGCGGCGTTCGCTTCGGTGCTGTCGGTGGGTGCCGTGGACCTGCTGCGGTCGCGGGCGCCGTATTCGAACTTCAGCTCGACGGTCGACATCTGGGCGCCGGGCGGCGACATGGGCGTCGACCGCAACGGCGACGGTCATCCCGATGGCGTGTTGTCGTGCATGAGCGACGACGCCGGCGCGCTCTTCTTTGCGTTCGAGAACGGCACGTCGATGGCGAGTCCGCACGTGGCCGGCGTCGCCGCCCTGGTGAAGGCGGCGAATCCGGCGCTGACGGCGAGCCAGATCCGCAGCATCCTGACCGCGACCGCCGTCAACGGGAACGGGCTGCCGAACAGCGGCAAGCTCGTCGATGCGCTGGCGGCGGTGCAGTCGGCACAGGGCGGCGGCGCCAGCGTGCCGCTGCTGGTGTCGACGCCGTCGGCGATCGACTTCGGTGACTCGGCGACGACGTCGGCCCTGGGGCTCGAGAATCGCGGCAACGGCAACCTCGTGTTCGACAACTTCTCGTTCCAGCCGGCCGCACCGTGGTTCAGCGGGTTGCTCAGCGACGTCACGCCGGCCAACGGCATCGATCTCGACTCGATGGCGATCACGATCGATCGCACCGGTCTCGCCAACGGCGTCTACCAGACGCGCATGACGCTCAACTACCTGGACATGGCAACCATGGTCAGTGTCGATGTGGAGATCCGGATCCAGGTCGGCGCTTCGCCGGTCTCGGCGGACACGGTGTTCGTGCTGTTGGTCGATCCGATCACGCTCGAGTCGTTGTTCGAGACTTCGACCACCGCGGGCAGCTCGTTTGCGTTCGCGATGGCTGGCGTCGCGGCGGGGGACTACCTGCTCGTGGCCGGCACCGATCGCGACAACGACAACATCCTCGGCGACGACGGCGAGTTGTTCGGCGCCTGGCCGAGTCTCGATGTGCCGCAGGCGATCACGATCACCGCCGGCGTGAACAGCAGCGACCTCGAGTTCGGCATGGAAGACTTCGTGGCGGTGCAATCGACGGGAACGACGCCGCGGCCGACGTTCCGGAGGAAGTCGTGAGGCCCGTTTTGGCGGTCGCGGGCCTGCTCGCGGCTTGCGCGACGGCGCCGGAGACGACGATGGAAGAACCGACGTGGAACGGGCCGGCGGTGCACCTCCGGCATCTCGCCGACCGCGGCATCGAAGTCGAACTGATGGCGCCGACGGCGGGACACGCGTTCGAACTGGTCTCGGTGCGAGGTGAAGGTCGCCGCGCCGTGGTCGATTTCGTGCACCGCCTGCCGCCAGCGGATGCGTTCGTCGCCCAGGTGCTCACGCCGTTGCGCGTGCAGCTCGGGCCCGAGCGACTCGGTGACGCGTCGTTGCTGACGATCCGCATCGTGCCGCCGTTCGCCGATTCGGCGATCCTGACGGCGCTGGTGGCAACGCGCCCCTGACCGCGTTCACAGACCAGCGGCGGCGACGTTGCGGAGGAACCCTTCCTGCCAGTGGTAGCCGGTGAGCAGGCTCGGGTCGCGGTCGCCGAGCAGGGCGCGCGCCAGATAGAGCGCCTCGATCGAGGCGAGGCCGGCGGTGGGATCCTCGAACACCTTGCTGGTGCGCGGGTATGCGGTCACCACATGGCCCGGGATCGAACGTTCGATCGGCACGCCGGTCACGTGCGAACGCAGTTGCGGCAGCCATCGCCAGGTGGAATCGAGCAACAGCAGCGGGTGGCCGGCGTCGGCCACGGACAGCGGCGGCGCCTCGACGGCGAGCAACAAGAACCCCGTCGCGTCGAAGGTGAACCCGGGCCGGGCGCGCAGGAATGTCATCTCCGGCCGGTCGTGCAGGAAGCGCAGCGAGCACTTGGCGATGCGTTCCTTCGCATGCCGGATCACCGTCGTCGGCACCGGACTCATCGGGCACCTTGCGGCAGCGCGCGCAGCACCGCAGCTTCGACCGCTTCGACTTCGATGCCGAGCACGCACTGCGGCGTGACGCAGGTGCGGCGGCGACAGGGTCGGCACGGCACTTCGTGGAACAGCACGGTGTGCGCTGGCATGCCATGCGCGCGCGGTCCGTAGCGCGTGGAGTCCTTCGGCCCGAACAAGGCGACGCAGCGGGCGCCGACCGCGGCGCCGAGATGCAGCGGTCCGGTGTCGGCGGCGACGACGACGGCGCATTGTTGCATGACGCCGGCGAGGCCGAGCAGGCCCAGCTTGCCGCCATCGACGGCGCGAGCGCCGGGCGCGGCAGCGAGCAGCGGTTCGGCCAGCGCGGCTTCCCCGGGACCGAAGCCGACCAGGATCGTCAGTCCCCGCGCGGCAAGACGGCGCGCGAGTTCGGCGAAGTGTTCCTTGGGCCAACGCTTGAACGCCGCGAACGCCGAAGTGCCCGGATGCAGGAACACCCGCGACGCCGTGCTGCCGACGAGCAACTCGGGGGGAGGTGGCGGTACCGTGAGCACGGGCGGGGCAGGCAGTCCCGACAAGCCGATCGCCGCCAACAGGCGGTGGCCGATGTCGGCGCGGTGCGGCAACGGGGACGGCATCGGCACCGCCAGCGAGTAGGCGCGCGCCGCTCCTTCGCGCGAGCCGGGGGCCGCTGGCCCGACCCGATGCCGGGAGCGGGCACAGTACACGTGCAGCGCGCTCTTCAGGATGCCGTGCACGTCGAACACGACGTCGTAGCGTTGCCGGCGCAGTCGCCACAGGCTGCCGGGAATCTGCCAACGTCGTCGGCGTGGGTAGACGTGCACCGTGTCGAGTTGTGGATGCCCGTCGAGCAACGACCGAAAGCGGTCTTCGACCAGGAAGTCGATGCGCACGTCGGGCCGTTCGCGGTGCAAGGCGGCCACGGTTTCGAGGGCGAACAGCACGTCGCCGAGTGCCGACAGACGCACGACCAGAACCCGGCCGCCGCGCGGCAGGTAGCGCTCGCCCGGCAGGGCGGAGTTCTCGGTGGCCGGAGCCAGCACGTGCATCCGCGGCAGCATTCGCGATCGGGGCCCGGACTTCCAGTGGGCGCCGCTGTCCGCGGCTCTCTATCATCGCTCCGTGGCTTCTTCGGTCTCGTTCGTCGAACTGCGCGAGCGGCGCAGCATCGGTTGGGTGCACCCCGACTTCGCGGCTGGCGGTCTCGAACCGTTCTGGGCCGCCGTGCAGCCGCTGGAGCATGCCAAGGGCCGCGGTGGCGTCGGCACGCTGGAGATCGCGGGACACACGCTGGTGGTGCGTCCGTACCGTCGCGGCGGCGCGCTCGGCGCGATCCTGCGCGACCGCTACACGCGACCGGGACGCGCCCGCGCGGAACTCGAACTGCTGGCGGCGATGCGCGACGAAGGCGTTCCGGTGGTGGTTCCGGTGGCGGCGGTCGGGCGCCGGTCGGGGGCCTTCTGGCGCCTGCGCCTGTGCACCGAACGGCTCGTCGGCGCGTTGCCGTTGCCGGCCTTCCTCGCCGCGCATCCGGCCCAGCGGCGCTACACCGCCACGGCGGTGGGCACCGTGCTGCGGCTCGCCTTCGCCGCCGGTTTGCGGCATCCGGATCTGCACCCCGACAACATCCTGTGTGCCTTGCGCGGTGATCGGGTGCGGGTCGTGCTGGTCGATCTCGACCGCGCCACGCTGCGGCAGCCGGTGCAGGAACGCCATCGCGATGCGATGTTGGCGCGCATGCTGCGCTACCTGCAGAAGCACAAGGCCCACTTGCCGGCGGCGCCGACGCGCGCGGAGACGATGCGTTGCCTCGTGGCACTCGTGCCGGATCGCGAACTTCGCCATGCGACCTGGCGCGCCCTCGATCGCACTGTCGGTCGTGCCATGCGCCGTCGTCGCCTGCTCGGCCGCTAAGCGGTCAGCGGCGTTGGTTGGCCGGCTCGGCGGCGGGCGGCGTGGCGTCGGCGAAACTCAGCGTCCACAATTCAGAACGCCCATCCGCGCGCAATCCCAGCGAGCCGAGTTCGCGCAGCCCGTCGCCATTGCGATCGCCGAGATCGCACAACGTGTAAGTGAAGATGCGGTGTCCTTGGTTGCCGGCGAACGTTTGCAGAGGCGCGCCCGTGTCGAGTTCGAAAACGCGCAGATAGCCGTTGCCGATCGGGCCGCCTCGCAGCGACGCGACAGCCAGGGCCGGTCGGCGATCGCGGCGCCAGTCGGGCAACACTTGGATTGCGGTGCCAAAGCCTTCGCGCGGTCGTTCGCCGGTCAGTTCGTACAGCGACCGACCGGTGCGACAACTCAACACCAGAACGCGGCCGGGCTGCGGCTTGCCGCCGGCCCCGGGGGCTCCGACGACGATCTCGGCGATGCCGTCGTCGTCGAGATCGCCGCCACCGGCGACAACGTTCCCGTAGTTGGCATCGTGGTCCGGTTCGGAGAACGAGGTGACCATGGCGCCCGTGGTCGCGTCGAACACCGCGACGAGTCCCGGGGCGCGGCCGAAGTTGCCGCCGACGAGCACGTCGCCGATGCCGTCGCCGGTGACATCACCAGCGTTCGCGACTGCGGCACCGAACCAGACGCCGCCACGGTCCGCGAGCAGCATCTGCAGCTTGGTGCCGTTGCGTCCCGACAACACGAAGGCTCGACCGCGCGCGTCGCCCGTGACCTGCATCGGCGGGCAGCCGACGACGACATCGGCGCAGCCGTCGTCATCGACGTCGTCGAGCGCGGCGAGCGTGGCGCCGAAGCTTGGCGTTGTTTCTTCCACTCGCCATAGCACTCGACCCGTGCGCCCGGACCACGCTTCCACAGCGGCGACGGCAGCGGGGTCGTTGGTGCGCAGCGGGCAGCCGATCAAAAGGTCATCGCACAGGTCGCCGTCGATGTCACCGAGCGAGACGAGGCTGCGAGCGAACATCGCCGCGTCGTCGTGGCTGTCCCATGTGCGCAGCAAAGTGCCGTCGTTGTCGCTGCGGATCTCGATGCAGCCGCCGTGGGGCCCACCGACGTCCGGTGGCAGCGAGAAGCACAGTTCTGGCAACGTATCGCCGTCGAGGTCCGCGGTGCGCACGATGTGATTGCCGTAGATCGCCACGCCTTCGGGGGGCATGGTGATGAACAGGCGACGATCCGCAATCATGTGCAGGCGGGTGCCGAGGCTCGTCTGGAACGGCAGCAGTTCGCGCGTCACCAGGTCGGTTGGGGTGCCGAGCAGCAACGGGATGCCGGCCGCGGCGATCGCCTGGGAAGGCCACGGCATTCGCACGGTGAGTTGCGGCACCTGCAGCAGCAGCGAGCCCGAACTGCGCAGTGCGACGCCGACGGGGCGCGGGTCGATCGCAGCGGCTTGGGCCGCGGCGTCGTCCAGGATGGCGAGCAAGCGCGTTGCCTGTTCGATGCCTTGCACTTGTTCCGGGCGCAGCCAAGCCGCCAGTGGGATCGCATCGTCGCGGCGCACGTCGAGTGGCGAGAACGCGAGCCGCGCCGAAGCTTCGGCGTGCAGGTCACGCAAGCCACCGAGACGAAGGATGCCGAACAGGTCCGCTGTTTGCGGCGACGCCTGGTGCCGGAGGCGGCTGAACGCGTAGCGAACATGGGCGAGGTAGGCCGGCACATCACGCGACTGCAAGGCCAGGCGGGCGAGTTGCAGGCGAGCCGAGGCGACGTTGGGCCAACGTTGCAGAACGTGGCGCAGCAGCCGTTCGCCGCCGACGCGTTGGCCGTTGCGCAAGGCGAGGTTGGCGAGTCGCAGCAGCGGCGTCGGGTCGGTCGCGTCGGCCGCGGCCAGGGCGCGGTAGCGTTGCTGCGCGTCGTCGTGCCGGCCTTCGGCTGCGAGCAGGTCGGCGGCGAGCAGCTCCCGGCGGGCGTCGATGGCGGCACCGGTGGACGCTGGCAGGTCGGCAATCCACTGCCGCGCCAACGGCACGTCGCCGGTCGCTAGTGCGGCATCGGCCAGAGCGAAACCGAGCGCGCGCGAAGCGGGGAACGCCCGCGATGCGTGGAACAAGCGCGGGTAGGCAAGTTCGGGAGCACCTTGGTCGGCGACCTGTAGGGCGGTGCAGGCATCCACCAGCGGATCGTCGTGCAGTGCAGGTGGCAAGCCGTTCCAACAGTTCGCGCTGGCTTCGTAGTCGCCGAGCAGGAACGCCAGCAAGCCACCGGCAAAGCGATCGTCGGTACTGCTCGGGCCGAGCAAGGGAGCAACGCCGTCGCCGAGCCGGCGATGGGTGGCCGCATTGTGCAACAACGTGCGCAGCAACGGGCTCGCGGCCAAGGTCGAGGTCGCGGTGGCGGCGTCGATCGAAGCTGCCGCGTGCACGACATCGCGTTCGCGGCGGAGGCGAACGTCGTCGGGCGTGATCGCCAGGGCCGCATCGTAGTGCTGCACGGCAGCCTGGAAGGCGGCGGCGCGGGCGGTTGCGGCGCTGGCGCGCAACAGCGTGTGTCCCTGCGCGTCGGTGCCGGTCCAGTCGGTCGGCAGCGTCTCCGGAGTGAGCAATTGTGAGCGTGCGGTGAGCAGGATCTCGGCGGCGCGGGCGCGGGCATCGCTGCGCGCGTTCGCGTGCGCCGCGAGCGGCCAGATCACCACGGTCGCCAGCACTGCGCTCGCGGCTGCGGCCAACACCACGCGTTGGTGGCGCCGCAGGAACTGGAAGGCGCTGCGCAGAGGTCCGGCTGGGCGCGCATGGATCGGCTGCAGGCTGAGCAGGCGTTCGAGGTCGTCGGCGAACTCGTCGGCGGTGGCGTAGCGGTGGCGTGGATCCGGCTCCATCGCCTTGCCGATCACCGTTGCGAGATCGCGTGAGACATGCGGGGCGCGCTGGCGCAGGCCGGGCACGTTGCCGTTCTCGATGCGGCGCAGCACATCGTGCGTGCTGTTGCCGGAGAAGGGCGGGCTCGACGTGAGGGCTTCGTACAGCGTGACGCCGAGGGAGTAGACGTCGGTGCGCGCATCGATGACGACATCGCCGCCGCGCAGTCGTTCAGGCGCGGCGTAGACCGGTGTGCCGGCGAACTTGCTGCGGTTCGCGCTGATGTCACCGTGCAGGGCCAGGCCGAAGTCGGCGAGCACGGGCGTGCCGTCGGCGCGCAACAGGATGTTCGAAGGCTTGACGTCGCGGTGCACGAGCCCGTGGCGATGCACTTCGCCGAGCGAACGCGCGATGCGGATGCCGAGCCGCACGAACCACTCGACGCTGCTGCGCACGCCCGGGCTGACTTCGTGGCCGAGCACTTCGACCAGCGTCGTCATCGCAAACGGCTTCGGCCGCTGCCGCAGCTGCAGGATCAGCGACTGCAGGCTCGGGCCGTCGATGTACTCCATCTCGAACGCGAGCATCTCGGCGTGGTCGATGATGCGATGGATGTGCACCACGTTCTCGTGGCGGATGCGGGCCAAGGCCCGCGCTTCCTCGAGGAAGCGCTGTTTGGCCATCGCCGACAGCGCCAGCGAATGCGGCAACACCTTGATGGCGACGTCGCGTTGCAGCGATTGGTGGCGGGCCAGGTAGACGGTGCCCATGCCGCCATGGCCGAGTTCGCGCACGATCTCGTAGCCGCCGAGCACGGGCCGGCTCGGTTCGCGCCGGCCAGCGACCGAACAGGCGAGTTGCCAGGTCTTCTTGATGCGCTCGCGCAGCTCGGGCCGGTCGCGGTGGATCTCTTCGAGGTCCGGCGTGTTGCCGTCGAGGATCTCCTGCAGCATCGAGTCGAACAGGTCGGCGAGCAGTTCTTCGTCGTGCGTGTTGGTGTCGCCGCTGTCGGGCAGCGTCACGGCATCACCTCGGGACCGTCGTCGCTGCCGAGGATCTGGCGCAAGCGGTGGCGGTAGCGAGTCACTCCGCGCAGCAGCCGTTCCTTCGCGGTCGACAAGGGCACGCCCAGGGTCGTCGCGACTTCGCGCATCGGCACTTCTTCGAACACGCGCAGATGCACCACCTGGCGCAACTCGGCATCGAGGCTCTCGAGCGCGATCTCCATGGCCCGGGCGCGTTCGCGGAAACCGGCGACACGACTCGGCGTGGTCGAGCCCGGCGGCAGCATCGACGAGACCGATTCGCGTTCCGCCAGCAGCGAGAACGGCGCCGTCACGTGGTCGCCACCGCGTTTGGTGCGGCCGGCGGCGCGGGCGGCGTCGCGCACCCGGTTCTTCGCGATCGACAGCAGCCACGTGCGCCATGACGACAGGTTGCGCCATTCGTGTTGCTCGCGGTCGCGCCACGAACACCACAACGTCTCCTGCCAGATGTCCTCGACCGACACTTCGGTGCGCAGCCGTTGGCCGAGCCAGCTGCCGAGCACCACGAAGATGCCGGCGATGTCGAGGCTCTCGACCAACCGACCCCATTCGGTTGGGTCACGATGCGGCTCCGCCGCTGGGCGTGGTTCGAGAGTGGCCCTGAGCAAGGGGAGGCGCGAACGGAACGGAAACGCAGGCGGCGCCGGCGAGGATGATACCGCCTTTGCGCTCCGGCGGCGGCGGCGCGCCGCGCCGGAAGCAGGGATAAGGTCCGGAACGAGACGCCGCGGCCGCGGCGTCGTGATCAGCGGCCTTGGCGAGGGGTGTTGGCGCGCAGCACGTGGCCGGCCCGCACACCGGTGACCTGGTCACGATCGACGGCCAGTTGGCCGTTCACGAACACGGCGCGAATTCCCACCGGCGGCAGCACCGGTTCCTGCCAGGTGGCGCGGTCAGCGACCGTGGTTGGGTCGAACACCACGAGGTCGGCAAAGGCGCCGACGCGCAGTTCACCGCGGTCGACGATGCCGAACGCCTTCGCCGGCACCGTCGTCATCTTGGCGACCGCGGTGGGCAGATCGAGCACGCCGCGGTCGCGCACGGAGTGGCCGAGCACGCGCGGGTTGTTGCCCGAACCGCGCGGATGCGGCCGATCGACGCCGCCTTCGTTGCGCAGCCCGGCGTCGCTGGCGATCGCGATCCAGTCTTCGCGCAGGAAGCGCTCGACGTCGGCTTCCGCCATGGTGTGGTAGATCATGCTGACGCGGGCTGGTGCCGCTGCGGCGAACAGCTCCATCGCCAGCTCCGCTTGCGCGTCGCGGTCGTCGCGACCGAGGTGCTTCCTGGCGGCCTCCGGCAGCAACATGCCGTTCAGTGCAGTGTGGCCTTTGGCGGCGGCGATGCGCGCGTAGCGGAAGTCGCCGAACCCGACCTGCTCCATCTTCGCCAGCAGGGCGGCATGGATGCGTTGCCGGAACGCGGCATCGTCGCGCAGCTTCGCCGCGAACTTCTCGCGCCCGATCTCGAGTTCGTCGGCGGGGAACAACACGTCGAGCCCGGTCGAACTGGCGTCGTAGGCATACTGGTCGACGTGCACGCGTTGGCCGTCGGCGCGGGCCTTCTGCAGTGCCGCCAGCACCTCCCCGGCGCGGCCGTGGTTCTTCTTGCCGGTGCACTTCACGTGGCTGATCTCGATCGGCACGCCGGCGTCGCGGCCGATCGTCAGGGCTTCGGCGATCGCGTCGAGCACGTCGTCGTTCTCGGAGCGGATGTGGCTGGCGTAGATGCCGCCGTGTTTGCCGACGACCTTGGCCAACGCCGTGATCTCCGCGGTCTTGCTGTAGATGCCGGGCACGTAGATCAACCCGGTCGACATGCCGAACGCACCATGCTGCATCGCGGTGTCGACGAGGTCGCACATGCGCTGCAGTTCGGCGTCGGTCGGGGCGCGGTTCGCCGTGCCGAGCACCGCGGTGCGCACGGTGCCGTGGCCGACGAGGCTGCCGTAGTTGGGGCCGATACCGCCGCGTTCGAGACGGCCGAAGTGCAGGTCGAGTCGTTCCACCGAGCCGCCGCAGTTGCCGGTGACGAGCGTGGTGACGCCCATGCGCAAGAAGTTGGCGCAGTTCGGCGAGCGCACGAGGTCCGCGTCGACGTGGGTGTGCACGTCGATGAAGCCCGGCGCGACCGACAAGCCATCGACGTGCAGCACCGGGGTTCCTGGAGCCACGTCGAAGCTGCCGAGCGCGGCAATGCGACCCGCGCGGATCCCCAGGTCACCGGGGCTGGTCGTTCGCGTCGTGGGATCGACCAGCACGCCGCCACGCAGCACCAGGTCGAATCGGGTTGTCGCTGGCGGTGTCTGGGTGGGCAGCGTGCAGGCGCCGCCGAAGATCGCGGCGAGGGAGAGCAGGGCCGTCAGGGCAGCGTGACGCAGCGGGTTGGCCATGGCGCCGAATGCTAGGAGTGGCATCGCGGCCGACGGGGTGATCGCGCGCGGAAATTTCTGCATGCCCGGAAGTCGCTGCGGTAACCGGGCCCGGTGTGGAGGGTAGTTGCTGTCGTTCCCGATGAGGTGTGATCCTCGTCGGGGGCGCAAACGAGACTCTCCACCGAGGAGGAACGGGCACGTCGCTCGCGCCTCCGGGGGCGAGGTGGAGAGTCTTCCTTCCTTTCCGCTGCGCGGTGTCGGGCTCTGGCTTCAGCGGATGCGAGCGCACCAGCCGTCGACTGCAGCGATGTCGCCGAGTGCGGTGACGACCGCCTCGCGCAGCTCGTCCTTGCTGGCGCCGAAGTGCATGGCGCCGCGGGCGTGGCCGGCGAACTGCCGCACCTGGTCCTGGGCTGCCAACAGTCCCACTGCGATCGTCTCGCGCACCATCGCCGACAGCGCGGGTCGGGCCAGGATGCGGCCGTAAGCGGCCTCGAGTACGAAGGCGTGGAAGTCCGCGTGGAAGCTGCGCAGCATCGCGTCCACTGCCGTGGCGTTGCGGCCGTAGATGCCCCGGAACAACTCGCGACCCGCGGCGACTTGCTGGTCGGCTGGCAGGCTGCCGCCGCTCGGCGAAGTCGCCGTCGGCCACGCTTCCTGCAGCGTCTCGAAGGCGGTGACGACGCGTGGGAAACCGCAGAACAGGACCGCCTGCAGCAGCACTTCTTCGAGGTCCGTGCGCGCCACGCCGGCGGCTTCGGAGCGAGCGGCCAGGTCGCGCAAGCGCTGCCAGTCGCCGTGCCAGATGGCGACGGCGACCGCGACCAGGATGCGGGTCTTGCCGGGCAGCCCCGGGCGGGCGAGCAGGACGTCGAGCAGCATCGGCGAGAGCCTACGGGCCGGCCTGGTCATGGCCACGGTCTGCCGGCTGGTCAGCGAGCATGCAGGAACGCGGCATCGCCGTAGCGCGCGGTCGCCAGGCGTTCGGCCAAGGCGCGCTCCGGCGCCGTCAACGACCCGGCGGTTGGAACGGTGCCCAACGCAGCGGCGATCTGTTCGACCAGGGCCTCGCGCACGGCGTGCTCGAGGCGGTCGTCGGCGTTGGCGCAGGTGTCGGCAATCGACGCAACGAAAGGAGTCAACCCCGGTCGGCGCACCACCAACGAGCCGTGGTGGAGCACGCGGGGACGCGGGCGGACGATGCGGCGTTGCGCCGACCCCAGCAACTTGCCAGTGGGGGTGACGACGTCGCCGCGGCCTGGCAGGGCGAAGCACCAGCGTTCGCTGGGTCGAGCCGCGGGAAGTTCGCCGGCGGCGAGGCAACTGCTGGCGATGCCGTGTCGCTTCAGTGCGGCGATCGCCGCATCGTGCACGAGGCGGTAGCTGTCGTGCACGTCGCGCGGCAGCAGGTGCGTGTCGAGTGCGAGCGAGAACGTGATCTCGTCGCCGTGGTGGATGGCGCCGCCGCCGGTGAGCCGGCGCACCATGGGCGTGCCGCTGGGCAGGTCCGTGAAGTCGGCGAGGCGCTGGAAGTACCCGAGCGACACCGCGTGCGGTGACCAGCCGTAGAGGCGCAACGTCGGCGTCGCCGCCAGCGTGAGCAGCGCTTCGTCGACCGCCATGTTCCAGGCGGCCGGAGCGGGATCATCGCGCAAGACTCGCAGCAGCACGCGGTGTTCCTCCATGGGCAGCCGGCGTGAAGCTGCGCCTGTCGCTGCCGAGGATACGACGCAGCGGGGCCGGTTGCGTTGAATTGGTGGTTGGCGGATCCCGCGTTGCGGCGTCCAGGCAGTCGCTGAGCCGGGTCGCCCCGCGGGCGAACCGGCTCAACCTTCGGCCTGGCAGTGCGCGTCGTAGGCGGCGGCGGTGATCAGGTCGGGCGACTTCGCCGTGACCTTCACCTTGATCATCCACGCCTTCGCGAACGGTTCCTGCGCCAACCACTCGAGGTTGTCGGGCAGGTCCTTGTTGATGTCGATCACTTCGCCGCTGACCGGCGCGTAGAGGCTGCTGACCGCCTTCACCGATTCGATTTCGCCGAAGCTCTCACCGATCGTGACCGAGGCGCCCTTGCGCGGCAGGTCGAGGAAGACGAGGTCGCTCAGGTGCGAAACAGCGAAGTCGGTGATGCCGATCGTGGCGATGCCGTTCTCGATCTTGCACCACTCGTGACTCTTCTGGTAGCTGCAGTCGGTGGGACGCATGGGAGGTTCGTGTTGAGGGCTTGGCTTTGCGAGTGCGGTTGCCGGCGGGCGATCGACGGTGATCAGCGCGCGCGCTTGTAGAACGGCATGGGGACGGTGACCGCGGGCTCGGGTTTGTCACGCACGACGAACTCGAGCGTGGTGCCGGGGGCCGCGAACTCGGTGCGAACGTAGGCCGTCGCGATGTTCGTGTCCAACGTCGGCGAGATGTTGCCCGAACAGACGTGGCCGATGGCGGCGCCGTTCTTGACGATCGGATAGCCCTGGCGCGGGCAACGCTTGCTGCTGCTGGTGATGCCGACCAGCTTGCGGCCGGTACCGCCGGCGGCGAGCACCTTCTCGAGTGCCTGCTTGCCGACGAAGTCGTGGTTCATCTTCACCGCCCAGTCGAGGCCGGCTTCGAGCGGATTGGTCGTCTCGTCGATCTCGTGGCCGTAGAGCGGCATGCCGGCTTCATGGCGCAACGTGTCGCGCGCGCCGAGGCCGATGGCGGTCATGCCGAGCGGCAGCCCGGATTCCATGAACGCGTCCCACACGAGCTTCTCCTTGCCGTGCGGAACGTAGACCTCGAAGCCGTCTTC
>SXPB01000057.1 GCA_005776475.1 Planctomycetia bacterium
CGTCGCCGCCACATCGACAACCGCACCCACGCGGCCGTCCGCTACGATCCCGGCCTCGAAGGCCCCCGCCGACCATGCGCCCGCTCGCTGACACGTTCGCACTCACCGCCGACGAAATCGCCGCGTTCCATCGCGACGGCTGGGTCACGCTGCGCGGGTTCCTCGACGACGCCGAGCTGCGCCCGCTGACCGACCTCTACATGCGCTTCCTGCGCCGCGAGATTCCGGTGCGCGGCCGTGACTACTGCGACATGACCGGCGACTACGCGCGTGCGCCCGAGGACTTCGCGATCCTGAACGTGATGCTGCCGCGCGTCTACTGGCCGGCCCTTGCCGGCAACATCTACGAACGCCGCGCCGCCGACGTCACCCGCCAACTGTGGGGCGATGGCTTCGCGATCGACTACGACCAGCTGGTGGCGAAACCGCCGGGCAAGACCGATGCGGTGTTCCACTGGCACCAGGATCTCGGCTACTGGCCGATCACGCCCGATACGCGCACGGCGACCTTCTGGCTCGGCCTCGACGACATCGCCGACGACAACGGTTGCGTGCGCTTCGTCGACGGTTCGCACCGCGAGCCAGAATTGCGCGAGCACCTGCCGCTGCACGGCGATCGCGACAAGAACCACACGCTGGTCGCGACCGTCGATCCGACGCGCGACCGCATCCGCAGCACGGTGATGCCACGCGGCTCGGTGACCGTGCACCACGAACGCACCGTGCATGGCTCCGGCGGCAACACCAGCACCCGCTGGCGGCGCGGCTACGTGCTCGCGTTCCGTTCGCAGGCGACGATCGCCGCCGAACGCGCGATGGGCTTCACGCACTCGCACAACGACGCGGTTCAGGTGCTGACCATGATCGGCGAGCAGACGAAGAAGCGCGAACGGCGCTGACCGTCAGCGGTGCGCCACCCCGCCGCCGCGCAACAGGTCGAGCTGGCGCCGCTGTTCGTCGAAGCCAAGGCGATGCCAGTAGCTCTCGAGCACTACCGGCAGATCGCCCAGACGCGCGCGGGCCCAGTCGAGCCCGGGCGTGTCCCGCTGCAACAGCGCATGGCGATCGCTGCGCCCGTCGTTGGCGGAAACATGGATCTCCTCGACCCGCGAATACTCACGCAGCCGCCGCTCGACCGCCGACGACAACACGCCTGCCGTGCGCTGCAGGTGCAGGTGCGACACGTCGACGGCGAGGCGCACCCCGAGGTCCATCGCGAGTTCGAGTTCGGCGCCACAACCGAGCACGTAGCCGGGGTACATCGTCTCGAGCAGCGGGTCGCACGGCGCCACGCCGCGCAGCCAGGCCACTGGATCGGCGACGCTCGGCTCCGCCCCAGCGTGAGGCAACGCGCGCGGCGGATGGACGGAACGTCCAGGTTCCCGCAACTGCAGGTTGCCACACCCGTCGTAGACGCGCTGGCGGTAGAGCTCCCAGGCAAAGCCGTGATGCAGGCGCGTCGTGCCGTCGAACCCTGCGATACGCGCCCGGAATCCCGGTGACGGCAGATTGCCGGGAGTCAGCTGCAAGCCGTCCACGTCGTGCCGCGCGAGCTCGTCGAACGCCGCATCCTGCGTGCGCGACTGCAAGCACGACATCGCCAGCAGCAGCACTGCTAGCCTCCGAACAGGCGCCGCAGGAACGCCCAGAAGCCGCGTGGCGCTGGAGGTGGCGTCTGGTGAGCGGGTGGTTTCCGCGGGTCGACACCGGGCTGCGCGTCTTCTTCCTCCAACTCGGCCGTGAACCCGACGTCGAAACGGTCCTCCCACTCAGGCCGGAGCATCGTGCCGACGACGTCGATGGCGACCTCGCCACCGGCTGCGCGCCGCGCCCAAGCGTAGACCACGTGGGTCTCGTCGATCGGCGCCTCTTGATCACCCTCCTCGGCACAATGCGAGGCAAAGGCGGTGATCCCGCTCGTGTTTTCGTCGAGGCACGGCCAGCGGTAGATGAAGTCGTGGAAGCCGAACTTCAGGTCCGCGAACACCTTGTCCTTCCGCGCCTCGTCGGCCTCCTGATCGAAATCCTGGGGCCACTTCGGCTCACGCTCGAGGAACGTCACGATCGCCTCGTGCACCGCATCCTCCGCTTCGTCGCACCAGTACTGCCCGATCGTGTACGCAATGCACTGCACGTCGGGCATGCGCGCGAACGTCTCCTTGGCGATCGGAGCGAACCGCTCTGTCATGCATCGGTGGCGCAATTCGGTCGACGACGAACCTTCGATCAACATGCCCCCCAGGCTATCCGCCGCTCCATCGCCAACGTAACCATGGCGTCCGCCGCGTCAGGACGGAACTCGTCGAACGGCGCTGACCGTCAGCGGTGCACCCAGCCGCCGAACCAGCGCAGCAGCAGCGGCATCACCACGTAGCCCATCAGCGGCACGACGATCGCGGTCACGATCAAGGTGACGATCGGCAACGGGAATCGCGGCAGCAGCACCGGCAGCAGCAGTGCGAGCACGCTGGTGATGGTCGGCCAGATGCCGAGCCAGGTCAGCAACACCATCTTGTGGCGATTGGGTCGCGACGCGGGTGGTCGCGTGGGCGTGGGCGAAGCTGCGGAGACCGGCGTCGTCATCGCGAACCATGCTACGCCCATAGTCCCCTCGGTTAGGCGCCCGCATCGACCTACACTGCCGCCATGCTCTGAGCCCTGAACTCTCCGCGGAGGATCGCGGTCGTGGTCCTCGCTCTCGCCATCGGCGGCGCGCTCGAAGCGTTCGCCGGCCTGCGTTTCGCAACCTTGCTCGGGATGTTGGTCGGACTGCTCGTCGCCAACCTGATTCCGGCGGCGGGCAGCTGTCGTGTGCCGCCGCGCTGACGCCGCCGCGCAACGCGAAGGTGAAATCGGCGCGCCCGGCGACGGCGGCGCATTCCCGGCCTAACATGCCGCGCGCATGTTCCACGAGCTGTCGCAGATCGACGATGCGGGTCGCTTGTTCCTCTCCGGCTCGATCGAGGACTGGAAGCTCGTGCACGACCGCGGCGTCACCGTCGTCGTCGATCTCGAAGGCGACATCGACCACGGCGTGCCGACGGCGGCGGACGCGTTCCTCTACGTCTACCTGCCGATCCACGACGGCGACCTGCCCAACCTCGAACGGCTGCACGCGGTCGGCCGCCTCGCCGCCGAACTGATCGGCAAGGGCCACGTGCTGCTCAGCCACTGCGGCATGGGCCTCAACCGCAGCGCCTTGATCGCCGCCTTGGTCCTGATGCACCACGGCATGACGGGCCCACAGGCGGTCGAACGGCTGCGTGCACGCCGGCCCGGTGCCTTGTTCAACGAAGTGTTCGCGAACTACCTGCTGCAACTCGATCGCGCCCGGCTGTGACCCCATTGCGGTGACTCGTTAGGCTTGCCGCGGCGATGCAGCACCACGAACAAGTCCGTTTGCTCGAACGCGCCAGGCTGCTGGTCGGGCGCGGCGAGACCGACCTGGACCTGCCCGGCGGCACGATCCCCGTCGACCGCTACATCGATGCGGCGCGTCTCGAGCAGGAACGGGAGCGACTGTTCGGTCGCCTGCCGATCCTCGTCGGCTTCACTTCGCAACTGCGCGCCGCCGGCGACTGGTTCACCGACGACGCCACCGGCGTGCCGATCCTGTGCGTGCGCGGCGACGACGGCAAGGTGCACGCCTTCCTGAACGTCTGCCGCCATCGCGGCTCGCGCCTCGTCACCGGCACGGCCGGCAGCGCGCGCACGTTCTCGTGCGGCTTCCACGGCTGGACCTACGACCTCGCCGGCGCCCTGTGCAAGGTGCCGTTGCCGGCCGCGTTCCCCGATCTCGATCGCAATGCGTGCGGGCTGGTCGAACTGCCGACCGGCGAACGCCACGGCTTCGTCTTCGTCGTGCCCAAGGCCCGCGGCGCCGCGATGCCGGACCTCGACACGTTCCTCGGGCCGTTGCTCGCCGAACTCGGCAGCTTCGGCCTCGGCGACTTCACCGCCACGCGCATCGCCACGCAGACGCGGCGCCTGAACTGGAAACTGCACATGGACGCGACGCAGGAGGTCTACCACCTGCCGCACCTGCACGCGACGACGGCCGGCGCCGGCTATTTCCAGGGCTGCAGCCTGCTCACGCACACCGCCCCGCACGCGCGCATGGTGATGCCCGGGGCTTCGGTGCTCGGATTGCGCGACGACGACCGGGCGCAATGGCGACTGCTGACCCACGCGGCGGTCGTCTACGCGATGTTCCCCAACACCACGTTGCTGTTGCACGACGGCTTCGTGCAGATGCTCAGCGTCTTCCCGATCGATCCCGACACCTCCCTGGTGCGCACCGCGATGCTGGTGCCGCCGGGCCCCGCCGATGCTGCCGAAGAGCACCGCCGCGTCTGCCACCACGCGCTCTACCTGTCGACGATGGCCGAGGACCTTGCCGCCTGCGAGCAGATGCAGGCGAACATGCGAACCGGCGCCAACGCGGTGCTGCGCCTTGGCAGGGCCGAAGGGCTCGTGGCCGCGTTCGATCGCACGGTCGACGACCTGCTCGAACCAGACCGTCGCACGCACTAACGCCGCAGCGGCTGCCGCTGCCACCACGTGAGCGAACGCCACGCCCATTCGAGTGGGCCGAAGCGGAACGCGCGCAGCCACAGCAGCGCGAACACGACCTGCACGATCGACATGCCGAGCATGACGACCATCAGCCACGCGCGCGGGATCGTGCCGAACAGGCCAAAGCCGTAGCCGTAGAACAGCAGCGAGCCGAGCACCGTTTGCAGGATGTAGCAGGAGAACGCCATGCGGCCGACGGCCGCGAGCGCGTGCGTGAGCATCTGCAGGACGCCCGCGCGCAGCACGAGCAGCAGCGCCGAAGCCCACGCCAGCGCCACGAGTGCACGCGAATGCGCGTAGGTGAGATCCTGGATCAAGCGCAGCTCCAACGCCACCACCGAGAAGCCGGTCGCCTGCCATGCCATCGCCCAGACGAACAGCGCGGCCGTGGTCAGCGCCCCCGCGATCAGCACGCCCACGTAGGCACTGGCTCGCCAGCGCCCGTGGAAGAAGCCCGTCTTCGCGAGCCCCATGCCGAGCAACATCATGCCCAGCACGTCGAAGATCCAATGGTAGTAGAGGAACGACGACTGGAAGTTGTGGTGGTAGTCCCACCGGTTGCGGAACAGCTGCCAGTAGCCGACGCGCACCTCGGCGAGTTCCTTCTGCAGCACTTCGGGCTTCGGCGGAATCGATGCAGCGCGCGTCTGCCAGCGCTTCTGCGCGGCGGCGAGCTCCGCCGGCACCGTTGCGTTCGCATCGGCTGCGAGCATGCGTTCGGCCTGCTCGGCCTGGGACCGCGTCTCGCATTGTGCCTGGTAGCGGCGCAGCCCGATGGGCACGAAGGCGAGCATCCACACGAGCCCCGCGATGATCAGCGTGCGCGCGCGCAGATGGCGGAAGGTCACCGCGAGCACGCCGAGCAGGCCGTACTGGTAGAGGATGTCGCCGGTCCACTGCAGGAAGAAGCGGTGCACGATGCCGAACGGCACCAGCCACAGGCAACGCCGCAGCAGCAGGTCGGTCGCCGACATGCCGTCGCCGCGCTGCGCCATGCGCTCGGCCACCAGCACGAGCCCGGCCCCGAACAGCATCGAGAACAGCGCCCGCATCTTGCCGTCGAACAGCGCGACCTGGACGTACCACGTCCACAGGTCGCAGCCGGCGCAGCCGCCGGCGAAGGCGGGATTGCCATACGCCTCGTCGGGCCAGGCGAACTCGACGATGTTCATCACCAGGATGCCGAGCACGGCGAGGCCGCGCACGACATCGAGGGAAACAACCCGTTCGGCGGTAGTCACCGGACCGGCATGCGGCGAAACGAGGGACATTGACCCTGATTACGGCCTCGACGACCTGATTGCTGGTCGCCGACGCACAATCGCGACACGTTCCCCCCCGTGCGCTTCCGGGCGCGACCGTGTTTCATGTTCGGCCCGATGCCGACCCGATCCCGCACCACCCAGAAGATCGACCCGCGTACCGGCGAGAAGTACCTCGCCGTCACCACCCGTGGCCGCGACCTGCTGTTCGACCCGCTCACCAACAAGGGCACCGGCTTCTCGCTCGCCGAGCGCGACGAACTTGGCCTGCACGGCCTCCTGCCGTGCAAGGTCGCCGACCTCGACGAACAACTGCGGCGCGCCTACGGCAACCACCAGGAAGCGCGCACGCCACTCGATCGCTACGTGCACCTCGCCTGGCTGCAGGACCGCAACGAAGTGCTGTTCTTCCGCCTGCTGCACGAACGCATCGAAGAGATGATGCCGATCGTCTACACGCCGGTCGTCGGCGAGGCGTGCCAGAAGTTCTCGCACATCTACCGCCAGTCGCGCGGACTCTACGTCGGCATCGACCGCAAGGGCCACATCGCCGAGGTGCTGCGCAACTACCCTGGCCGCCCACCGTCGGTCATCGTCGTCACCGACGGCGAACGCATTCTC
>SXPB01000058.1 GCA_005776475.1 Planctomycetia bacterium
CGGGCATCATGACGGCGACCAAAATTATTCGCTCGCGAAAGCCACGCGAAATGAGCGTCGAGCCGAGTGCCTCTTGATACGGCGTGTTCACAGCGGGCTCACAGAACTAACTCAGCGCGTGCCGGCGAAGCGGGCAAGGGCTTTGCCGTCGTCGCCGAAGAAGTCCGCAACCTGGCACAACGCAGCGCCGAAGCCGCCAAGAACACGTCCACGCTGATCGCCGAAGCCGGCCAGCGCGCGCAGCGCGGCAGCCAGATCAGCCAGGAAGTCGATGGCATGCTGCGCGAGATCGTCGATGCGACAACGCGCTTCACGACGTTGGTGGCGCAGATCGCGACCAGCACCAAGGAACAATCGAGCGGCATCCAGCAGATCACCTGCGGCGTCGCCGAGATCCAGAACGTCACGCAGCGCAGCAACGCCGGCTCGCAGACGCTGGCGCAGGTCGCCACCGCGACCACGCAGCAGGTCGAAGGCCTCGCCCAGCTCGTCGACGGCTTCCGCGTCGGCTGATCGCGTTCGCAGCGGTTCGCGCGCCCCGAGGTTGCTCCGCGGGGCCAGCCCTGGCACGCTCGCTGCATGCAAGCCGCTGCCCTGCCTCGCCCCGAGGATCGCCTGGAACGGCGGGTCGTCGCCTACTGGATGCTCGGTGACACGCTGACGTCGGTCATCCTGACCGGACTCGCGTGGTTCGTCGGGCGCCCGCAACTCGCGAAGCACTGGGACGGCTTCACCCCCACGCTCGAATACGTGCTGCTCGGCGCCTGCCTCGGCATCCTGCTGCTCGGCCTCGCGACGCCGCCGCTGGCCTTCGCCCGGTGGCGCTACGGCTTTCTCGGCGACCTGCTGCTGATGCGCTACGGCATCCTGTTCGTCGAGGAACGCGCCGTGCCGGTGCGTCGCATGCAGCACGTCGATCTGGTGCGCGGCCCGATCGAGCGTTTGTTCGGCCTGGCGACCCTGGTCGTGTTCACGGCCGGCAACGAAGGCTCCGCGTTCCGCGTGCCCGGCTTGCGCGTGGCGCGCGCCCAGGAACTCCGCGACCGCATCGTCGAGGCGCGTGGTGACGGACGCCTCTGATCCCGGACCGGCGAGCGCGCCGCTCGTGCCGGTTCCGCCACCGCTGCCCGCCGCAGCCCCTGATGCCACGACGCCGGCTGCTACGCCGGCGCCGCAAGCTGCCGTGCTCGCCCGCGGCCACCTGCATCCGGCGATCCTGCTGGTGCGCCTGCTCGAGTCGATGCAGCAGGCAGTGTTGCCGGTGGTTGCGGGCGTGCTGCTCAGCAACGTGTGGCTGCTCGCGTTCGGCGGCGTGATGTTCCTGCTGCGGCTGGGCTACGCGGTGGCCCGCTATCTGACCCTCGAGTTCACGCTGACCGCCGACGAACTGCGCGTGCGGGAAGGCCTGCTCGAACGCCAGGAACGTCGCATCCCGCTCGATCGCATCCAGGACCTCGGCTTCGAGTCGTCGCTGCTGCGCCGCGCCCTCGGGCTCGCCGTGGTGCTGGTCGAGACGGCCTCGGGCACCGGCGCCGAAGCGAAACTCGATGCCCTGTCGCGCCCCGCCGCCGAGCACCTGCGCGAAGTGTTGCTCGCGGCCCGCCTCGCCGCGACCGCCCGCATCGCCGCGGCGGCCAGCGCACCAACCGACCCGGCCGCGGCGGATGGCACGGCCGCAACGCCGCCGCCGCCACCGGCTCCACCTGCACCCGAGCCGGAATGGACGGTGCATCGCGCCACGGCCGGCGAGCTGATGCTGCGCGGGGTCACCGACATGCGCCTGTCGGCGTTCTTCGTCACCGGCTACGCCGCCTGGGAAATCGCCGACCATCTCGGCGCCGCCAGCCGCCTCGCCGGCACCGCCAACTCGGTGCGCGACTGGCTGCTGCAGTTCTCGCCCGCGATGGTGGCACTGATCCTGTGCGGCCTGCTCGCGGTCGTGATGCTGTTCGGCATCGTCACGTCGACGCTCGGCAACCTGGTCACCTTCCACGGCTTCGTGCTGCTGCTGCGCGGCGACGTGCTGCAACGCCGCTACGGACTGCTGACCACCCGCCAGAAGACGCTGCCGCGCGCGCGCATCCAACGCGTCACGCTCGAACAGACGTGGCTGCGGCGCCTGCTCGGCCTGTGCGCAATGAAGGCCGATTCGGCCGGCGGCAGCCGCACCGATGGCGCCGAGGTGGCCGGTGGCTGGGACGTGGTATTGCCGCTCGCGGCGATGCCGACCGCACAATCCCTGCTGCCCGCGGTGTTGCCCGGGCTCGAGCGCGAACAGTTCGACTGGCGGCGCGGCTCGGTGCGGCTGGTCGTGCGCACCGGCGTGCAAGGCGCGCTGCTGGCGGCACTGGTGATTCCGCCGCTGTGGGTGCAGGCCGGCAGTGTCGCCTTGCTGGCGTTGCTCCTGATGCCGGCGTTCGCGCTGCTTGGCGTCCTGGTGTGGCGCAACCTCGGTTTTGCGCTCGGCAACGAGTTCCTGACCCTGCAGCACGGCATCATCGGTCGCACCATCGCCTACGTGCCGACCACGAAGGTCCAGGCCGTCGTCGTGCGCCAGGGCCCGGTCGGGCAACTGCTCGGCCTCGCCGACCTCACCGTCTACGTCGCCGGCGGTTCGCCGACGCGCCTGCCCGACCTCGTGCTCAGCGACGCCAAGGCCCTCGGCGCCGCGATCGCCGAACGCGCCGCCCTCGCCGCCAACCACAGTTGGTGAACGCGCGGCGCGCGCGGATTTTCGCGCGAAGTGCCACCGCGGACGCGTTCGCGGTCCCTATGGCGCCGTGCAGACTCCCACCATCACCATCGGCTGCGGGCTCGTGCAGGGCGTCGACGCGATTCCCGTGCAGGTCGAAGCAACCACCCGCCATTCCGGCGACGGCACGCCGCGCCTGCTCGGCCTCGTCGACGCCTGCGTGCGCGAGGCCTACCACCGCGTGCTGCAGGCCTTCTTCGCGCTCGAACTGCCATCGCCGCGCGGTGTCACCACCGTGAACTTCGCCCCCGCAGCCCTGCGCAAGCACGGCAGCGGGTTCGATCTGCCGCTCGCACTCGCGCTCGCCGGCGCCGCCGGGCTCTACCCCCCGCAACGGGCCGTGGGGCTGTTCGCCTTCGGGGAAGTGAGCCTGCGGGGCGAGATCCTGCCGGCGCGCGGTGCCGTCAGCGTCGCGGTGGCGGCGCTCCAGAACGGTGCGTCGGCGATGCTGTGTGGCCCGGACGACGCCGCGTTGTGCGCGGTCGTCGATGGCCTCGCGCTGCACGGCGCGCGCACGCTCGCCGACGCGATCCACTGGCTCGCCGGTCGCCGCCAGCTACCGCCTCCCACCCTGCACGTGCCGGCATCACGCGACGAGATCCCTTGCCTCGCCGACCTGCGCGGCCATGCGACGCCGAAGAAGGCGCTCACGGTCGCCGCCGCCGGCGGCCACAACCTGCTGTTCGTCGGGCCACCGGGCACCGGCAAGAGCGCCTTGCTGCGCCGTCTGCCCGGCATCCTGCCGCCGCTCGGTCCGGCCGAACGGCTCGCCGTGCTGCAGGTGCACGCCGCTGCCGGGCTCGTGCCACCGCCGCAGCGACGACCGCTGCGGGCGCCGCACCACACCAGTTCGAGCGCCGCCCTGCTCGGCGGCGGCGCCGACGTTCGGCCTGGCGAAGTCACTCACGCGCACCACGGCGTGCTGTTCCTCGACGAGCTTCCCGAGTTCCGCCGCGACGTGCTCGAAGCGCTGCGGCAACCGCTCGAAGACGCCGTGGTCACCGTCGGCCGCGCCGCGCGCACGGTGACGATGCCGGCGCAGTTCCTGCTGGTGGCCGCGATGAATCCGTGCCCGTGCGGCTACCGCGGCCACCGGCAGCGGCCGTGCGTGTGCACGCCCGCCGCGATCGCGCGCTACCGCAGCCGCCTGTCCGGTCCGCTGCTCGATCGCCTCGACCAGCAGGTCGAAGTGCCGGCCCTCGCACCCGCCGAACTGCGCGCCCCGGAAGACGCCGCCGGCTCGACGGCGTCGTTGCGCGAACGGGTCCTCGTCGCCCACCAGCGCCAACAACAGCGGCAGACGCGACGCGGCATCACGACGCCGAACGCCCGCCTGGCCGACCGCGCGTTGGTCAGCGCCTGCGGCGCCGACGAGTCGACGCTGGCGGCGGTCGATGAAGTGCTGCGGCTGCACCACCAGAGCGGCCGCGGCCGCGTGCGCTTGCTGCGCCTCGCGCGCACGCTTGCCGATCTCGACGACCGCGACACCATCGCCGAGATCGACGTGTTCGAAGCCGCAACGCTGCGTGGCTTCGCCGCCTCGGCGCTGGCCTGAGGACGTCGATGCCGACGATCCGGCGCCGCGACGGCTTCCGCTTCTTCTTCTACTCCAATGCAGGGAGCGAGCCACCCCACGTACATGTCGAGCACGCCGCGGGCCTCGCCAAGTTCTGGTTGCTGCCGGTATCGTTGGCCAACTCACGCGGCCTGGACATGCGCGCCCTCATCAAGGTCCGACGCCTGGTCGAATGCTCACGGGCAAGCGGTAACGAACTCAGCCGCCGTTCGGAATGCGCACCCGCGGCGCCTTCGGCTTCGACTCCACCGCCGGCGCCGGCGTGCGCACGACGTCCTGCGGCCCCTTGTGCCTGGCGACCTTCGCCTGCTGCGCCCGTTCGCGCTGCGCGATCGGACCCTGCAGCTCCGGCTGCAGCGCGCGCGCATCGAGTTCGACCGTGCGCCGCAAGAACACGAAGTCGGCGGCGAGTTCGTCCCACGCTGCCGCCGGCGCTACGCAGGTGAGCACGAGGAAGCGGCCCTGGTGCGCGATCACGTCGAGCGTGGCGGTGGTGTCGACGCCCTGGCTGCGCCCCTTGGCGGTGAGACGGACCGAAGCCCGGTCGCGCACCGTGGTCTCTTCGCGCGCCGTGACGGACAGTTGGGGTTGCAGCAGGCGGAACCACGAGGTGACCGCGTCGGCAGCGACCGACAGCGACGTGTCCGCTTCGAGGTGATCGAGCCGCGACAGATGCACGCTGGCGCCGTGCGCTTCGCAGGCGAGCGCGACCTGGCCCGCGGGCATCGGCGCCCGCGCCAACCACGCGGGATTGGGCACCCACAGGCCGAACGCGCCAGTCGCCTCGGTGGCGATGGCAGACGCAATCGTCGACGACCCGACCGCGAGCCGCGCGCTGGAGGCACTGCTCGGCACCGCGACCAAGGCGGGGCCGGCGAGCTCGCGCCGCAGCGTGCGCGCGCTGGCATCGACCCACTCGGCGTTGCGGCCGGTGGCACCGGTCTCCGCGACTTCGGTCACCTGCACCGACTTGCCGTCGATCACGACGGCACGGCGGCGGCTGCCGTCGTAGCTGCGTTGTACGAGTTCTTCGGTCGCCGGATCGAACAGGGCGAGAGTCGTCGTGGCCGCACCGCGGGCGCGCGCCAGCGTGCGTGCGAGCAACGGGAAGTTGTGGTCTGCCGTCCACGGCAGATCGCGCTCGCTGCGACCGTTCTTGTCGAGGCGCTGCACCAACAAGCGTTCGCCGCGTCGCGTAGCTTCGACGATGCGTTCATCGACGATGCGCTCCTGCAGACCGGCGCGATCGGCGGAGAACAACGTCAGCGAGCCCAGCACCGGCTCGGTGACCCGTTCGCGGTAGTAGCAACTGGTCGGCTGCAACTGCGCATCGGCGCTCGCTTGCGTCGTCACCTGGTACCGCCGCGCGCCGTTCTGGAACTCGTACTCCTCGTTGGCGGTGAAGCCGCCGTCGGCCCGTGGCGTCACCACCACCGACAGCCAACCCACGGCCTGGCCCGACGCGTCGTGCAGCACGAACCACTCGGTGCGGCGATCGATCGCGGCGCTCGGCGCCGCGGCAGCCGCACCCCGCTTGATCGAAGCGACCTGGTTGCCGGCGAGACCGATGGTGGCACCGGCTTCGATCTCGACTTCGAGGTAGCCGTCGATCGAGGCCGTGATGCGACCCTCGATGGTGTCGCCGTTCTTCAGATGGATCACATCGCGCGCGGTCGCAGGGACCTGAGGCGGCGGCGAGGGATCCTGGCAGGCAAGCAGCAACGGCAGCAGGAGCGGGTTCATGCGGGTGGAGTACTCCGCTGCCGCTATCGAACCGCCGATGCGAAGGCCTTTACCGCGCTGTCGAAGAATCCGACGCTGCCGGAGTGCGGGCGCGCACGGCAACCCAGGCGAACAGGGCCGCCAGGGCCACCGTCGGCAGCAGCAGCAACCACCACGGCCGCTTCGCCAGATCGCCCCAGAACCGCCACCACAGGTGCCGGCCGTTGCGGTCCTCCCAGTGGATCGGCGCGTGCGTCTGGTCGGCACTGGCCGCGGTCGCCCCGAACACGGCAGCGATCGCGCTGCCGTCGTTGCGTTCGTAGCCGTTGCGCTCGAACTCACCGTGCGCGCTCGCGAACGCGTAGCGCCAGTTCGCCACCAGCGGCGTGTAGGCAGGCATCCAGCTCACCGGATCGGCGGCATCGACCTGGTCGGGCAGCAGCCCGCGCGACCATGCGGCCTGGTCGGCAAGCTGCTTCACGCCGCGCACCGGCGCCACCACGCTGGTGAGGCATGCGAACGCACCGAACGCGCACAGCGCCCACCACAACTTCGGCCAACGGCGCCACGGCAGCGTCTGCGGCAGCACGATCGCGAGCAGCAGCACGAGGCCGTGCGTGACGTAGCGCGCGGCCCAGCATTCGCCGCCCTGCCAGCCGCGGGCGCGACCGAAGAACCACAGCGGGAACAGGAACACGAGCCACGCCAGCCAACGCCAACGCACCGGCACCCGCCGATTCATCGCGAGCGGCAACGCCAGCCACACGATCGGCGACAGCCAGGCCACACCGCGGCCGGCCGCGAACAGGATCTTGGTGGCGCCGAGCCACACCGGCTGGTCGAGCCAGTCGTCGACGCGCGGGTAGCCGGTGTCGAACGCATTGCCGAAGCGCGCGTGGTTCGCGGCCAGCAGCAGCAGCGCCGCCGGCACCACGCCCAGCACGAACGCACCCACCGGCAGCAGTCGTCGCGGGCGCCAGCACGCGAGCAGCAGGGCAACGCCGATCGGGACCAACAGCGCGGCGTTCTGGTAGCGCAGCAGCACCGCCGCCCCCCCACACAGGCCGCCGAGCAACGCCGCGCGCGCGCCGGCACCCGCGTGCACGTTGGCGACGGCCAGCACGGTCGCGAGCAGGAACACGAGGCCCGGGCCATCCGACAGCGTCTCGCGGCCGAACGCGAAACACTGCGTCGTCAGCAGGATCGCCAGCGCCGTGATCCACGCGTCGCGCTCGCCAGCGCCGAGGCGGCGCGCCAGCAAGAACAGCAGCAGAAGGATCGACGCCGCGCAGGACGGCGGCACCAGCAGCGAGACGAGCCCCTGCAGCACGACCGGACTGCCGCGTACGTGTTCGGGCGTGTAGGCGGCTTGTTCGTGCGTCTGGCCGGGCGCCACGCGACGGCGGAACGCAGCGTCGATGACCGGCCAGGTGCGTTCGATCGAGTCGCCAACCCACGCGAACGGTACCAGCAGCAACTGGTGCCCGAACGGAAACCACGTGTAGGCGATGCCGTCGGGACCGACCTTGCCGCAGTTGCCGACCGCGAGCAGCTTCGCGCCTTCGGCCTCGCCCACAGACGTCGCCCCCTGGTCCGCCCGCAGGATGCCGCTGTCGCCGCGGTGCACGAGATTGCGCGCCGCCAGCAAGGTGAAGCCGGCATCGGTGGTTTCGAAGTTGCCGTGCGCCACCGCCGCGAACGCGAAGAACGTCGCCAGCCAGGCCGCAAGCAGCCGACGCCAGGAGGTGCGCTCGCCGTTCATTTCCCTGCCCCGCCTAACGTGCTGGGATCGACGCCGAGCAACGGCAACGACCACCACCACAGGAACGGCAGCAGCAGCAGCGCCGCCAGGATGTCGACGCAGATGCCGGCCCGCACCATCTGGCCGAACGTCACCAGCCGCGAACTGAACACGATGGTGTTCGGTGGCGTCGCGATCGGCAGCATGAAGCCGCACGACGCCGCCAGCACCGCCGGCAGCATCAGCACCAGCGGGTCGATCTTCGCGCCGATCGCGCCGTCGCGCAGGATCGGCAGCAGCAACGTCGCCACCGCGGTGTTGCTGGCGATCTCCGACAACATCGTGATCGACACGATGAGCACGAGCAGCAGCAACGCCGGATGCACGCTGCCGATCAACGGCCGCAACAGTTCGCCGAACGCGGCCGACACGCCGGTCGGGCCGAACGCGTCCGCCATCGCGATGCCGCCGCCGAGCAGCAGCAGCAGGTCGAACGGCATGTGCCGCGCCGTTTCCCAGTCCACCAGGGGACGACGATCGGGCGTGCCCGCCGGGATCAGGAACGCCAGGATCGCCACCCCGACCGCGACCGAACCGTCGGCGATGTAGCGATCGCGCTGGCCCGCGGGCACCAGGTAGTGGGCCCAACCGTGCAGCACGTCGCCACTGCCGAGCTGCAGGTCGCCGCGCGTCGCCCACAGCACGATCGCCAGGAGGAACAGGATGCCGATGCGGACTTCGGCCGTGCTCCAGCGGCCGAGCCCGCGCGCCTCCACGAGCAGCACGTCGGCTTGTTGCAGCCGCGCCTTCGGCAACGGCAACGCGATCCGGGTCAGCACGAGGCTGGCGCAGACCCCGAGCACCAGCGCGAACGGCGCGAACGCCAGCGTCCACGCCAGGAACGACACCGGCCGCGCGCCCTGCTGCGCCAGCGGTTCGTAGGCGCTGAAGAAGATCGCGTTCGGCGCGGTGCCGATCGGCGTGCCCATGCCACCGATCGAGGCGCCAAAGGCGATCGCACACATCACGCCGGCGCCGAAGTTCGCCATCGCGCGCGGCGACAGTTCGCCGAGTTCGCGCACGCGCCGCACCATCACGGTGCCGATCGGCAGCAGCAGCAACGCCACCGACGTGTTGTTCATCCACATCGAGATGCAGGTGGCGGCGAGGAAGAAGCCCAGCACCAGCCGGCGCGGATACGGACCGACGGCAGCGACCGTGCGCAGCGCCAACCGGCGGTGCAGGCCCGCACGCTCGATCGCCATCGCCAGGACGAACCCGCCGCCGAACAACCACAGGATCGGATCGCCGTAGCCCTTGGTGACTTCGACCGTCGACTGCACGCCGAGCAACGGCAGCAGCACCAACGGCAACAACGACGCGGCGGCGATCGGCATCGCCGCGAGCAACCAGCACGACGTGGTGAGGCCGGTCACGAACAGCAGCCGGCAGGCCACTTCGGGGCGCACGTTCTCGGGGAACGGCAAGCCGTGGCCGGCCCAGTAGCACAAGGCGCCGATCGCCACCGCGATCGCCAGGCGCGGCCACGACACGTCACGCGGGGCGGCTGCGACCGGATCGGGCGTCATCGTCATGCGACGGTCACGGCCCCACCGAAGAGGTGAGCCATTGCAGGTAGGCCGGCAAGCCGCCGTCGACGTCGAACTCGAGCACTTCGGGGACCTCGTACGGATGCAGCGCGACGATGCGTTCGCGCAAGCGCGCGGCGGCGGCGCGCGTCGTCTTCAGCACCAACAGGCACTCCTCGGCGACGTCGACCTTGCCCTGCCAGCGAAACACCGAACGCACGCCGGGCAGCACGTTCACGCACGCACACAGCCGTTCTTCGACCAGTTGCCGCGCCAGCGCATCGGCCGCGAGCTTGCCACGTTCGCCAGCTGCCGGCGCCGTGCACAACACGACGACCGCAGCCATCGCCGTCACTTGCCGCGCGCCAGCCGTTCGGCCAGCGCGGGGTGCAGGCCGGCGGCGAGAATCTTCGCCTGCGTGCGGCGGAAGTCGTAGGGAACGCGTTGGATCTCGACCCGCCCGTTGCGCACCACGGCGAACGACGCGCGCGGGTCGCCGTCGCGCGGCTGGCCGACGCTGCCGACGTTGACGATGCACGGACCGTCGAGCGGGAACTCGCGCTGTTCGTCGGTCGCTTGCGAGAAGCGGTAGTCGGGGCGATGCACTCCAGGCCAATGCGTGTGGCCGACGAAGCACGGCCGGTCGATCAGCTGGAACAGGTGGTGCATCTTCTCCGGTTCGAGGAAGCCGTCGCTCTTCAGCACGTACTCCATGACCGGGTCGCGCGGCGAGCCGTGGAAGAACTGGTAGCCGTGGTCGTCGCGACGGTCGGGCAGGCCACGCAGGAACTCCCACGCGGCGCGGCGGCGCGGGCGCAGGAACGACGGCCTGAGCTGGGCGCGCGTGTAGAACAACGCCTCGCGCGCGAGCGGGTTGAAGTCGTCGAGTTCGTGGAACAACCCCCAGTCGTGGTTGCCCTGCAGCGTCCACTTGCAGCGCTGCATCACCTTCAACGTCACCGGCAGCGGATCGGCGCCATAGCCGACCACGGCGCCGAGGCACATGATCTCGGACACCCCGAGCGCATCGATGCGGGCCAATACGGCGTCGAGCGCCTCGAGGTTGCTGTGCACGTCCGAGATCAACGCGAACGTGCTCACGCTCGCCTCGATCCCTCGGCAGCGAGCAATGACTGCTGCACGGCGCCTTCGATGGCGGCCTCGGCTGCGACCATGCCCATCTTCATGGTGGCGCCAGCGGCCTTCTTGTGACCGCCACCGCCGAACTGGGCGACAATGGCCTGCACGTCGATGTCCGCGCGCGCGCGCAGCGAGCACTTCACGGTGCCGTCGAAACGTTCCTTGAGCAACGCGACGACCTCGACGCCTTCGAGCGAGCGCAGCGGATCGAGCACCGCATCGGTGTCGAAGTCGGCGCGCGCCGCACGTTCCATCAGCGCCTTGTCGAGGGTCGCGATCGCCAGCTTGCCGGACAGGCGCAGCCGGTGGCGCGCCAGCGTGTCGGCGAGCAGGCCTGCCGAGTCCGGGTGGTTGCGACGGTAGAGCGCGTCGAAGATGCGCGAGCCATCGACGCCGGCGGCGACCAGTTCGCTCGCCATCGCGAACACTTCGGCGTCGGCGTTGCTGTAGCGAAACCAACCGGTGTCGGCGACCAACGACAGGAACACGCCTTCGGCCGCGGCCTTGCTCAGCGGCACGCCGAGTTCGCGATGCAGCCGGCGCACGAGAGCCCCGGTCGCGGCGGCGGTCGGATCGACGTAGCAGATCGTGCCATCGCCCTTGTCGCTGCCGACATGGTGGTCGATCACCGCGATCGGCTTCCCGCTCTTCTGCAACCGCTGGCCGAGCGAACCCACGCGCGACAGCTGGCAACAATCGAGCAGCACGGCGGCATCGAACGCGGGCAGCGCGTCCTCGGCCCGCGCGTGGCCGAACGGAGTGTGCTGCTGCAGGAAGTCGAAGCTGCGGCCGATCGGGTCGGGATTGACGATGTGGACCTGATTGCCGAGCGCGCGCAGCAGGTGGAACAGCGCCGCCTGCGCCCCGAGGCAATCGCCATCGGGATTCTCGTGACCGGTGAGAAGGAACGTCTGTCGAGTGCGCAGGAAGTCGTGGAACGTGGTCACGAAGGGTCGCTGGACTGTACGGGCCGCCCGGCGAAGGCTCAACGACGGGAACCCGCCTTCACCGTGGGCAACCGGCGCCCCGCCACGTGCACCGCGGCAACCGCGGTCGCCCCCGCAACCCAGGCAGCCAGAGCCTCGCGGAACGTCGCCGCTGCCGGAACCGTGCAGAAGTCGGCGCGGCCACCGATCCGCAACTGGCCAAGCCCCCGACACCCGACGGCCCGGGCCCCGTGCCGGGTCGCCATCGCGAACAGTGTTTCCGGCGCCAGGCCAGGCCACAGGCGGCTGGCGCGCGCCAGTTCGGCCGGCATCGACAGGGTGGTGTTGCTGGCGCGCGAGTCGGTGCCGAGTGCGACCGGAATGCCCTGCGCGAGCCAGGCGGGCACCGGCGGCGCCGCGCGGCCGAAGTATTCGATCGTGCCCGGGCAGACGACGATGCTGGCGCCCGACGCGGCGATGCGGGCGCTGTCGCCACGTTCGAGTTCCTGGCAGTGAATGAGGCTCGTGCGCGCGGAAAGCACGCCGAGGTGCTCGAGCCAGCGCACGGCACCCAGGTTCGGGGCGCGATGGTCCGCGGGCAGGCGACCGAGTTCGCGCAACAGGTCGGCGAACGCGCCGCGACCGGAGTGCAGCAGTTGCTGTTCTTCGGGCACTTCGGCGCAGTGGATGGCAAGGTGCCGGCCGCGCGCCGCCGCAGCGCGGAACAGTGCCGCCGAGACGGAGTACGGCGCATGCGGCGACCAGCCGCCTTGCATCGCCAAAGGCCGTCCACGCACGCGTTCGCCGTCGCGCTCCTGCAGCAAGGCGCGCGCCGCCCGTTCGTCGAGATGGAAGCCGGTGAGTTCGCGATAGCAGCGGCCGCGCAGCGGCGAGTGCCGCAGTTCCTCGGCACTCGTGCCCGTCGAATCGATGTCGCCGACCGCGTTGACACCCAGGTGCAGCTGGTCGGCGATCGCGGCGCGCAACAGCTGGCGCTCCGCAGCCGCGGAGGTCGCCTGGCGCGCTTGCAGCACCGAGTGGATCCATGCCACGAAGGTGCGCGTCGGCGCCGTTGCGGCCAGGGCCGGCAGTTGCAGGTGCGCGTGCGCGTTGACCAGTGCGGGCAACACGCACACATCGGCGAGCCGAGTGCCGGCCGGGGCGCGCCGCAGACTGACGATGCGGCCACGGGCGTCCCAGCGGATCAAGCCGCCGGACAACACCGTCGTCGCGTCGAGCGCGACGAAGCGGGCGGCGAAGGCGCCCATCGTTGGGTCAGGCCGCGCCGCGTGGCGGCGTGGCCGAACTGCGCCTCACGTGCGCGCGAAGACGCGCAGCGCCCGGACCACCTGGTCGGGGTTGACGAAGCGGTTGTAGTCGATCGCGAAGCGGAAGCCGGTGACCGAGTCGAGGCCGATGCCCGGACCCGCGCCGCTGCCGATGCCTTCGCGCCAGGCGCGGATCGTGCCTTCGATCGGCGCCGTGCCGGACTGGTTGATCGTCGCACCCTGGAAGCGGATCGTCAGCGGACCGTTCGGATCGTTCGCCTTCTGCGTGCCCGGTTCGCCCGAGTCGGTGTAGGTGATGTCCACCGTGCCATTGCCGTCGAGATCGACGTCGAGCTCGTAGCGCAACCACACCGGCGGGAACACCTGGCCGGTGCCGCGCCACGTCGACAGGTCGCCCGAGGTCGGGTCGCGGTCGGTGAGCGTGGCCGAGTTGGTGCCGGCGACGTAGGCAGGAACCGTGGCCGGCTGGCCATTCCAGACGACGTTGGGCGCTTCGAGGCGGAAGAAGCCCGAGGAACCGGCACCGGCTTGCCCGGCGACGTTGATCTGCGTCGGCGCCAGGGCCGTCGAGCAGTTGAACACGCGGCTGCCTTCGCCGCCGGTGGTGTCGACCAACCCGTTGAACGCGAGCGTGCGGCCGGATTGCAGCAGGAAGCTGCCGCCCGAACCGCCGCCACCCGGCGACGAAATGCCCCACTCGACGTCTTGCGTCGCCGGCGTGGGCCCGTCGCCGTTGATCACGACGCCGCGGCCACCGCGCGACACGAAGCGCGCCGTGCTGCTGACGTTCAGGTCACCACCGGCGCGGATCATCACCGCACCACCGCCACCGCTACCGCCGTGACCGGCCATGTAGTCGTCGGTCAGGATGATCGCGATGCCGAACGGGTGCGAACCACCACCGCCACCACCCGCGCCACCGACCAGGAAGTGGTCGAGCGACTGGTAGTTCAGCGGCGGGCTGACCGGCAACGGCAGCAAGGCGAACGGCAGGCCGGCCGCAGCGGCCGCACTGGGGTTGGGCTGCGTCGGCAAGGCAATCGTCGGCAACCCAGCCGTGCTACCCGCCAGCATGAAGCCACCACCACCACCGCCACGCGAGAACTCGTCGTAGAAGTTCTGGGCCGAGACACCCACGATGTACGGGGCACCTGCCGCGATGGCCGTGCCGGCCGTGGGGTGCATCGGCGACCCGGCGCCGCCCGTGCCGCCGGCATTGCCAGCGTAGGCATGGCTCGCCAGCACGCGAACGCCACCGCCATCCTGGCCGTTGTTCATGTTGACGCCGGCGATGAACAGGGGCGGCACGGCGTTGGCCGGCGTGGTCACGCCCGTGCTCTCGACGCCACCGTTGCCACCGCGACCGCCACCGCAGCCACCCGCACCACCGGCCTGGCCGTTCGTCACCAGGGTCCAACCGACCGGGAACGCCGGGTTGGTCGTGCCGGTGCGCGAGTTGAACGAGCTGGCGCGAAGGCCGGCGAGCGGGCCGGTCGTCGGCACCGTGTGCGGCATGTCCGCGCCTGAGACGTCGATCGTGCCGTGGATCTCGGCCTTGCCGCGCACGAAGATCTGGGCGGGAACCGAACCGAGGAAGCGCACGGTCACGCCAGCCGGCACGATGAAGTCCGTGAAGAAGAAGCGACCGTCGGTGACCGTGTAGGCCAGACCGCTCGGCGTGTTGGACGCCGGGATCGTGAAGTTGTCGATGTTCCACTCGAAGGTGCCGTTCACGCTGTTGCCGAGCTGCGGCTTGAACGAGCCGTGCAGACCGTCACGGCCGATCAGGCCAGGCCGCGCGCCGTCACTCCACACGCCACCCGACACCAGGGTCTCCTGGCCGGAGGAGTTGGCGAACAGTTCGGTCACCGTGATCGGCACCGAGACGCCTTCCACCGTCAGCATTTCGAAACTACGCGGCACGGCGGCGCGACCGGACAGGTCGCGCAGGTCCGACGTGATGTAGACGGTGAGGCAGGACTTGCTCGGCAGCGTCACCGGCGGCTGGTAGGTCACGACGGTCACGTCGCGGCCGGCGATCGACTCGGTCGAGAGCTGGACCAGGCCTTCCAGCACGATGCCTTCGGCATCGCGATCGCATTCGCCACTCGGCAGCGTGCCGCGCAGCACGACGCGCACGGGCGACGAGGCACTGAGCGGGCTCAGCAACGGCGTGGTGTCGATCAGCTCGGAGAAGCGCAGCACGATCGTCGGATCGAGCGACACGGCAGTGAGGTTGACCGGCGCGAGCAGTTCGACCGCAGGCGCCTGCTGGTCGTCGTCCTGGATGCCCAACGAAGCCCGCACCGTGCAGGAGAACTCCGAAGTCAGCGAGTCGCCGGCGATGCTGCGCACACCCTGGGAGCCGCTGTCGCCACCGAGCAGGGTGATGATGTAGCTCTCGTTGCGCAGGAAGCCGAACGTACTGACCCCATTCGAGGTGCTGACCCGCGGCACGAACGTCACCTCGTTGTCGGCCACGAGGTATTCGCCGTCCGGTGCGACACCCGTCGCCGTGCGGATCGAGATGCTCGTCGAGTTCACCGAAGCCGTTTCGACCCGGTCGGAGAACTTGAAGCGCAGCCGCTGGTTCTCGGCGATCTCGGACACCGAGCAACCCGTCTGCGTGCAGCCGAGATCACAGCTGATGATGCAGAAGGACTGGCCGCCGATGCACTTGATGCGGACCGAAGCGAGGTCCGTCTCCGAGCCGCCGGAGCAACCGGCGAACAGCGACAGACCGGCGAGGAGCGAAATGGTGAATGCGTTGCGCATGGGAGACGGTAGGAGCTACGGAGCTTGGGCGGCGATCAAACGCGGGACGATCAGACGCGGTAGACGACCACGACCTTGTCGATCGTGATCACTTGGCCGAGGGTGTAGTCAGCGAGCAACTGGAAGCGGAAGCCGTTCAGGCCATCCGATGCGATGCCGGTCTGGGTGGAGCTGCTGCGCACACCGAGACGCCACGGCGCCACCTGGATGGTGGCTCCGGTGGCCAGGTCGAGCTGGGCGGCCTGGAACAGGGCCCGAACCGGAGCCCCGACCAAAGCCGCCTGCGACGACACGGCAGGGTCGTCACTGAGCACGAACGGAACGCCATCGACACTGCCGTGGATCTCGTACCGAGCGAACTCGGGGCCGAAGATCAGACCGGTCGAGTAGTACTTCGAAGTGCAGACGACGAGGTCATCGCGCTCGGTGAGCACGCCGACGTTCTGCGCCGTCGGCGCCGGCAGCATGCCGGTGAGCTGGGTCACGTTGGCGCCCGCCGCCGATTCGAGGCGAACGAACCCGGGCGCGCCGTCGCCACCGAGGATCTGCGCTTGCATGCCGGCCGGGGCCGCGCCGTTGTTGGTACCGGCAACGCGGTTGAACACGCCGCCGAGGCCACCGCGCACGTCGATCTGGCCGGTCAGGTCCACCTGACGACCCGACTGCAGCACGATCGAACCGCCCGAACCACCGCCGCCAGGCGCAGGCTGCGCGCCTGCGGCCGAGCCGGCGGAGCCAGCCGCACTGCCGCCCCGCGCCAGCAGCTTGCCAGCCGGGCCGAGGCGCAGCACGTCGCCGGCGCGCAGCGCCATCACGCCACCACCACCGCCGCCGCCAGCGCCGCACGTGAACTTGTCGGGCGTCAGCAACAGCGAGCAGGCACCCTGCGACGCCGCACCGCCACCACCCGAACCACCCACCAGGAAGTGCTCACTCGCGCGAGTGACGATCGCACTGCCCGACGGGAACGGGAACAGCTGCAGCACCGAGCCACCGCTCGCCTGCGGACCCATCTGGCCCGTCATCGGGATCGACTGGGCCGGGATCGAGAAGTTGCTGGCCGTCGGAATCGTGACCCAGGGCGCATCGACGGTGATCGTGTTCGTCGTGTTGAACAGCACCGTGCGAACCTGGCCCGCGCCGACGCCGCTGTCGATCGTGATCTGGCGACCGGTGAACCGATTCGGCAGCCAGGTCTGCACCGCCGTCAACGTGTTCGCGCCGCCGCCCGTCGAAACGCCAGCGAACGCAAGGTCACTGTGGTTGTTGGTGACGACGCGGCCGACGGCGCCGGGAACCAGGAACCCGCCGCCGCCACCACCGGCCGAGGCCGTGGGGCTGTAGGTGATGCCCGAGGCGAGCCCGAAGTAGAGGTGCGCGCTCAGGCCCGAAGTCGGGAACACGGTCGAACCGGAACCGCCGGTGCCGATCGCGCTGCTGGCGTAGCCGTGGCCCGCGAGCAACCGCGCGTCTTCGCCACGCACACCTTGGTGCACGGCCTGCGCACCGGTGGTCGTCGACTGGGGCAGCGTGATCTTGTCGCCGCCCTTGCCGCCCGCACCGGCGAAGATGCCACCGGGGGCACCGAGCTGGCCCGTCAGCGACGAGTTCAGCGGCATCAGCGCGATCGACCCGCCCGACACGAACATGTCGCCGAGGACGTCGAACTTGCCGGCGACCGTGATGATCGGCGGCCGCGTACCGACGAACTTCAGGCGCACGTTGCTCGGCAGCACCATCTGCGAGAAGTAGAAGCGCCCGTCGGTGATCGCGATCGCGCTGCCGGTGGAGGTGTTGCTCGCCGGGATGATCGTGTTGTCGGTATTGAACTGGTAGACGTTCTTGCCGTCTTCGACGGTGTTCAGGTTGGTCGCGAGCGAGAGGTTGAACACACCGTGCCGGCCGTCGCCACCGATCTGGGCAAACGAGCAGGTGCCGCCAGCCCAGGTCGCCGCCGACGAATCGATGTCGAGCTGCGTGTTGTCGACGAACTCTTCGGTGATGTTCTGGTTGACCAGGGGCACGACCACCGTGCGGAACGTGAACGTCTGCGGCTGCGCCGGGCGACCCGACAAGTCGGCGACGCCATCGGTGACGTTGATCTCGCAGCAGACATTGCCCGGTAGCGCTTGCGCCGGCCGGAAGGTCAGGATCGAAATGCCGCGGCCGGCGTCGAAGTCGAGCACCTGCGTGCCGTTCAGCGTCTGCGGGGCCGAGTTCGGATCACATTCGAAGCCGCCGCCGGTCGCTTCGCGATTGCGCCGCACGGAGAACGTCACCGGGCTCTGCGTGCCGCTGAGGAACGGCGTCGCATCGATCATCTCGTTGAACTCGAGCACGACTTCGGTGTCGCGCGGCGCGCTGCCGATCTGGGCGATCGACGGCGTGATCAGGTTGGCGCGCGGCGCCACCCCGTTCTGGTCGACGATGCCGAGCGACGAGGTCAGCGTGCAGCTCAGCGTCTTCTCGAACGGTTTGCCCGACGTGCTTCGCACGACCGCCGGCTGGCCGTCGCCACCGGGGATCGTCATCGTGTACGTCTCGCCCGCCGAGAAGCCGAAGAACGTCTGGCCACCCGAGATCGCAAGCGTCGGCACGAACTCGACCTGCTTGCCGTTCACGAAGAACACGCCGACCGGTTGTTCACCGCTGGCAGTGCGGAAGCGGATCGACGACGGGGTCACCGTGGCCGGATCGATCTCCTCGCTGAACTGCAGGATGATCACCGCGTTCTGCGCGATGTCGCTGATCGAACAGCCGGTTGCGCTGCAGCCGAGGTTGCAACTCGACAGGCAGATGACCTTCGGGTTGGCGCTGGCGCAGTCGAAACTGACCGAGGCGGTGCCGCTGCCGCCACCGGAACAACCCGCAAGGGCTCCGAGGGCAAGGAGTAGTGCTACGTGGTGCGATCGACGAACGGACATTACGGCCTCGTATCGAGAAAGGGGGGACGGAACCTGATCGACGCCGACGAGAGGGGACCGTGAGGCGATGGACCGGGATGCGAGGATTGGCAAGGAAACCATACCGCAGAGAAAGCTGCAAGGTCGGGCGCGCCAGAGTGCGGCGCGGGATCGAACTCGCTCGGGCAACGACGACTACTGACAACTTCCATGCCGGTGCCCCGGCGGCCGCCGCAACCGGCGTCGAATCCCCCACCATGCGGGGGATTCCCGCAGTCGCCGTCCCAAACCGGACCGCGACCGGGGAGCACTTCGGCACGAACCATGGGCGAGATCGAACAGTCGAAAGCCGCCGGTGCGACGGGGTTTTCCCCTTCCCGGCTCAGCGCCGGAAGGCCACCACGACCCGGTCGATCACCAGCTCCTGCGCCAGGGCCTGGTCGGCCAGCAGCCGGAACCGCATGGCGTTGTAGCCATAGGTCGCGATGCCTTCCGCCAAGGAGGAGCTGCGGACCCCGGTCAGCCAGGGCGACTCGACGACGGGCACCCCGGTCGTCAGGTCGAGCTGGGCGGTCTGGAACAGCGCGCGGACCGGAGCCCCCAGGCCCGCCGACTGGGACGACACCAGCGGGTCGTCGCTGAGCAGGAACGGCACGCCGTCGGCGCTGCCGTGGATCTCGTAGCGCACGTACTCCGGACCGAGCGCCTCGCCGGTGCTCCGGTAGCGCGACGTGCAGGCGACCAGGTCGTCCCGTTCGGCCAGCGCCCCGAGGTTGCCCGCGGTCGCGGCGGGCTGCATCGTCGCCAGCGCTTCGAGCCCGACCAGCAGTCCGGTTTCGAGCCGCACGAAGCCCGGGCTGCCGTTGCCGCCGGCGATCTGCACCGAGGCCCCGACCGGTGGCGTCACCGGCGAACTCTGCCGGCTGAAGGTGCCGCCGTTGCCGCCGCGCACGTCGATCGTGCCGAGCAGTTCCACCGTGGCGCCGGACTGCAACACGATGGATCCGCCCGACCCGCCGCCGCCGGGAGCCGGCTGTGGGCCAGCCCCTGGCCCGACCAGATCGGCCGCCGAGCCGCCGCGCGCCAGCAACCGGCCGGCGGGGCCGAGCCGCAGCTGCCGGCCGGCGCGCAAGGCGAACGTGCCGCCACCACCGCCACCGC
>SXPB01000001.1 GCA_005776475.1 Planctomycetia bacterium
CGCGAGTGGCCGTGTTCGCACGAGGCGGTGAACACCATCGTGTTGCCTTCCCACGTGCCCTTGGTGACCTGGTTCGGCACGCCGCCCATCGAGTCGCTCCAATGCCACAGATAGCAGTTGGCTTGGGCGTCGTAGCCGAGCACGCCGTGTCCGACGTAGCTCTGCTTGCCGCCGCGCTTCTGCGTGTAGTCCTGGATGATGCCGAATCCATCGAGGCCGGCGCGCACCTTGTAGACACCCTTCGCCTTGCCGCCCTGCGGGTCCCACGGCATCGGGTGCATCACTTCGTCGCCGCTCCACGTGCCGACGAGGTTCAGGAGCTTCTTGTGGAACTTGTTGGGCTTGGGCATCTGCATGGACATCGGTGGGGTCTCCGCGAGTGAGAGTGAGTGGAAGGCGGCGAGCGTAGCGAGCGTGCCAGCTGGAATCGTCAGCGCGGGTTCTGGAACGTTGCCAGGGCCGCGTCGTAGCCGCGCCGCGGAGCTTCTTCGGTGCTTTCGCGAAGTCTCGGCGCTAGCGTGGCTCCGAATGGCAGGTGCCGACTCTCGGTTGCCGCCAAAGGAGAACCCATGCGTGCAAGCTTCGTCGTGTCGCTCCTCTTCGTGTTGCCGTCGTGTGCAACGATCGTCTCACCCGGCCCGTGGTCGGTGCCGATCGCATCGGATCCCGCCGGGGCGGTGGTGACCTACCAGGGCAACCAGGTGGGCGTGACGCCGTGCGTCGTGCCGATGCGGCGACGTTGCAGCCAGGTCGAACTGGAGTTGGCCGGGCATCACAAGCACGTCGTCGAAGTCGGCACGCAGTTCAACGGGTGGTTCTTCGGCAACATCATCTTCGGTGGCCTGATCGGAGTGGCCGTCGATGCGATCAGTGGCGCCACGCAGGTCATCAACGACAACGCGATCATGGTTGCGTTGGTGCAGGACTCCCTGCCGGCTCCTTCCGTGTGGCAGCGTTCGCAGAATGCGCGCACTGTGCCGACTTCTGAGGAAGAAGGATGGGTCAGCACCGGCAACTAACGGGGGCTCGATTCCACAGCATTGTGCCGGAGTCGGGAGTGGACTGATGCGCCGACTGGGCGGGGTCACCACACCAACCGTGCGTCGCCATCCTGCAGCCGCCCCGCCGGCCGCGCACCGGTGCCCTTCGTCTTCGTCAGCGTGTCGCCGAGTTCGGCGCGCGCCGCGTCGGCGAGTTTCTGCAGGCGCGCGACCACGTCGGGGTTCGCGGCGGCGACGTCGATGCGTTCGCCGGGGTCGTTGCGCAAATCGAAGAGCGACAGCCCGATCTGCTGCGTCGTCTGCGGCGCTGGCGAGCCGCCGCGGCCGCCGGGTTTGCCGTCGAGACTCGGGTAGCCATGCGGGAAGTGCAGCTTCCAGCGCGCGTCGCGCACCGCCTGCAGTTGGCCGCCGGCGTACCAGCAACAGAACACTTCGTGCGGCGACGTAGCACCCGCTTCGCCGAACAGCAGCGGCGTGATGTCGAGGCCGTCGATCTTGTGTTCGGGCAACTTCGCACCGACCACCTTCGCGATCGTCGGCAGCACGTCGATCGTCGCCGCGAACTCGGCGCACGCAGCGCCGGCCGGCACGCGACCCGGCCACCACGCGATCGTCGGTGTGCGGATGCCACCTTCGAACATCGTGCCCTTGCCTTCGCGCAAGGGCCCCGCGGAACCGGCGTGTTCGCCGTAGGGCAGCCACGGTCCGTTATCCGACGTGAACAGCACCAGCGTGTTGCTGTCGAGTTCGAGCCGCCGCAGCGTATCGAGGATGCGGCCGACGCTCGCGTCGATCTCCATCACCGCGTCGCCGTAGAGACCTTTGCAACTCTTGCCGGCGAACTCCGCCGACACGAACAACGGCACGTGCACCATCGTGTGCGGCACGTAGAGGAAGAACGGTCGCTCGCGGTTGCGTTCGACGAAGTCGACGGCGCGTTCGGTGTAGGTGCGCGTCAGCAGTTCCTGGTCGCTGCCGGTCACTTCGGCATCGACGACGCGTTCGCCTTCGAGCAACGGCAATGACGGGTAGCCCTGTTTGCGCGCTTTCGCATCCTTCGGCAGGTTTGCGTAGTTCGGATGCAGCGGCCACATGTCGTTGCTGTAGGGCAGCCCGTAGAACTCGTCGAAGCCGTGGCGAGTCGGCAGGAACTTCGGATGGTGCCCGAGGTGCCACTTGCCGAAGCACGCGGTGGCGTAGCCCTGCGCGCGGCACAGTTCGGCGATCGTGGTTTCGTTCTCGTGCAAGCCGATCTGCGCGTCGGGGCCGAGGGCGCCGGCGATGCCGACGCGTTGGTGGTAGCAGCCGGTCAGCAGGGCGGCCCGCGACGCCGAGCACACCGCACTCGACACCGAGAAGTCCGTGAAGCGCATGCCTTCCTTCGCCATGCGATCGAGGTTTGGCGTCGGAAACGCGCCGCCGAACGGGCCGATGTCGCCGTAGCCGAGGTCGTCGATGAAGAACACGACGACATTGGGCCGTCGGCTGTTCGCGGCGGTCGCCGCGCGACCTTCGTGTGGTATGCCTTTCTGGGCCGGCAATACGGTCGAGCAGGCAGCAAGAACCAGAGTGACAAGCGGCAGTTTCATGCGGGTATCATGCGGCACGCCTCGCCGCTGGCTGCCGTCATCACCGATGCGCTCGTTTCTCACAACAGTCCTTCTCGCTGTTCCTGCAATCGCCCAATGCCAACCTGCGTGGGATGGCGATGCATTGCCGTGGATCCATGGCACGGTGAACGCCGTCGTCAATTGGGATCCGGACGGAGCCGGACCGTTGAGCACTCGCCTCGTCGTCGGCGGTACGTTCCATGTAGGTGACTCTGCCGCTTATGTCGCCACGTGGGACGGCAGCCAATGGCAAGCGATGCCAGCCCCGTCGAGCATCGTGAAGTCGCTGGTGGTGTGGAACGGTGATCTCGTGTGCGGCGGTGTTGGCGGTCTCGGTGGCACCGCGTATGTCGAGCGCTGGAATGGCCTCGGGTGGCAAACGCTGGGCACCGTCACTGCGACATGGCCGGCATGGCCCGATGTTCGCGCGCTCGCGGTGTACGGATCGCAGCTCTATGTCGGTGGCCGGTTCGCTCTGAGCGGAACCCCATGGCAGAACCTCGTCGCCTTCGACGGGATTTCCTGGTCCTTCCCAACGGGCCATTCGGGTGAGGTGCATGCGCTGCGGTCGTTCGACAACCGACTCTACGTCGGCAAGAACACGAGCCTCGTGAACTGGAACGGGGTTGCGTGGAGTGCGCCGATCGCGACGAACGGGCCCGTTCGCGCACTCGGCTTCCAGGACAGCTTCGTCAACAACGGTCAGTTGTACGCGGCCGGCGACTTCACGACCTTTGGTGCGCTCGCCGCGCCCTTTGTGGCGCGCTATTCGACGGCGACGGCGACGTGGTCTACGGCCGGCGCCGGTCTGCCTTCGCCATGCGCCGCGATCAGCGGCACGAACAGCGGCGCACTCGGCGGCACCGACGTCATCGCGCTGCTCGACAGCAGCACGAGTGGTTCGAATGCCTGGCGCTTCAACGGTACCACCTGGTCGCAGATGACGGCGGCTACCGATTCCTTCGCAACGGCGGCGCCGAAGTGCCTCGGCTACTTCGGTGGTCCGGTGCTCGGCATGAGTGCGGCCGATCGCGCGGCCCGGGTCTACTCGCCGTGGATCTTCTCGCTGTGGAACTGGAACCCACTGCGCGGCGCCAACGTGCCCGACAACATCTACGCCGTCGATGCGAACGGCTCGGACCTGGTCATCGGCGGTTCGTTCGCGACCATCGCCGGCACGACGGTGAACGGCATCGCGCGCGGTTCGCACGGCGCCTGGAGCGGACTCGGCAGCGGCCTTGCGCCTGGTGGCGCGGCCTACGCGATTGCGCGCACGGCGAACGGCAACGTGATCGTTGGGGGCAGCTTCGCCACGGCCGGCGGCGTCACCGTCAACAACATCGCCCGCTGGAACGGCGTAGCGTGGTCGTCGCTCGGCACCGGCATGAACGGCACCGTGCAAGCGATTCGGGTGCTGCCCGATAGCTCGATCGTCGCTGGCGGGTACTTCACGACGGCTGGCGGCAACGCCGCCAACCGCATCGCGCGCTGGAATGGTGTGTCCTGGCAACCGCTCGGTGCGGGACTCAGTGATGCGTGCCTGGCGCTCACCTCGACGGCCACGGGCGACGTGGTCGCCGGTGGCTTGTTTCTCACCGCGGGTGGCGTGGCGGCGAATCGCATCGCGCGTTGGAACGGGACTGGGTGGAGCGCCCTCGGTACTGGCGTCGATGCCGCCGTCTATTCCCTCGCGGTGCGCAACAGCGGCGCGATCGTCGCCGGCGGTGCGTTCCTGAACGCGAGTGGTGTGTCCGCGCCGTACGTCGCGGAGTGGAACGGCAGCGGGTGGAGTTCGTTGTGGACGTTCGGTGTGCACCCGCTCGGCACGGTCACCGCGTTGGCCGAGTTCCCGAGTGGCGAACTGGTCGCCGGTGGCGGCCTGTGGCAAGCGCCTTCGGGCATCGGAACGCCGGTGACGAATACGGCGGCGATGCGCCTCACGGGTTCGATGTGGAGCCAGCTCAATGTGATTGGCGTTGGCGTAACGGCGGCCGCGGTGGCGCCCGACGGCGACCTCGTGCTGGTCGGTGAGTTCGCGCGCACCGGCCCGGAGGCGCACGGCAACGTCGCGCGACTCGAATCGACGTGTCCGGCGACCGGAGCCATCTACGGAGCCGGTTGTGTGGGGAGCGGCGGCATCAACGAGATCTCGATGGTTGCGCGGCCGTGGCTCGGCGGCACCTACCGCGGCCTTGCGACGGGCATGCCGAACCAGGGCTTCGCCGCGGTGGTCACCGGTCTGCAGAGTCTGTCGGTGCCGATCGCATCGTTGCTGCCGGAAGGGTTGCCGGGATGCACGTTGCTCGTGACTCCGGATGTGATCGAGGTCGCGTTCCCGGTGGCTGGCCAGGTCGCGACGGCGCTCGCGATTCCGTGGAGTGTCAGCCTCGTCGGAGCGCAACTGCGGCAGCAGGTGGCGCCCTTCGATACGAACGCGGGCGGTGTCGTCATCGCGATCACCTCGACCAACGCGTTGCTGTTGACGATCGGCCGGTTGTGATGCGGGGCTGGCACCGACATGCCGCGTGGTTGCTTGCGGTGCTGACCGGTTGCGGTGGCTCAACGCCGAGTTCGGTGGCAGTCTCGGATCCGTGGGCGGAGATGTTGGCGGTTGCGCAGAGCGAGCAACGCGACTGCCTGATCCGACTCAGCCAGCAACCGATCCTGCGCTTCCGCGGCGAGTCGCATCGGCGGCGCGGATTCGACACTCTCGTCGCGAACGGGGCTGCGTTCGGCGTCGAGGCGTTCGATGTCGAGCTGGTCGATGCAGTCGGCGAGGGGCATGAACCCGGCCTGCCGCGCATCCCGCAGCCGGCGCGCGGCGTGGTGCTGCCGATTCCCGTAGGCGGCTGGGTCGGCGACGGGCCGCCGACGATTGCGTTCGAGCCAGTTCTTCCGGTGAACCTGCTTGTGGATGCTGCCGGGCTGCCGTTCGCGACCATCGAATGCGACGGGGAAGTGGCAGACACGGAGTTGCGGGAGCGCATCGAACG
>SXPB01000059.1 GCA_005776475.1 Planctomycetia bacterium
CGGGCATGCTTGCACTCGCGCGCTGGTTCTTCGTGTTGCTCGGTGGCGTGCTCGTTGGCGGCGGCCTCATGCTGCATGGCCAGGTGGCGTTCGCCCGCTACGTGCAGAACCAGGTCGACGGCACGTTCTTCCTGTGGCGCGCGATCGGCGACGCGACGTTCGTGTTCCAGGGCAGCGAGACGCGCATGGCGTTGACGATGGGGGAAGTGCCCGAAGCGGCGCTGAAGGAGTCCGACCGCGCCGCCTGGGTGCTGTTGATCGTCGGCGGCCTGCTGGCGATCACCGGGCCGCTGCTCCGCCGCGGCTCCGGCGCAGGCTCCGGCGACGCTGCCCGCCGGCGCTGAGGATGTCGCCCAACCAGCCGTATTTCGAGGCGCGCCAGGACCCTTCCCTCGCGCGGCGAGCTCAACGATTGACCGATTTCGTGTGGGAGCTACAGTGGCCACAATGTCGACCACCGTAGGCGTCCGTGAGTTGAAGAGCGGGCTTTCGCGCTACCTGCGGCTCGCCGCCGGCGGCGAGAGCATCATTGTCTGCGATCATGGTCGCCCTCTGGCGATCCTCTCCGCTGCTCCCGACGGCACCAAGCCACCGGAATCGGCGGCGGAACACTTGGCCGGTCTCGCAGCCCGTGGCTTGGTTGTCCTAGGTGTTGGGCGGAAGCGCCGGTCGCCGCGCAAGGGACCGCGACTCGATCTCTCGGGCGCCATTCGCGACGACCGAGCGGAGCGGCAGTGATCTTCCTCGACTCAAGTTGGCTGGTGAAGCTGTACGTAGATGAGATCGATTCGCAGGCGGTCCGCTCCGTTGCAGACTCGGACCCCGACGTCGTCGTCAGTGACCTTGCCTACGTTGAGTTTCATTCCGCCATGTTCAGGCGGCGAAGAGAACGACGGATCACTTCCCGCGCTGCTTCGAGCATCGTCACGCGGTTCAAGAAGGACTGGGCGCAGCGAGTGCGAGTGCCGGTATCACGAGATGTGCTGCTCCTGGCCGCGGACGTCCTTGCGGCCCATGCGTTGCGAACGCTCGACGCGGTTCAGCTTGCCTCGGCGCTGCTGCTGGCCGAGGGGGCGCCCGAACTGCCGCGATTTGGTGCTGCCGATGAACGGTTGATTGCGGCCGCTGCAGCCGCCGGTTTGCCGACGCTCTCGGCAACACCCTGACGCGATCGAGCGAAGCGAGAAGGCGCCAGCCGCTGCCTACGGGAGCCGCACTGCGCGGATCACAGTTCTTTGAACTTGCCGCCGTTCTGCTCCGCCATGCGCCGCATCAGATCCTGCGGCGTGATGCTCATGCGCGGCTCGGCCTGCCGCGCTTCCGCCGGCGCCGCCGAGCTGATGAAGATCGTGTTGATGCGCACGTTCGAGAACTTGTTGCACTCCTGCACGATGCGCAGGATCTCGATCGGATCCTGCACGTCGCCGACGGTCGGCGCGCCATCGGACAGCACGAACATCTCGTCGATGTTGCACTGGTAGCGGTTGCCGTAGACCAGCGATTTGATCTTGAGCGCGCTCTCTAGCCCGCTCCACAGGTTCGTGCCGCCGAGCGCTTCGAGACCGTCGACGTACTTCTTGAAGCGTTCGCGGTTCTTTTCGTTCGCCGGCACGAGCTCCTTGCTCCAGGCGTCGGCCTTGTCGTCGCCGTTGAACGTCACCAGGTTGAACTGCGCGTTCGGCGCAATCGCATCGATGGCGCGGCGCAGCTCGCGTTTGGCGAAGTCGAGCCGCACCGACAGCGTCTTCTTCCCGTCGCTGCCCTGCTCGTCCATGTTCCACTTCATGCTGCCCGAGAGGTCGAGCACGAACACCACGCGGGTGCCCTGGACCGGGATGCCGCAGAAGCCGCCGGCGACCGTCTTGTCGACGCCGGCGGTCTGGCCCGTGCTCGGGTCGCGCCGTTCGGTGACGACGATCTTGTCCTTCTCGGTGTCCCAGAACGTGCGCCACTTCTCCGGTTGGTTGGCGGCGTAGATCGCCCCGGTCATCGCTACCAGCAGCTCGTGCGTCTGGTACAGCAGCAGCCCCGACAGCTTGCCGGACTTCACTTCTTCGGGATGCGCTTGGAAGCGCTCGAGCACGCCGATCAACGCGGGCACGCTTTCCAGCGAACGGAACTCGTCCAGCAACCGGATCAGTGCCATGTCGGCGCGCCAGGTCGTGCGGCCGAGTGCCTTGATCGCGGCGCGCACCGCCAGTCGCACGCTCTCCGGCAACTGCGGCGCGGCAGCGGGCGGCGTCGATGTCGCCGGCGGCGGCGAAGGTGCTGCAGGCTCGGCCGGTTTGTCGCCCGCGGGCGCCGGTGCGGGTGCGCCATCGTCGGGCTTCTTGCCGGGCGACGCGGGGGCTGGTTCGGACTCGAACACGCCCGTCTTCGGAATGTGCGGCGCGTAGAGCGTGCGCAGCGCCTGTGCGGCGGCGATCAGCACCGAATCGACCTCGTCGCGTTCGAGGCACGCGATCAAGGCCAGCGCCGCGGTGTCGTCGCCGAGACTGCCGAGCGATTCGGCCGCCGTCACCCGCACGAGTTCGTCGTTGTCGGCGAGCGCCACTTCGATCACCTGCCGCCACGCCTTGTCCTTCATCAGGCCAAGGCACCGTACGCCGGCGCACTGCAGCGCCATCGCCTTGGGCTTGTCGGACAACGACACGCCGCGCGCGAACTTCGCCACGCCCTCCTTCGCCTCCGCCGACTGCAACCGCGCCGCCCATCGTTCGCCGCACAGGCGCACGTCGTAGGGTGCCATCGCGTGCGTGTACTTGGCCTGGTCGATGCCGATCGAAGCCACGGCGACGAGAGCCTCGGCCGCGTCGGCGGTTTCTAGCTTGGCCACCGCTTCGAGGATCACCTCGAGGTCGCCGGCCCAGGTCGGGTTGCCGAGTCCGTTGCCGGGCGCCAGTCCGAACTTGGTCGCGATCGAATCCTTGGCGATGTTGGCCTGCGAACGGAAGTCGATCTTCTCGTTGCGGTAGAGGCGCATCCACGCGTCGAGCGCGCGCAACGGCTTCTCGTCGCCGACGGTCGCTCGCGCGACGGCGTCGTGGCGCCCCGGCGTCGCCAGGTGCGATGAAGGCAGGAAACTGGCGAATGCGGCAACCAGCGGGAGGACGTACATGCGGACGGACCTCAGGGCGGGGGCGTCAGGGCAGGCGACGCATGCTAGCCCGCGATCGGGTCAAGGTTGCGCACAACCTCGCCACCCCTACCGGTCACTTGCCGCCGACTTGGATCTGCACTTCGACCGTGGCACCGGCGCTGCTGTTGCGCAGGATGCGCAAGCGGCCATCGCGCAATTCCACCTCGCTGCGCGGCGCCACCCAGCTCGGCCCGCAGTCGTCGAACTGCAGGAAGGTGGAGCCGGAGCGGAACAGGCCGAATTGCTGGGCGATTTCCGCGTCGCTCGGCAGCACGAAGAACAGCTTCGGGAACACGTCGGGGCGCATCGAGCTCAGGCTGCGCAACGCCTCGAGGTCTTCATGCCGATCGAAGGTCGGCGCCACCAGGATCGCGCGCGAGACGCTGGCGAGCCGGTTGCTGCGCAGAGCCGGCACCACGAACGTGCGCACCGCCTGCAGATCGCGTTGCGACGTGCGCGCGTACGACAGCATGTCGACGGCGACGCGCAGATCGGCGCCGACATCGGCATCGTTGAACTCGAGCCGCTTGCGGCTGCGCAGGTCGAGCAGCAGCTCGCCGAAGGCCAGGAACTCGTCCGCGTTCTGCAGCACCTTCTGCACGGCGCCATGCGGTACGGCCCCGCCGCCCTGTTCGCCGACTTCGAGCCGACGCAGGTCCATCGTCACCGCCGCGTGGCGCAGATCGAGTTGCTTCGCCGTTTCGCGCGCGACCAGGTCGAAGGTCAGCGGCTGCGTCGCGGCGAGGAACGGCGTGTCGTCGACCGGCGACGCCGACTGGTGGAACACCGTGCCGCGGGGGTTCTGCGCACCGCCCGTGATCTTCGCGTTGATCGCGGCGTCGTTGTCGCGGTCGCGGTCGCGCGCCACCAGGTGGTCGGTGTTCGGCACGCCATCGTTGTTCTTCGTCAGCAGCGTGACCGCAAACAGCGCGGCGGCGGCGGCGGCGGCGCCGAGCAGCGCGTAACGCACCTTCGCCAGCATCGGCACCGGCTCGCGGAACACCGCGTCCGGGGTGCCTTCCCCAGCCTGGATGCGCTGCCACAACGCTTCGCGGAACTCGGCACTGACGCGCGGTCGGCGCAGTTGCAGCGTGAGCTGCTGGGCGGCTTGCAGCTCGGCCCAGAACGAACCGCAGCCGGCGCAGTTCTCCGCGTGCTCCATGACCACGGTGCGGCGTCCGGACGGCAGGCGGCCGTCCAGGCACTGCGACAGTTCGAAGCGGCAGGTGGTGCAGTTCATCGGTGAAGGTTGCAGCGGGTGCGCGAGTTCAGACTTTGATCAGGCGGCTGACGAGTGACTTGAAGCGGGCGCGGGCGCGGAACAAGCGGGTCGACACGGTCTTCACCGGACAACCCATCACCGCGGCGGCGTCCTCGTAACTGAGTCCTTCGACTTCGCAGAGCAAGAAGGCCTCCCGGAACTTCAACGGCAATTCGCCGATGGCCTTCTCGATCGCCGCGTTCGCCTCACGCGATTCGGCGATCTCGTCGGGGGCGATGCCGTCGTCGTCGACCGGCACGAACGGTTGTTCCTCGTCCTTCTGCAGATCGCGGAACAAGCTCAGCTTGAACTTGCGCCGGCGCAGCTGGTCGAGGCACAGATTGCGCGCGACGCGAAACAGCCACGGCCGGAAGGCGGCGGTCGGCACCTGGTTGAGGTGGCGATACAGGGCCAGGAACGCGTCCTGGGTGACGTCCTCGGCCGCGATCGAATCGCTGAGCAGACGCGTGGCGTATGCCTTCAGGCTGTCGGCATGCTCCGCCAGCGCACGATGGTAGGCCACCATCGTGACGGGATCGGGCTGGTAGTCCTGGCTGGGCTTGCCCATCGCGTGGGAGATATCGGCTGGGAGAGCGCAGCGGGCCGCCGCGCATGTCGCCCAACGGTATGAGCTGGGCGAAACTCCGACTGGACGAAAAACGCCGGCGCCGGCACTGTTGCGGACCGAGACCATGAACGCCAGCTCCGATGGCATGGGCCAGCACCCGGTGCCCGCAGTCCCCGCACCGGCCACGCCCACCGGGGCCGGCGCGCCTGCAACCGGGGCCCCGGCAGCGGCACCGCGGGAGACGTTCATCCACTTGCCGATCTTCTTCGGCGTGCTGCTGCTGGCCGCGATCGGGTTCGTGCTCTTCCAGAGCGGGGGGCTCGGCCACCGCTCGGTCGCCGAAATGGCCGACACGGTGCCAATCGGGCAAGGTGTCACCGGGGTGCGGTTCGAGATCGAGAGCGGCACCGTCAACGTGGCGCCCGGCGACGAACGCGCCGCGGCCTACACCCTGGGCGTGATGCGGGCGGCGGACACCGCCGAGGATCTGGCGCGACTGGAGGCCACGGCCTACGCCCTGCAGGTGGTCCCCGACCTGGCCCGGCCATCCATTCTGGTGCTGCGTGGTCCGCGCATGCCCCCCAACACGACCGGATTGCTGGGGCTCGTGCTGAACGTCCGCCTGCCCAAGGAACTCGAATTGGAAGTGGTGGTGACCGGCAGCGGCCACATCACCGTCGGCGATCGTGTGGCGCGAATGGACATTGCCACCGGGCGCGGCGACTTGCGGTTCGAGCATTGCCAATGCGCGATCAAGGCCGTCACCGGTCGTGGCTACGTGATCGCGGATGGGCATCGCGGCGACCTCAACATCGAAACCCTGAACGGCGACATGCAGGTCTTCGCCCGGCAGCCTGGAAAGTTGCTGCAGTTGGTTACCGGGCGCGGAACGGTGCAATGCGAGGTGCCGGAGAACCTCGACTTCGTGCTCGATGCCCGCGCCGAAGAGGGGCGCATCGGTTCCGCGTTCGGGCTCACGTCCGAGCGGGTCGGCACCTACGGTGCCGTAATGGTGGGCCAAAATGGCAGCGGAACCACCAAGGTCGTGCTGCGGACAGGAAAGGGGCACGTCGCGTTCCGCAGCAAGAAGTTCGACTGAGTCGTCGATTCGCGTCCGGGCCACTCGTCGCGTCAGTGTGATTCGCGATCGCGTGTTACGCCGACGTGCTTGCTGGGTTCTGAGGAGGCGCTTCGGTGTCCTGCTTGATCGCGTCGGGACAAGAGTTTCTGGAAATGTCGGCAGGAACCTCGCGTCTTCGTCGACGTCCCGTAGCACACGCCCGAATCGCCCCCGGCCCCTGACCCCACCCGCCGATCGACGCTTTCCGAACCAGAACGGATCCTAGTCCAGTCGGCGCGTTCCATTCGCCCATGACTCTCGGCAAACGCCTGCTCCTCTATTCCGCCCGCGACCCTTCCGCCGGTGCTCTCGCCAAGTCGACCGCCGACTGGGGATGCCTGGTGTCCTCGTGCTCCTCGATCGACGAACTGCGCGGTCGCATCGAAGGGGCCGATTTCGACATGGTGCTGGTCGAGCCATCGACCGCCGTGCAGCGACTCGTAGCCGAAAACGCGATCGAGGAGACGCTCAAGCTGACGCTGGCCGAAGTGGAGAAGCGGCACATCCAGCGCGTGCTGGCGTCCACCGGCGGCAACAAGACCCGCGCCGCCCGCATCCTCGGGATCGACACGAAGACGCTCTACAACAAGCTGAAGAGCTACAAGTCGTCCGAGAACGTCGCCCGGAAGCGCCTGCAGGGCCAGTCCAGCTCCGTCATGCTGTGAGAGCGCCGAGGCCTTGAGGCCTCGGTTGTCGGAAGCGCACCCCGATCCGCCGCTCCGCCGGGTGCGCGTGATCTCGTATCGGGTCACCGCGATGGCACCGCCGGTTGCCGGCGGCGTCGGCGTCGTCGCCGACCGTGCGCCGCGCCGCGAGGTAGTCTTCGCCGACGGCACGAACCCCTGTCGCCGTCAGGGAAGACTTCATGGACCGAGTCGATTCACTGCTGCGCGAGTTGTCGAGCCGTCATCGCAACGACGATCCAAGGTTCCTCGACGCCGTTCGGCCGATGGTGGTGGCGATTCTCGACCAACGCACCCCCGAAGTGGCGCGCGTTCCTTTGCTCGAGATGCTGGCGGAGACGTTCGAACGTGATGTGCAGGTGCGGCGCGACTGCGCGGCGGCACGGTCGGCGTGGGACGAGTTCGTCGTTTCACTGCGCAAGCTGATGGGCCTGTGAAGTCCGACTAGTCGGACTGGCTAATCGCGAGACGGCGCCCGTTCGCGCGTGTCGCCCTGTCCCACTGCGAGAAGATCGAATCGGGTGGTGGACTCAGGGAAATCGCGGATGGCTCGGTGCGAAGGCGGGCGCGGTTGCGGTCCGCTCCGGCGCGCCTTTTTCGCTGGCGAGCGCGCACTTATGCGCATCGGGGTCGCACCGAGAATGGGCCATCGGCGGCAACGCCGGGAACCGCACTCGGAACCCGCGACGGGCCATGATTCGCCGACTTCGATCCTTTGCCTGCAGTGCCCGTCGCGGGTCCCACTTACC
>SXPB01000060.1 GCA_005776475.1 Planctomycetia bacterium
ACGCCACCGAGCGCCACCGCGGCGAACGCGCGCGGCAACGTGCCGAGACTCTTGTCGTGCAGCATGCGCACCAAGGGAGCGATCGAACGGCTGTCGCCGATGCGGGCCAGCGCCGTGGCAATGGCCGCGAGGCGCGCCACGTTGACTTCGCTGCCGGTCATCCACTCCAGCAGATCCGGCACCAGCGCCTTGTCGCCGAGACGGCCGAGTGCCACGGCCGTCTGGATCAACAGTTCGGGCCGCCGCGCCGACATCGAAGCAACCTGACGGATGTCGTCGATCGCGCGCCGTTCACCCATCAACGCGAGGCCGATGCACAGGTAGCCGGCCATCTTCTCCTTGGCGACACCTTCGCGCATGCGCAGCTGCAACTCGGTGGCGGCCTCGGTGGCGCCGCACAAGCCGAGCGCGACGCCGAGCGCGCCGACCAGGCCCGGTTCCTTGGCCTCGCGCAGGGCCGCGAACAAGCGCGACGACACCAGCGCCGGCGCCGCGCCGGCCGAAACATCGTGCGTGGCCGCCGCCCGATCGCCGTGCACGAGCAGGCCGAGCGCCAACGCGCACCAGGCCCGCCGCTGCACGTTCTTGCTGCGTTCGAACTCCTCCAGCAGCGTCTCGTGGACCATGCCGCCACCGGCCTGGGCCAACGCCACCAGCGCGAAGTTGCGCGTCAGCCGATCCGGATGCTCGCGCGACACTTCGAGCAGCAACGCGCGCGCGCCGGCATCGTCCGCGACCTTCGTGCCCGGATCGAGACGCGGCAGCATGCGGCCAAGCGCCAGGGCACACGACTGCATGATCGGGTTGCCGCGCCGATTCGAGCGTTCGTGGGCGCGCAGCACGCCAAGGAAGCGCTCGCGGCACCGTTCGCTGCGCAGGTCCTGCGATCCGACCAGTTTCGCCATCGCAGTCGGACAGTGCGCCTGCACGTACTCTTCGCCCGGCCCGAGATCGCGCAGCAAGTACGCATCGAGCACGGCGACCGCTTCGTCGAGCAGCTTCTCCCCGGCATGGCTGCGGCGCTGCGGAGCCAGCAGGCCGATCGCGTGGACCGCGGCAATGCGCGTGTCGCGCCCGCAGGACTCCGGCTTCGACAGCAACTGCTTGCAGACATCGAGCACACGGGCCGCCAGGGCGTCGTCAGGACGCCGCTGCACGGCCAGGCCCAGGCCGTAGGTCGCAAAGGCGCGCGTGCGTTCGTCGACCGTGCCATCGCGCGCGGCCCGCCCGACCGGCGTGTCGAGTGCCAGTCCTTCGAGCAACGCCATCGTCGCCGCATCGCCGCGGGCGCCGATGCCGAGCGCCAGCGCCGCCGTCTCGCGCACTTCCTGGTCGCCAGCGCGCAGCTGTGGCCGCACCTGTTCGAGCAACGAGAACTCGGCGTGGTCGCGGGCAACCTTCGCCATCGCCACGAGACACGCGGAAGCGATGTCGCGGTGGGTCGTCTCGTCGATCGCGCGGCGCAACGCCGGCAGCACTTCGGAGACCACCTGGTCCACGTTCGGGCGCAGCACATCGCGTGCCTCGGCCCGACGCGTGCTGCCCAGATAGAAGTCGTCGCTGCCGGTCTGCACGCCCGAGTGCACTTCGTCGCGCAGGCGCAGGAAGCGGTCCTTGTTGAACTCCCACCAGTAGTCCCAGCTGTCGTAGTCCTCTTCGAGCGGCATGCCGCCGCCGGTCGTGGGGCCACGCGCGCCGGGCGTCGCCGCCGGCGCCACCGTCGGCCCCGAAGGCCCGGACGGACCACCGGTCACCGCCGGGGCTGCCGCCTTGCCACCACTACCGCCGCCGCCGCCCTTCCCGGGACCTGGGGTGCTCGGACCGGACGGACCGGGCGTCGCCGGCCCACTGCCACCTGGCCCGCTGCCGCCGTTGGGCACGACGTCCCCCGGGCCGCGATATTGGCCGCCAGGTGGAGGAGGAGGGGGGATGTAGCCACCACCGTGGGCGATCAGGTGGGACGTGAAGAGCAACGCAGCCGTGAGAGGCACTCGGAGGTCGGGCATCGACGTTCTCCCGGGTCGATGGTTTGGGACGCTCCCGCACGTATCCCACCACCCCGCGCAGGTATCCAAACCGCTTGCAGATTTCTCGAAGTCCGATGCAACCGGGGCAGCCCGTCAGGCCCATCACCACTTCACCGCACTCAACTCGACCACGGCACATCCTCTTCGCGTTTACAGTGAGCTGCTCGTCCACGAAGCAGTTTGGCCTTCGCTGATGCACCGGATTCCCATGCAAATACTCCTCCGCGAACTTCGAAGCCTCGCCATCGGTGCCTCACTGGCCTGCCACGCCATCGCCCAGAACGACGAGTGCATCGGGGCCATCGGTGTCACGGCCGGCCTCAACGGCCCGTTCACCAACGTCGGAGCCACCACCTCCAATCCCGCGTGGCCGTGCGGCGCTGCCACCAACGACGTGTGGTTCGTCTACGTGGCGCCAGCATCCGGCACGTTGATCGCCGAGACGTGCGGCACCCCGACGAACTTCGACACCGTCATCGAGCTCTTCGACGGCGCCGCCGGCTGCGGCGCACTGGTCAGCCTTGGCTGCGATCACAACAGCTGCGGCATGCTCTCGCGAATCACCCACACGGTGTCCGTCGGCGTCACGTACTTCCTCCGCGTCGGCGGCCACGCAACATTTGGCTTTGGCACCGGCACGTTCTCGCTGTCCATCATCGGCCCCGACAACGTAGTCGCGACGAACACCGACCTCGGCGCCGGCTGCATTCGCAAGCACACGTCGTTCTACGAGTACTTCGGCATCTTCGGCACTTCGGCGACCATCGACCTCGCCGGAACGGCGATGACCCTCGTGCCGAACGGCCTCGGTGGTTACCTCGTCACCAACGTGGGTTCGCTGTTGCCGGTCGGCTCGTTTGCCACGCCGATGCAGCTGCCGCTCCTCGACGACAGCGAAGTGACGCGACCGTTCACCGTCGGTTCGTTCCCTGGCTCAACCGGACTGACGATCTGCTCCAACGGCTTCGTCTCGCTCGCCGCCGGCAACGGCACCGGATACTCGCCGATGGCGCATGGGATGCTCGTTGCGGCGCAGACGGGCTTCTACAGCTGGCACGACTTCAACCCGCAGATCCCCAACAGCGGCAAGGTCCTCTACGAAGAGAGTTCGATCGCGACAGTGATCACCTGGGACGGCGTTTGGGACTACGGCGGCACTTCGACGGCGGACGCCAACACCGTGCAGTTCCAGTTCTATTCCTCGGGCGTCGTGACGATGGCCTGGGGTGCCATGTCGGGCCTCGGCAACGACCATCTCGTCGGCTACTCCCCCGGCGGCCCAAGCACGAACCCAGGCACGATCGATCTCTCCAGCGTGTTGGCGTCCACCTTCCAGCTCGAAGCGAACGATGTCGTGCCGCTGACTCTGTTCGGGCTCACGCGACCGATCCTGCAAACCCCCTGGAACCTCCACACCGCGAACGTGCCCACGAACGGCACGATCGGCGTCGATGTGTTTGGCCTTTCCGATCCAGGCATCGACGACCTGTCGTTCCTCGGCGCGCCAACTTGCGGCCTGCGCGCTTCGCTGGACGTCATGAATGCATGGCTCGTCGCGGGCAGTTCGCATGCCTACAGCCTCGCGATCCCGAACCACACGGCGTTGCTCGGCCTGCAGGTCTACACGACGAACGCGGTGTTGCAGAACCCGCCACAGAACGCCTACGGCGCGATTACGTCGAACGGAGTGGTCGGCTTGATCGGCAACCTCTGAACCCAGACGCCTTCGCATCGCCCGCGATGCTTGCGGTTGCGCAAACACAGCTCACGCACCCGCACGCACGTTCGTAGTCACCGGCATGCGTTGGAATGCGAACTGCCTTGCCCTGGCCGCGATGGTGTTCGCCGGGTGCACAACACTCGGACCTGGCACCGCCGATCGCCTCTATGTGTTCGCCGTCGGCGAATGCCACACGACCGACCTCGCCAATTGGTCCGCCGCGGACGCCGGCAAGCCGTGGGTGTTCGCCAACCACTGCTACCTGATCCGGCACGGCACCGACCTGCTGCTGTGGGACACCGGGTTCAGCGACGAACTGGCGAAGGGCGGCCGCGACCTCGGCTCGCTCCAGATCCGCGTTGAGCACCCGCTGGCCGAACAGCTCGAAGCACTCGGCGTCCGACCAGACGACGTGACGCACCTGGCGCTGTCGCACCTGCACCTGGACCACGCCGGCAACGCCAACCTGTTCCCCAACGCCACGCTCTACCTGCAGCGACGCGAACACGAAGCTGGGTTCGGCCCGCAACCGCAACGCTTCGGCTTTGACCCGGCGACCTACGGCAAGCTGCGCGACAGCAAAACGGTGCTGCTCGACGGCGACCACGACGTGTTCGGCGACGGCTCGGTCGTGATCCTGTCGACGCCTGGCCACACCCCGGGACACCAATCGCTGCTCGTCCGCTTGCGCACCACGGGTGCCGTGGTGCTGTCCGGAGACATCGCGCATCTGCGCAGCAATTGGCAGTACCGGCGAACGCCGGCGAGCAACTTCGACCGGGAGCAAAGTGTGCGCAGCATGGCGCGCATCCAGGCAGTGCTCGAACGCGAACGCGCGCTGCTGGTCATCCACCACGACCGCGGCCAGAGCCTGACGCTGCCGAAGGCCCCGGGCTTCCTTAAGTGAGCGGAGCCGTCGACGCGGCGCCGTGGTTCAGCCCGCGGAGTCCAGCGGCGGCCGGCCGGCGGCGAGAGCGGCTTGCATGAGTGCCACGAACACGACGACTCCGCCGATCGGCACGAGCACGATGCCGAGCGACGGATCGCCTTCGCGATTGCCCACGCCCCCCAGCAAGAAGCCGAGTGGCATCGTCCAAGCACCGACCGCAAGCCACCGCTCCAACCGCCGCCGCCGCGCGCCATCCAATGCGAGGTGCTTGCCGACCGCCGCGATCGCCAGGCACAGGATGCCGAGCAGGTTGCCGTGCGCATGCGCCAGCGTCCACATCTCGCGTCGCAGCGCGCTGCCGAGATACACCGGCACCTTCCACGCGTGCAGCGCTTCGAGTGTGAGGCCGAGCGGCAGCGACACCGCGAGCAACCAGAGACCGGCGCGCAGCGCCGTGCGGGGAGGAGCTTCGTTCATTCGCCGATCGCGATGAGGTTGCGGCCTTGCAGGTCGGTGAGTCGCACAACCGCCGGCACATCGAGCCGGAAGTCGACGCCGAGCAACGCCGTCGATGGCGGTGGCGGCGCTTTGCCCTTCGCCGTCGAAGCGATCGCTTCGAGCAGTGCAAACACGTCGTCGCGCCGCACCGCCGTCGGCGCCAGATGGTCGACGCGTTGCACCCGTTGGGCGAGCCCCCAATCCGCTCGCGCTTCGAGCGCCAGCAGGCTGCGCCGCGCCATGTAGCGCACGCTCGGATAGCCGTCGCCCATCGTCACCGCGAGCCACGAACGCACGGCCGCAGCATGGTCCTGACCGAACGTGATGCCCGGTTCGCCGAACGCCTTCGCCGCGACCGCGCGCGCCGCGGCATCGCCCGCGAACAGGTTCGCCGCCACGTCGGGCATCGCCAGCGGTGCGGTGTCGAAGCGACGCGTCGGCACCTTGTATTCGTTCCCCCACCACTTCTGCATCGCCAAGGCCGCCTGGCCGAGGCTCTGGTCGACGTGGCACAGCGTGCACGCATTCGGCCGGCCCGCTTCGCCGTCGCGCGCCGGATCGGGAACGTCGATGCGGTGGCTGCGGTGGATGTCCATCACGCCGTAGACGACCTTGGGCATGTGGCACGCGACGCACTGCGAACCGGAGCTGTCGGCCTTGTGGTGCGTGTGCGCCGCCACGTCGCGACCGATCGCCTCGTGGCACTGCGTGCACATCGCGTTGCCGGCGAGGTCGGGGCGCAGCTGGCCGCGCGGATCGCCGGCGTGCATCGCGTGGCAGCTTTGGCAGGTCAGCTCGCCCTGCGTGTAGCACTTCGAATCGGTGACGCCCTGGAACTCGTACGCGGTCAGCCGCGGCGTGCCATCGCCCCAGAACCGCAGCGCGAACATCTCGGGATCGCCACCGCGCACCGGCGTGTCGCGCCGGATCGGCGTCACGTGCTCATGCAGCAGGTCGCCAGGCCGGTAGGTCGGTCCACCGGTGAACCACTGCGTCGCCAGCCTCGGCGACTTCGGCAACCGCGCGCCGTGGCACTGGCCACAGATCGCGACCGAACGTTCCTTGTCGAGCTTCGTCGGCTCGAACGCGTGGTGCGGCGTGCCCACGTAGCGCGTGAACGGGCTCTGCGCCGAGGCCGCATGCTCGGCGCCGGGACCGTGGCACGCTTCGCAGGCGATGCCGAGTTCGGCGACGTGCGAATCGAACGCGTTGCCCTGGGCGAGGCGCGCCGGATCGTGGGCGTCGAGCAGGCCGGGGCGCGGACCGGTGTTGTGGCACAGGATGCAGTTGGTGCTCCACTCGGCGGCGTTGTGGCCCAGGCCATCGACATCGGGGCCGAGGAACACCGTCTCCAGCGGCAGCCATCGCTGCAGTTCCTGATGCCACAGGATCGGCAGGCGCACGATCAACTCACCGGCGCCGCGCGGTTGGCGTTCGAAGTACTGCTGGTAGCG
>SXPB01000061.1 GCA_005776475.1 Planctomycetia bacterium
GGCGACGTTGGCGAACTTCGGGAACGGCACCGACGACGTGTAGGTGTTCGCCGGCAGCCGCAGGTCCTCGCGCACGCCGTCCGGCCACTGGCCGAGCGTCATGTTGGCGAGGTTGAGCAACCAGCGCGCGCGCAGGTTCCAGTCGTCGCCGGCCGGCGTGTTCGCGATCACTTCGAGGAACCAGGGGATCGCCTTGGTCGAGCCTTCGGTGACGGTGTGGATGGCGCCACCCTGCAGCGGCAGGATGCAGCTCTCGGGCGTGTTGCGCGCGCAGCAGTTGTCGCTCTCGGCGAGGCGCAACCAGGCCATGCCGAGGTAGAAGCGCACGCCGTTTTTGGCGCCGATGTCGCCTTCGATCGTGCCTTTGGCGAGTGCTTCGTGTGCCGCTTGCAGGATGGTGATGCCCTCGCGCGTCTGGCCGAGGCGAAGGTGGGCGAGCGCGCCGTCGAGGCGCAGCTTCCACGGAGCTGCGTCGCCGAGCTTCGCCATCTCTTCCCACAGTTCTTTGGCGGCGGCGTCGCCGTGGTACTTGTGGTCGCGCTTCGCGCGCACCGCGATCTCCGCAAGGGTCGTCACCATGCGCGCGTGGCTCTGCTGCCGGCTCGCGGCGTCGAGTTTCGACTGGGCGGGCAGGGCCAGCGTGGCGAGGGTGGCGGCGATGGCGAACGGGAACAGCGAGGCGTGGAAGGCGAGCATGTTCGGTCTCGCCACAAGGAATACCCGCTGCCTGCCGCGAATGCCGCCGCGCACTTGCAGCCCAGCTAGAACTGCTTGAACTCGCCGCCGTTCTCCTCGGCCAGTTGCCGCAGGAATTGCGCGTTGAGGTCCTTGTCCATCGCGGTCTCGAGTTGGTTGTCGACTTCGGTCTGTTCACCCGCAACAGCGGTCCATGCATCGACCAGCAACTCGGCGAGCTTGGCGGAGTCGATGCCTGCGGTCGCCGACAGCGCCGCCGCCTTTTCGTTGATCGTCGCCTTGCCCTTGGGCGGCGGCGTGAAGGCCTTGTCGAAGGCGGACAGGACGCGTGCTTCGTCCTGCACCGGAATCAGGGAGAGGAACCGCAGGGCGCACAGGACGCGCGCCAGGATGGGAGAGAGCATTGCCGAAGGGAGGGGCGGCAGCAGGGTGCAGGAGTGCTGCGGGCGCGCAACCCCCGTCAGTCGTCGACTTCGTCGTCGCCCGCGTTGCTCTGGCTTGGGCTGCGTTCTGTCACCGCGACCGCCGAACCGACCAGCGCCGTCACGGTGATGCCGCCGTGTTTGCTGGTGAACGCTGCCTTCAGCGGCAAGCCGGTGCGGCGGCACAAGCGCACATCGTGCGCGAGGATCGCGGCGCGCCAGCCCGCCCCGAGGCCTTCGATGCGACGGCCCAGCGTCTGGTAGAGCGGCAGCAGGCCGTCGGCTTTCTGCACGCGCAGGCCAAATGGCGGATTGGTAACCACGACGCCTTCTGCCGGCGCTCCCGAACCTTGCAGCCACGGTTGCGTCGAGATCGCGCCTTCGTGCCAGGTGATCGCATCGGCGACGCCGGCTCGTTCGGCATTGGCGCGCGACGCCACCATGGCACCCGAATCGCGATCGCCGGCCAGAAACTGCGAAGGGGTCGCCGGCCGCCGTTCCTGCCGCACCGCTTCCCATTCTTCGGGTTCGAACACGGCGAGGTGCTGCAGCGCCGGCGCGCGCAGGCGACCGGGCGGCAGGCCTTGCGCAAGGGCTGCTGCTTCGATCGGAATCGTGCCCGAGCCGCAGAACGGATCGAGCAGCGCTTGCCCAGGTCGCCAGCCACTGGCGAGCACGAGCGCGTGCGCGAGGTCTTCGCGCAGCGGTGCCTTGCGGCCATCGAGTCGGTAGCCGCGCCGATGCAGCGGATCGCACGTCGCGTCGAACGAGATCGTGCATTCGTCGTCGCGCAGGCGAACGTGCACGGTCGCGAACACTTCGTCGTCCTTGGCGGGAGCGCGCAGCGAGCGGCCCATGTGCGCAGCGATCCCGTTGGTGATGCGCTCGGCGGCAGCTCCGGTGTGGTAGATGCGCGAATTGCGCGTTGTCGCGTGCACTTCCATCGGCACGTGCGGCCGCAGCCACGACGACCACGGCAGATCGCGCGCCTTGCGTTCGAGTTCGCCAAGCGCGCGGCACGGAAACCTGGTGAGTCGGATCAGCAAGTGGCTGGCAGTGCCGAGCCAGAGTCCGGCGCGCAGCAGCAACTTCGTGTCGCCGGAGAAGGCGACGCCGCCGCGTTGGGCCTGCGGAGTGGCGCCGAGGGCGCGCAGTTCCTCGGCGAGGAACGGTTCAAGGCCCGGTTGGCAGGCGGCGAAGAGAGCAAGCGCGGGCGGCATCCGCAGACGGTATCCGTGCGTTGCCGCCGATGCACCGCTCGATCCGCGTGGTCAGCCGCGCAGAGCGCGGATGCGCTGCATCATCTCGTCGATCGAAACGAGCTTCTCGCGCAGCTTGCCGACCTTCTGCCCTTGCGCCACTTCCCAGGCATCGAGGCGTTGCCAATCGGCCCACGACACCGAGTCGATGCCACGCGCACGCAGCAACGTGGTCACGTCGGTGGCCGTCGGCGCGAGCATCGAACCAGCGGCGCGATCGGCCTTCATCGCATCGACAGTCGCCTTGGCATCGAGGCTGTTGGTGCCGATCAGCCCGGTCGGGCCGCGTTTGCACCAGCCCGCCGTGTAGTGGCCGGGGCGAACGGCGCCGCCGACCTTCTCGACCACGCGGCCATCGACGTTGGGCACGATGCCCTTCTTGTCGTCGAACGGCACGCCTGGGCACGGTACGCCGCGGTAGCCGATCGCCTTGAACAGCAGATCGACGCGGATGTCTTCGGTCTTGCCGGTCGCTTTCGGCCGCGGCGTGCCGTCGGCGTCGGCGACCAGTTCCATGTGCTGCACGCGCACGCTGCGCAGTCGCCCGCTCTCGCCGTGCAGTTCGGTCGGGCCGACCAGGAAGCGGCAGCGCAGCTTCTTTGGCTTCTGGCCCTCGCCGAGCGCGACCTGGGCTTGCAGGAACTCGGCGTTGCGCTGCTGGCTGCGCGCGCCTTCCTTCTCGAGCCAGGCCTTGCTGAGCGGGTCGACGTGGCCGTCGGCGGCGCTCACCACGACGTCGACGTCGGGCAGTTCGCTGATCTCTTCGATCTCCTTCGGCGAGAACGCGGCCTGCGCCGGGCCACGGCGGCCGAGCAGGATCACCTCGCGGACCTGGCTCGTGCGCAGTGTCGCCAGTGCGTGGCCGGCGATGTCGGTCGGGGCCAGGTGGTCGGGCGATGCCAGGAGAACGCGCGCGACGTCCATCGCCACGTTGCCGTTGCCGACCAGTGCCACGCTGCGCGCTTCCTGCAGGTCGAAGCGATGCTGGCGATGGTCGGGGTGGCCGTTGTACCAGCCGACGAAGTCGGTGGCGGCGTAGACGCCGGCCAGTTCCTCGCCGGCGACGCCGAGCTTGGTGTCGCTCTCACAACCGAAGGCGTAGACGATCTGGTGGTAGTGGGCGGCGAGGTCCGCCACCTGCAAGTCACGGCCGATGCGCACGTTGCCGAAGAAGCGGAAGCCGGGGTTGGCGGCGATCTTGTTGTAGACCTTGACCACGCCCTTGATGTTCTGGTGGTCCGGAGCGACACCGCCGCGCACGAGGCCGAACGGCACGGGCAGGCGATCAAACAGGTCGACCGCGACGGCCGGGTCCGCTTTGAGGAGGGCTTCGGCGGTGTAGAACGCTGAGGGGCCGGAGCCAACGACGGCCACGCGCCACGAACGGGGTTCGGACATAGGGGCCGGCATGATAGGGACGAGATGGGCCCGCGTCTCGTCGACTTCGACGGGAGCGACGGTGGTCGGGAAGGCGCCTTGCGATGGTGGCTTCAGGGGTGCGGACGGTGGCCACCCCCAAGGTTGGCTGAACCGAGTGGCTGACTTCACGATCGTCGGCTAGAACCTTCGCCCCTCCTGGTCTGTCTGCGGATCTCGTCCCGTCGGCATCCAGGGTAACGAATCGGCTCGCCGGCAGCCCGGCGAAGTGCCGATGCACGCCGGGCATCGTCGCCGCGCGTGCGGAACACAACCAGCAACTCGCTTCGTCATGAAGATCGCTGTAGTCGGTACCGGATACGTAGGCCTCGTCACCGGTTCGTGTCTTGCGGACGTGGGCATGACCGTCACGTGCGTGGACGTCAACGCCCAGAAGATCCAGAACTTGCAGAAGGGCATCCTGCCCATCTACGAGCCGGGTCTCGAAGCCATCGTCGAGCGCAACACCCAGTCGGGTCGCCTGAAGTTCACGACGAACCTGAAGGAAGCGATCGTCGGTGCCGAAGCCGCGTTCATCGCCGTGGGCACGCCCCCTGGCGAGGACGGCAGCGCCGACCTGCGCTACGTGCTGGCCGTCGCGCGCGAGATCGGTGAGGCGATCACCGACTACGTCGTCGTGATCACCAAGAGCACGGTGCCGGTGGGCACCGCCGAGAAGGTCAAGCGGGAGCTGGCCGCGGCGCTGGCGAAGCGCGGCGCCAAGATTCCGTTCGACATCGCCAGCAACCCCGAGTTCTTGAAGGAAGGGGCGGCGATCGAGGACTTCATGAAGCCCGACCGCATCGTCTGCGGCGTCGAGAGCGAGCGCGCGCAGGAGGTGATGTCGCGGCTCTACAAGCCGTTCACGCTCAACGGCCACC
>SXPB01000062.1 GCA_005776475.1 Planctomycetia bacterium
CGTGCGTGGTCTGCAGTTCGGTGCGTGGGATCGGCCGCTCCCCGGTCAATGGATCGTGCCGGCGCGCACAACGGAACTCGGCTTCCTGCACGAGATCGGCGGCGCTGCGGCCTTCGTCGGTCAGCGGCCAGCGCATGAACACGTCGCCGGCGGTGACGAGCGCATCGCCGCTGTCGGTGAAGCGGGACAGCCAGGTGCCGCGGCTCAGCTGCAGTGGCGGCGTCATCGCTTCGCCGGTGGCGACGAGCCACACGCGGAGCGCGGGACGAATCGATGTCGTGGTGACGAGGCGGGTGCCGTCGCGACTGAAACTCAGATGGGCGACGTGGCGCGGATGCATCATCTCGGGCGCCGCCAGTTCGCCGGTGGCGACGTTCCACAAGCGTGCAACCGAGTCGCGGCTGCCCGTCGCCAGCAAGCGCCCGTCGGGACTGAACTCGAGGTCTTCGAGATTGCCGCGATGGGCCATGTATGGCGTCGTCGGTTGGCCATCGGCACAGCGATGGATGCGCACCGCTCCGCCCAGAAACCCCGGCGTCGCACCGCCGCAGGCCAGCGTCTGGCCATCGGGACTGAACTCCAGATGCACCGTCGTCTGCAGCGTCGTCAATTCGCCGACCGGCTGCATGGTGACGAGATCCTGGATGCAGACCCTGGAGCCGCGTTCCTGATCGGAACGCCGGCACACGGCAGCGAACAGGCGGCCGTCGCTGCTGAACGTGATCGGCGAGCCCGCGTTCGGCAGCGTGAAGGTGCCGAGCTGCCGCGCTTCCGGCGTGCTCATGTCGAACACCGTCCACAGCTTTCGATCCGACGTGACGACGACGCGCTGCGCGTCGGGCGTCAGCTCCACTTCGCGCACGCTCACCGGGGCTTGATTGTATGCGTATCTGAATCTCGAAACCGTGCGCGCTTCCTGCGTGCTCGTGAACTCCTGCAGCACGAATCCATCGCTGCCGTCCCACATCAGGATGCGACCAGTGTCCGAGAGACCGCCGCATTGTCCTGGTCCCGTGCTCCCGACGAGCCGGCCATCGGCCATGTCGTAGACGGAAATGGTGCTGACGCTGCCTGCCTTCGGGTCGCGGCGGGCGAGAAAGCGGCCGCCCTGGCTGATCTTGCTGTTGGCGATGTCGGGCGGGGCAGCCGGTGGTTCGGGCAAGCGCCAGACCCGGGCGGTGCCGTCACAGGACCCGGTGAAGATGCTGAGACCGTCAGGTGCGAAGCGTGCGACGCCGACGTACCCGGCGTGGTGCAGCGGCGGGCCGTCCGGCTCGCCGGTCTCGGCAGAGTAGAGACGCGCCGAATTGTCGAAGCCCGCGGTCAGGATGCGCCGGCCATCGGGACTCGTCTGTGCCGACAAGGCGCCCGGCGCCTGCGGGGCAATCCAACGAACCTGCCCCGAGTCCGCCCGGAACATGATCGCGCTGCGGGCGCCGTAGGCACCCGAGACCACGCCGCTCGAGTCCGGGGTCCATTGCAGCGTGTACGTGTAGGCATCGTGCTGGATCGGCTCGCCCAGCTGCTTGGGCGGCGAGTGCGTCAGGTCCCAGAGGCTGAACGTGCGGGGGCCGGCGATGACGGCCAGGCGCTGCCCGTTCGGGCTGAAGCACATGACGCGCAACGCGCCGGTGACCTTGCACTCGTGTGGCAGCCAACGCTTCCCGTCGTGGAAGGCGATGCTGCCATCGGCCTTGCCGACCGCGAGCAGCGACTCGTCGGGCGTCATCGCGAGTGCCGTCGGGCGGCCGCTGGTCGCCAACGGCAGGCGACGCAGGTTCTCGTCGGGCAGGATCATCGCGGCGCCGGTATTGCGGGTGAAAACCACGATGCGTTTGCCGGCCGCGTCCATGACCGGCGCCGCGAACGTCGACGGTGACGATCCGTTGAGATCGTGCCGCAAGTCGCGGAACAGGGCTTTGCGCGTGGTCGTGTCCCACATCGACAACGTGTTCTTGCCCGTGCCGGTCAGCAGTCGCGAGCCGTCCTGGTTCCAGCGCACGTACTCGACACCCTCTTCGTCGAACTCCGGGCCGTGATCGACGCCGGTCGCGACTTCCCACAAATGGAGGCGCGGGCCGCCCGTGGCACACGCGATCCACTTGCCGTCCGGGCTCCAGTCCGCGCTGTAGACGTGGCCCGGATAGGAGAGCGCCGCGTCGCGACGATCGTGCCACGAGGGCAGCGTCCAATGGTGGACCACTTCGGGCGACGTGCGCAGGGCGACCGCGAGGCGCGTCGTGTGTTCGGCAGCCTGGTCGGGGCTGGTGAGCAGAGCTGCGACGAGGGGCGACAACGCGCCGAGGTGATCGCCGTCGTCCTGCCGGCGATTGGCTTCGGCGACATGCAGGCGAGTGGACTGTCGCCGCGCTTCGGCGGCAGAAGCGAGCGAGCGTCCATGTGCTTCGCGAAGCTGGAACGTGGCCGTCTTCAGGTCGCTGTTGACCGCTGCCAACTGGGTGTTGGCTTCTGCCTGCAGTCGCCAGAGCACGAGCGGGAACAGCATGGCGACGGCCAGCATCGCGCTGATGGCCACTGCCCATCCGGGATGGCGTTGGCCCCAGCGGAGCAGGCGCAGGCTGGGGCCGATGGGCCGCGCCAGGATGGGCCGCCGCGACAGCACGGCGTCGAGGTCGGCGGCGAAGTCCGCCATCGTGCGGTAGCGACGAGCTCGGTCGCGATCCATCGCCACCGCACACACGACTTCGAGGTCGCGGGGCACGGCCCGGTTGCCGTGGTGCAAGCGCTTGGCGTTGCCGGCCAGGATCGCATTCTGCACCGCTTCCGCCGAGCCGCCGGTGAACGGCAGCTGCATCGTCAGCAGCTCGTACAGCGTCACGCCGAGCCCATAGACGTCGACGCGCTCGTCGATCACTTCGCCGCGGATCTGCTCCGGCGACACGTAGGCCGGCGAGCCGAGCGGCGTCTGCTCGACGGTCATGCGATGCAGATCGCGAACGTAGGCGAGACCGAAGTCGAGCAGCATCGCGCGACCCTGGCGATCGACGACGACGTTGGAGGGCTTGAGGTCGCGATGCACGATGCCACGTTCGTGCACGTAGATCATCGTGTTGGCGACTTGCGCCACCAGCCGCACGCAGGACTCCCAGTATTGGCCCGCGAACACGTTGGATTGGCTCGAAGTCGCATTGGCCGCACCGTCCTCGCCGGTTCGCAACGCATTGCCGTCGAGGCGCGCGGGGTCTTTGCCGCGCAGTCGTTCGATGCAATCGTCGAGCGTCAGGCCATCGACGTACTCCATCGCAAACCACGGTTGCGCGCCTTCGTTGCCGACCGCCAGGATCGGCACGATCCCTGGATGCTGCAATCGCGCGATGGCCTCGATTTCGCGTTGGAAGCGTTCGCGGGCGCTCTTCAGCAGCAGGAACTCGGGCCGCACGACCTTGAGCGCCACGGTGCGCTGCAGGCTGGTCTGTTCGGCGGCGTAGACGACGCCCATGCCGCCGGTCGCGATGCGGCGTAGGATGCGGAACTCTCCGTACTGCGTGCACTCCGGCGCTGCTGCCGGCGGCGGCGCCAGGATGCCCATGCGGCGCAATTGTTCGATGCCGGCGCGGATCGTCTCGGCTTGCGTCGGATGTTTGGCGAGGAACTCCTGCAATGCCGCCTCGCCGCCCTGCTCCAGCAATTGCAGGGCACTGCTCAGCAGTTGTTCGTTGGCATCCGCGTCGGCGTCCGCTTGCACGCGCGGAGCGTATCACGCGAGCCTCTGTGCACAGTTGCAGCCTGGGGCTTGGCTGCGTTGTGCGTGCGTGGCGCGCCGGGGCCGGAGCTTCAGAAGCAGCGTCGCCCGTGATCGGCGGCAGCACCTTCAGCAGGTTGGCGACGCCCGTGGCGTCGGTGATACCGGCGACGAGAATCACCGGTATCCGTTGTTGCCCGCTCGCGCGAGTGCCCCCGATCCTCGCCGGATACAGGGGGCAGCAATCGCATCGCCACGCTGGGGGGGCTCGATACGAACGTCGACTACCTGATCGCGAGGGCCTGTTCGGCAAGGGCCGCGAGGCGCTCGGCGCGCTTGGCCACCGCGGCACCTTCGTGCTTCTTGGCGAAGTCGCGCAGGCGCTTCGGAAGATCCTTGGCGGGGCTCTTCGATTGCAGCGGCTTCACCAGCGTTTGCAGTTTGGCGTCGAGGTCGAGTTCCTGGGTGCTCGTCGCGTCGAGCAATGCCTTCGACATCGTTGCCAGCGACTCCTTCCATTCGGGAACGGCAGCGGCGGCGAGAGCGAGCGCATCGAACTCGGCTTTGGCGCGCAGCCACTGACCGTCGGTGAGCAACCACTCGGCACTCGCGAGGCGGCGTTTCCACACGGCGTCCACTTCGGCGCTGAGTGATCCCGTCGCCTTCGCGCGCGCCGCGAGCAAGTCGCCTTTGTGGTGGAGCAGCTTGCGCAGCGCAGCTTCATCGGCGGTGCCCCAGCCCGCTTCGAATTGCTCCATCGCCTTGTGGGTCGCCGCATCGAGTTCTTTCGCCCCCTTCTCGAACGATCCAGTGCCGAAAGCTGTGCCATCGGGGCCGATCACCGCCCAGTACGGAGGCATGCCGAGACCCGACCAATTCCACGGCGTGTGGGTGAGGTCGCCGCACAGGCGCGAATTGCAGCCCGGGTAACGGCGCATCGCCCAAGCCGCAGGATCGACGTTGCCGGCGCCGTCGGCGAACGTGCCGCCTGACGTGGTGTGCGCGAGAACGACCTGCAAACCGCCCTTGCCGTAGCGTTCGAGCAACTTCATTGCGCGGTCGATGCCGGCAGTCTGGCCCCACACGTCGGCGAAGGTGACGACGAGCAGCGGTTGGCCGTGGAACTCCGACAGCTTTTGGCGGCCATCGCCGTTCGCGAAGGTCGGGAAGGTGAAGTCACGCAGTGGTGCGGCGCCAGAGCCAGACGCCGCCGCCGCTTGGGCGAATGCGTTGGCGTTGGCGAGGGCGGCGAGCAGGACGCACGCGCGCAGCGAGTGCACGAAGAGGCGAAGAGGGAGCATTGCGCTCGTTGGGCAATGCATGTGCCTCCGCGGACCGACGCTGCCGAACGCAGAGCCGAGACATCGGTGGTGCGTGAAGGCGGAAAATGTGTGTGAAAATCGAGCGATCGCGAACAACGGCGTGGTCGCTTGCCCTGGCGAGCTCGTGCACTGGAGAAGTTCCGCGCGCTGCTTCGCTCACTCGCGAGCGGAAGTGCGCGGGCGGCTGTCGCTCTGGCGACACAGGCATGTCGCCACGACGATCGGCCTGCTTCGAACGGGTTTGGCCGTCGTCCTTGATGCGCATCGACCGCGCGCATTCTGGGCATTGGATCTGCGGGTGGGTGGTCATCTTTGTCCCAGTCGAACGGGGTAGAGAATGGCTTGGCGTGCACAATCTCGGTCGTGGCCATGCATCGCAGTTCGGTTGCGGCCCCTCCGCATTCTGGATCCTCTTCGTCTCGCCACAAGCCTACGGTGAAGTGACTCGACCATGACGAGCTCCTCTCGTGCGACGACCCTCCTGTGTGGAAGCATGGCCGTCATGCTGGTGGCGGTGGCGCCGGCGCAGACCACCGTCGGGCGACCATCGACGGCTCCTACCGCCGAACAGGTGCAGCAGGCCGAAGCCGCGGTCGCTGCTGCCGAACGGGAGCACGGACCCGAGGCGCGCGCCACTGGTGCTGCGGTCCAGGCGTTGGCGCGATTGCGCTTTGGGCGCGGCGAGATGCGCGACGCCGAGACGATGTCTCTGCGCGCGGCATCGATCTTTGAGAAGGTGGACCCGGACGGGTCGACGGCGCTGGCCGATGCGTTGCTCGTGGTCGGCGCTTGCCGCGCCAACGACCGCCGCCATGCCGAAGCGGTGCCGTGTTACGAACGTTGTCTCGCGCTACGCGAACGCCTGCTCGGCCCCGTCGACCAGCACACGTTGCTCGCGCTGCAGAATCTGTACAGCTCCCGCGGCAATTCTGGCGACGAACGCGGCGCTGTCGCCGCACTGCAGGATCTGCTCGATCGCCTGGAGAAGCACTACCCGGCGCACGCGGCGACGCAGACCATTCGCGTCGAGTTCGTCAGTCGTTGCATCCAGCTGGGGCGCTACGCCGACGCGCTGCCGCGAGCGCGGCGGAGCCTCGAATACGTCGAGAAGAAGCGTGGCGCCAAACCTGCTGAAGTCCTGCAGGAGCGGTTCGAACTCGGCCACTTGCTCTGCCGGATGCTGCAGTTCGAAGAGGGCATGCGCCTGCTCGATGCTGTCGCCGCCGACTTGCCCGATGCGGGTCTGCCGGCCGCGGCGCGCGGCTTCATCTTGGGCACTCGCGCGACGCTGGCCCTGGCGCTCGGTCGCGAGGACGCACAACGGCTTGGCGAAGAGGCTCTGGTGTTCGCAGACGTCGAGTTCACCGATGCCAACTTTGCGAGCCTGGCCACGCAGTTGGCGGTCATGTTTGCTGGACCCGAGCGACAACTCGTTTTGGCGCGCCGCGCCGTCGCAGCCTGCATTCGCCTGGTCGGCAAAGATCATCCCAACTCCAGTTGCGCGTTGTCGAACCTCGCGCAGATCGAACTCGGCACCGGGGAACTCGACGCGGCCGTAGAGCATGCCACCGCTGCTTTGCCGTGGTTCGCCGCCAACGTGGAGACGATGACTCCGGACCGTCTGACGACGCGCACAACGTTGGCCGTCTGCCATCTTCGGCGCGGTGAGATCGAACCGGCGTTACCCTTGCTGCAACAGAACCTGGACGACTTGCCGCGGTTGCTGCATGCGTGTTTGCCGACTCTGTCGGACGCCGAACGCATGGACTACGCCGCCGGTGCGCGCGTTGCCCTCGACTTATTGTTGCTGGCGGCGCTGCGCGATGGCGTCGATGCCGACGTCGGTTTGCGTGCCACGCTCGCCTGGAAGGGCATCGTTGCGCGCGGCCTGTTCCAGGAGCTGCGTTGGTTGCGTGGACAAGTCGGCAGTGGCCCGGAGTTGCAAGCCGAACTGGCCAAGCTGTGCGGGGAGATGCGCTCGCCGAACGCGGCGAAGCTCGACCGCACGGCCTTCACGGCGCGTCGCCAGCAACTCGACGAACGGCTGCTCGAACTCGATCGCGGTTGGGTGGCACCGACGCCGGCGGCGTTGCGCGCGGCGCTTGGCGCCGACGAAGCGTTCGTCGACTACATCGTCTTCGACGATTGGGAGCGCGAAGCGGCGCGCTTGTGCGCCTTCGTCGTGGCTGGCGGCAAGACCCACATGGTGGAACTCGGTCTTGCAGCACCGGTGCTGCAAGCCCTGGTCGCGCACCAGGAACTCTCGGCGCGTTCGGTGCGGCCGGCCGGTGCCGTTGCGGCGCGTCTTGCCGAGCAGGCGGCGCGTCGGTTGACCGATCTGGTGTGGACGCCGGTGGCGGCGCACGTTGGCGATCGCGTGCGCGTCACGCTGTGCCTCGACGGAGCACTCGCGACGTTGCCGTTCGCGACGCTGCGCAGCGCCGATGGCACCTTCCTGGTCGAGAAGTACGAGTTCTCGCATGTGGCTAGCGGGGCCGAGCTGTTGGCGCCGTCGTCGACTCCGGTGTCGGCCGCGAGTGCGCAACTCTGCGCTGTCGGCGACGTCGACTATGGCGTCGCGAGTGGCGGAGGCGTGGCTGGCGAACGGCGCGGCTTCGCTCCGTTGCAGCACAGTCGCCGCGAGTTGGATGCGGTGGTGCGGGCGTTCAGCGCAGCCCACGGCGACAAGGCCACGATCGCGCAGTTGCACGGTGGTGCGGCGACGACGACGCGCTTCCAGACCGAAGCGCCGCAGGCGTCGTTCTTGCACATTGCCACGCACGGTTTCTACGCCGGCTCCACCACGGCGCTGACCGGCGGCGATGCGAGTGTGCGGCGCAAGTTCGGCATGCAGGCGCGCGGCACGGCCATGCAGCGGCAGGCGGGCAACGAACTGCGGCAACCGGCCGGCCTCGCGTTCGCGACCGCCAACGGCGGCAGTGCAAGCAAGGACGACGATGGTGTGTTGACAGCCGACGAGATTGCGTGGCTCGATCTGCATCGCTGCGAACTGGTGGTGCTGTCGGCATGCGAAACCGGCCTCGGGACCCCGAGTGCTGGCGACTCGTTGGTTGGCATTCGACGCGCGCTGCGGCTCGCCGGAGCGCGGCGTTCGCTGACGACTGCGTGGCGTGTCGACGATGCGGCGACCGCGGACCTGATGGCGACGTTCTATCGCGTGCTGTGGCAGGAGAAGGCGACGCCGGCGGCGGCGCTGCGGGCGGCCCAGCTCGAACGGTTGGCGCACGACCGGCGTCAGCACGGCGAACCGCTGGTGGCGACCTGGGGCGCGTTCCTGCTCGAGGGTCGCTGAGCGGCGCGCGTTCGGCCCACGTCGGCACGCCGGCGCTACCATGTTGAGCCCGTCTCCCCCGGATTCCTGCATGGTTGGGATTGCGTTCGCCATCACCCTCGCCATTCCGCCCGCCACCTGGATCGTCGATGCCGCCAACGGTGTCGGCACGAACTTCCTCGATCTGCCCGCCGCGGTCGGCGAGGTGACGGTGCCGCTCGACTCGGCGCAGTACTTCTGGCTCGATGGCAGCGGCAGTTGGTCGACGACGTTTACGCCGGCGCTGGCGACTCCCTCGGCGCTGGGGCGACCGGCTTACTTCCAGGCCGGTGTGTTCGACGGGTTGCGCATTCGCACGTCGGCGCGCGAGGTGCGCATCTTCTCCAACTGACGGAACGCGACGCGGGTTCGCGGTAGTTGAGGTCGATGGTGCTGGCGCCAGCGCCGAATTGGAAGCCCGCTGACAACGCACCCAACTCACGTTGGGGAGTGATTCGGCCTGCGCCCGAGTGCGGCCTCTCTATCCCCGCTGGAGTGTTCCCTGCCGCCACCGATCCGCGAGCGCGTTGATCGGTTCGCACAGCAGATCCACAACCGGCATTGCCGCCAGCAGCCCTTCGTCGAACACCGGCTCGGTCTCCGTCACCGCATCGGCCAACGCCGCATACCGATTGCGATAACCGCCGAGCACCCCACGCAACGTCGCCGCGTCGAGCTGCCCGTGGAAGCGCACGTGCAGCAGCGTGATCCCGACCGCGCGGTTCTGCTCGACCTCCGGCACCATTACCACCGTGCGGTCGTCGCTGCGCCCCTTCGCCACCAGACACAGCCGTTCCATCGCCACCAGGTGCTTGGTGCCGCGCAGCGTCGGATTGCCCGCCGTGCGTGACCGCAGCGTCAACGCCACACCGCGCTGGTCGATCACGTGGATCCGCGCGTTGCCCTGTTCGAGGTCGCCGTCGATGCGATACCGCGTGCTGCCGAGCACTTCGACGACGGCCGGATCGAGACTGACCAGCGCGCGCAGGTCGCGGTAGCCGAGCCGATCGCGCGGCGCGCCGGCGGCGAGAACGGCGCGCACCAGCGGCGCCGTCAGCAGCGCTTCGTCGGTGCGCGAAATGCCCACCGTCACCGTCTTCGCCTGGTGCTTGATCGCATCGACCGGACGCGTCAGCTGGTCGATCGCGAGCGTGAGTTCTTCGGTGAGCCGGTCGACCACGATGCCAGGCGCCCCCGGTTCGCCGAACTCCACCGCGAACACGTCGAGCGGCACGAAGCCGAGCGCGTAGTTGCACAGCGAGACCAGCCGCGCGGCGGTGCGCGCTTCGAGCGTGCCGTCGTAGCGACCAAGCAGCAGGTCCTTGCGGAACTCGATCCAGCCCGTTTGCAGGTGCGGCCGCAGCGCGCCCAGCACGTCGGCCTGCAAACGGCCTTCGGCGAACGTCGCCTCGATCGCGCCGCGCATCCTGCGCAGCGGCAGCGCGAGCTGATCGATGGCGAGCGCGCACCGGTAGCCGAACAGGTGTCCAGCCATCGTGCTCAGCACGTAGGCGAGCGACGCGTGCACGGTCGGCACGAAGATCGTCGCGGCGGCGGCGCCGAAGCGCGCTTCGCCGGCGGTGGCGATCACGATCGGGCACGCCTTGTGCGCCTTGTAGATCGCCACTTCCTTGGCGACGTCGTCGGCGGTCGAGCCGGTGAGCCCGGCGGCGCAGCACAGGATCATCGGCTCCGACGACAGGTCGATGTGCTTCTTGTCTTCGGTCGCGTCGCAGGCGATCGACTTGTAGCAGAGCTCGCTGAGCTTGATCCGGATCTCGGCGGCGGCGACGCGGTTCTTGCCGTTGCCGACCAGCGCCCAGTAGCGGCGTTGTGGCGCCAGGCGGCGCGCGATCTCGGCGATCGCGTCGTCCTGCTGCAGCACGGCGCGCATCGCGGTGGGCAGGTCGAGCAGCGCTTGCAGCAGTTCGTGCTCGGCCCGGTCGTCGTGCACGCCGGCGGCGCGGGCGAGCGCCAACGCCAGCAGCTGGCCGGCGGCGCATTGCGCATAGAACGCCTTCGTGCTGGCGACGCTCATCTCGATGTCGCGGCCGTCGCTCGTGTAGAGCACGCCGTCGGCCTTGTCGGTGAGATCGCTGCCGCGGCGGTTCACGATCGCAACGACGGCGGCGCCACGTTGGCGCACGAGATCGACGGTGCGGTTGGTGTCGGTGGTGGTGCCCGACTGCGACACGGCAATGATCAGCGTGTCGTGCATGTCGTCGCGCATGCTGAAACCGCTGAGCTCGGTGGCGGGCAGCGCCTGCACGCTGAGCGTGGTGCGCGCGAGGGCGTCGGTCAGCGCTCCGGCGATCGCCTGGCCGGCGACGGCGGCGGTGCCCTGGCCGATCACCAGGATGCGCTTGGTGCTGCCGTTCTGCAGCGCCTGGACCACCGCGGTCGGCAACGACGCCGGCGGCAGCGCCACGCGCAGTTTGCCGTCCTTCTGCACGATGCGACCGCGCAGCGTCTTCTGCAGCGACGTCGGCGCTTCGCCGATCTCCTTCAGCAGGAAGTGGCGGAAGTCGCCGCGATCGATGTCGCGCGTCGTCACGGCGGCGCGCGCCAGGTTCTTGTCGACGAGCGGCAGCACGGTGCCGTCGTAGGCGAGGCGGGTGATGCCGCCGAGCTCGCCCGCCGACTTCTGTTCGAGCACGACGACCTGGCCGCGCGACGCGGCGGCGTTCTGCGGATTGCCCGGCGTCTCGCCGTCCATGCGCAGGTAGCGGTCGCATTCCTCGATCACACCGTACGGTTCGCTGGCGACGACGAACGTGTCCTCGGACGTGCCGATGTAGAGCGCCTGGCCGGAGCCGCGCAAAGCGAGTGCGAGGCGCAGCGGTTCGCGGCTGGTGGCAGCGGCGATCGCGACCGAGCCCTCGAACGTCGCCACCGTGCGGCGGAACGCTTCGGCGAGGCCGTGGCCGTCACGCATGCGGCGCGACACCAGCGTCGGAATCACCTTGGCGTCGGTGGTGATCGCTTCGTGCAGGCGCAGGCCCTGCTGGGTGACCAGTTCGTGGTGGTTGTCGACGTCGCCGTTGAGCGCGCCGATCACGTACGGACCGCCGGCGTCGGCGAGTTCCTCGTGGTTGAGCGGGTGCGCGTTCGGCTCGCTGATGATGCCGACGCTGGCCCAGCGCGTGTGGCCGAGCACCAACGCTTCCGCGGTCGGCATGCGCAGCACGTGCTGCAGCAACCGGTCGCCGCGGATCGACGCCCGCAGCGCCTTCACGTTGTCGCCGAGCTCGCCGATCTCGGCGGAGTGCTTCCACACAAAGTTCAGGCAGCCGTCGGTGGCGCGCACCGAACCATCCTGGAACAACGGGTCGCCACTGCGTTCGGCCAGCAGCGTCCGGATGGTCGGATCGGCGGCGTCGAGGCCGCTCACCAGCGCCGACAAGCCGGCGGAATCGCGACCGCGCACTTCGAGGCGGTCGAGCGCGCCGAGCGCGATCTGCAGACTCGAGAAGGCGGCCGCGGCCGCGGCGTGGGGCACCGATCCCGCGGCGAGTTCGCGCACGGCGGCGGTGTGCGGCAGCCGGTCGCGGCGGATCGCCCACAGGGCGTCCTTCATTCGCACGATCGCCTGGTTGCGCAGTTCGAGGGCAGGGTCGGGCTGGTCGGTGACGGCGCCGGCATCGAGCGAGGCTTCGAAGGTGGCCAGGCGCGTGTGCATGCGCGTCGTGCGCGCCGCGATGTCGTCGGCGATCTCGGGCAGCCGCAACAACGTCCACAGGCCGGGCACGCCCTTCAGCAAGCGGTCGAGATCGGCGAGTGCATCGGCGGCCTGGGTCAGGTGGGCGGTGTCGAAGCCCGCTTCGAGCGCGCGCTCCGCCGCCGCCAGCGCGGTGACGAGAGCGTCGACGGACGGCGGGGCGCGCCGGCTCTGGCGACGCAATACGGCGATGATGCCACACATCCTGAGGGGGTCTCCGGGTCAGCGCGCTGCAAATTGTTCGAGCCCCGCGCGCAAAGCTGCGGCGAGACGGAGTTCTCCGGCTTCTTCGATCGCCTGCGCGAACGTCTTGAGCCAGTTCGTGACGGCTGGCGGCAGGCTCGCCGGCGCCACCTTGGCGTGCAAGTTCGGCTTCGACCAGCGCAAGCGCATGCTGTCGCAGACCACGTCACCGAGCACGCCGTCGAGGGCGAGCTGCGTGCATTCCTTCGACAACGCGTCCCACTTCGAGGCCGGCAAGGCCAGGCTCTTCGTCGCGTCGATGCCGAAATGCAATTCGCCGGTCGCGGTCCACTGCAGGAAGAAGTCGCCGTGTTTGCACGACAGCACTTCGATGCCGCCCGCGAACTCCACCGCGGCGTCGCGGCGCGCGAGCGGAGCCTTCAGGTCCTGGCCGCTCTTCGTACGCAGGGGCCCGAGCAGCGCCGCGATGCCGGTGGGGACATCGGGGAACGAGCCGCCGTTGGCCAGCGGATGCGCGTCGCCGAGCCAGGCCTTCAGCGCCTTGTGCGCTTCATCGCCGAGCCGCGCGCCCCAAGGATCGCCCTGGAACGTGCGTTCGTCGGCGAGTGCGTCGAGCAGCGGTTGCAGGGGGGCTGGTTTGCCGGCCAGCAGCTTCTGCGCCGTCAGCCGCACGATGGCCCGCGGATCCGATTCCGGCGCCGCCAGCGCGAGTGCCTTGTCGTCGCCGAGCACGGACGACCCGAAGCGCGCGCTGGTGCGCATCAGCCACGCGGCGTCGTCGTGGAACGAGACGAACAGCTCGCGCAGGCCCTTGGCCGATTCGCCGGTGAGCCGTTCGGCGCGAAGGGCGAGGCCGCGCATCGCGTTGGCGCGCCAGTAGAAGTCGCGTTGCATCGACCAGTCGCGCAGCAACTGCACGACGGCTGGCTCCTCAGTGCCTTCGTCGGCAACCGCATCGACCAGCGATGCGGGGACCGCCGCGAGCCCCTTGGTGGTGGCGTAGGCGCGGATCGCATCGACCGCGAAGGCGCCGCCCTTGGCGACCTTGCGACCGGCGGCGAGGCGCATGCCGTACCGCTGCGAGGTGCACGCGCGTTCGACTTCTTTCGCCCAGTCGGTGGTGGCAGGGTCTTGGGAGGACGGCCAGAAAGCGATCGCCGGAACGGCAACCGCCAAGAGCAGAAGGATCTTCACAGCATGCACTCTCACTGCACCGAGTCGGCGTCCATCTGGTAGAGCATCACGACGACGCCGTCTTCCTTCACTTCACCGACGAAGAGTTTGCCGGTGACGGTGGCGACGCTGACCTTGATGTCCACCGTCACGCCGTCCGGCAAGGTGCAGAACACGACTTCGGGGAGTTTGGGCGTGCCGTTGCAGCCGCAGCTCTCGTTGACCAGCATGAACTGGTTCACCGGACCGCCGCCGGGCACTTCGCGCTGCATGAAGCCGCGGATCGTCACGAGCTTCTCGTCGAGGTCGGTGACTTCCTTCGGCAACGTCATGCCGTCCTTGAACTCGAAGCTGGCGAGCGTGGCGAAGCCGACCTTGATCGGGTCGTCGGCCATCACGGCGAGCAGGGCGAGAAGGACGGGCAGGCGCAGCATGCGGCGGAGGAGGATAGCAGGCGGGAGCGCCGGCGTCAGGTCACGCGCAGGCCATCGATGCTCGAATCGACCGGCGGCAGGCGCAGGTCCATGGCTTGCAGGATGGCCACCAGGACTTCGCTGACGACGAGGTCGCGGAACCAGTTGCGATCGGCCGGCACGACGAACCACGGCGCTTTCTTGGTGCTGGTCGCCGCCAGCGCTTCTTCGTAGGCGGCCTGGTAGTCGTCCCAATGCGCCCGTTCGTCCAAGTCGCGCGAGCTCCACTTCCAGCGCTTCTTCGGGTCGTCGATGCGTTCTTGCAGGCGTTGCCGCTGCTCGTCCTTGGAGATGTGCAGGAAGAACTTCACGATCGTCGTGCCCTCGTCGGCCAGCATCGATTCGAAGGCGACGATGTGTTCGTAGCGCCGCCGCCAGCAGTCCTCGTTGACGAGGTCGTGCACGCGCGCGACCAGCACGTCCTCGTAGTGGCTGCGGTTCCAGATCGCGATCTCGCCGGCCGCGGGCGTGCACGGATGGCAGCGCCACAGGAAGTCGTGCGCCAGTTCCTTGCCCGTGGGTTGTTTGAAGCACGTGACCTTGACGCCCTGCGGGTTCACCCCGTCGAAGACGTTGCGGATGGTCCCGTCCTTGCCGCCGGCGTCCATCGCCTGCAACACGACGAGCAGGCGACGAGTGCCGTTCGCGTAGAGAAGGTCCTGCAGTTCTTCGAGGCGCGCGTTGCGCAGCGCGGTGCGGGCGCGGCCCGCTTCCTTGTCGCCGTCGAAGCCGGGCGTCGTGCGTGGGTCGATGTCGCGCAGGCGCAGTTTCTTGCCGGGGGCAACCTGGAAGCGTTCGTGGAAGTTCGTCATGGGCGGGTGGCGGGATCACGAAGGTAACCAGCGCGCGCCATCACACCCACTTGCCGTCGGTGGCCGAAGTGCGCAGGCTTGGTGCATGCCAGCATCGCGTCTGCTCGAGCGTGTGCGCCGGTTCTGCCTCGCCTTGCCAGACACCGAGGAGTCGTCGCGCCTCGGCGGCGAGCCGCACTTCTATGTCGGCGGCAAGATCTTCGCCGGCTGTGGGGAAGAGGGTGGCGTGTGGTGCGTCGGCATGAAGGTCGGCCTCGACCTGCAGGCGATCCTGATCACGCGGCCCGGCTTCCGGATTGCGAAGTACGTCGGCAAGCACGGTTGGATCACCGTCGAAGACAGCGCCCTGCAGAGCGAGGGCGAACTCGAGCGGTTGCTGCAGATCAGCCATGACTTGATCGCCGGCAAGGCGGGCAAGGCGGGCAAGGCGAAAGCGAAGGCGCCGACTGCCAAAGCGAAGCCGGTGCGCGCCAGAACGAAACCAGCCGCGGCGCGACCGGCTGGCCGGCGCCGCGGCTGAGTTCGCGTCGCGCTCACCAGTGGCGCAGCGTCGTCACCAGCGCGTCCGAGAACTGCAGGCCGAGCTGGTTGAGGCCCGGATCGAGCGCCGCGACCTGACTCGTCAGCACCACACCCTGTAGCGCTGGGTTGTTCGGCACGTTGACGTGGGTGGTGGCGATGCCGTTGCCGTTGGCAGCAAACGCGGTCGACGTGAACGGCACCAGGTAGGCGCTGCAGCCCGGCGCGCCGATGCCCGCGAGCGGCACCCACGTCGTCGAGGTGCCGTAGAACTGGATCGCGATCGTCCACGGCCACAGGTGGTCGGCGGTGTAGGTGATCTGGGTGCCGGTCATCGCCGTGCCGGCGCCGCGGTGGATCGACAAGCCGTGCGTGCCGACGCAACCGAGGCCGTGCGTGATGAATGGATTCCGGTTGTTGATCAACGTGACCACGTGGCTGCCAATGTTCTGCGTTGCCAGCACAGCGACGCGGCCGCCGCGTTCGTCGTCGAGGTTGAAACCCGAGCCGTAGAACTCGCCCCACGACGTCAGGTCGGTGAGGTCGTCTTCCACCAGCACGCAGGCGCAGCTGTAGGGGATGAGCGACTTCATCTCGAAGTCGTAGAGACGCGCATTGTGCTGCGCCATGTAGCCCTGCACGCCGGCCACCGTCGTGTTGGTGTAGACCCACCAGTCCTTCTCGTCGGCGCCCTGGTTGGCGATCGAGATCACGTGGTAGTACCACGCGCCGTTTTCGTAGTACGGCTCGAGATCAATGATGCGTTTGCCGAGGCCGTTGATCGTGTTCCACAACGAGCCTTGTGGGATGGCGGTGTGCCAGGCCCAATTCTTCTGCTGTTGGCCCGAGTTGACGAACAGCAGCGCCGCCAGCTTCTCGACGCCGTTCACTTCGTATCGTTCGAGGTCGACAATGCGCGCGTTGTGGTTGTTGCACAGCGCGAGCAGTTCGGCGCGCGACTTGTCGGCGAAGAAGTACCAGCCGGCCTGGTAGACGCCCTGGTTGCGCAGCATCGAGCAGTTCAATTCGAACGGCGTCTGGCTGGAGATCTCGAAGTTCGAGAGCCGGTAGCCTTGGGCGGACAGGGCCTGGATGTCGGTGAGCGCCGCGTGGCGCAGGTGCTGGTAGGGCACCAGGGCTTCCGACTCGCGGTCGATCTGGGCGGGAACGGCCGATGCGAAGGCGGCCAGGACGGTGAGAGACAGGGTCTTGAAGAGGTTCATGGGCAATCAGAAGTGGTTTGGTTGCCCCTACCAGCGAAGTCGCTGCCCGGATCCCAAGGTCCGGTTCCGTGATTCGGTCGGTCCCAGCTGGCCCTCCCCCCCTCAGGGCAGGCGGATCCGGACCTCCGCCACTTCGCGCGGTCGGATCGTCACCCGCTGGGGCACCGCCCCGTGGTGCAGGAACTCGACGGCGAGGTCGTAGGTCCCGGGCGGCAGCATGCCGGTGAAGTGGTTGGTGCCGCCAGGCAGCAGTTCGCCGGGCTTGCCTTGCCGCTTCTCCCCGTCCGCGTGCACCTCGAAGGCGCCGCTGCGGTCCGTGCCATCCACGTCGTACACCCGGCACGTCCCGCCGAGGTGCAACCCGCTGCTGTCGGTCGCCATCAGCGTGAAGGTGCCGCCAAAGGTCGCCGGCAGCCGCAGCTCGACCGGCGTCGTCGCGACTTCGATCTCGCGCTCGACCGGCAACAGGAACACGCCGTTGCGCTCGCCACCGCCGGGTCCGGCGGTCAACACGTAGCGCCCCGGTTCGAGGAACAGCTGGAACGGGCCGCTGCGGTCGTCGCGTGCCAGGTGCTGGCGACCCTGCTCGCCGCGGTCGTTGCGCCAGTGGATCTCGGTGTTGCGCACGCGGACGTCGCCGTCGAAGTCGATCGCGACCGCAACGCGCTCGTCGGTCAGCTGCAGGTCGATCGTGGTGCCGGCGGCATCGGCAGGTACGTCGAGCCAGGCGGAGCGCAGCCGTTCGCGGGCGCCGCGCACGCGCAACGCCGTGGTGGTGACGACGTCGACCACGCCCGCTTCGTTCGTCGCCAACGAGCCGCGGCCGTCGAGTTCGACGATCGCGTGCGACTGCGCGGCGCCGCGGTGCAGCGCCCGCAGACGGATCGGCCGCGGCAGGCGCAGGTCGATCGGCTGCGGTGGCACGGCAGTGGCCTGCACCGGCGTCAGCAAGTGCATTTCGTGCAGTCGTTCGACCTGCACGCCCTGCGGGCGACCGGGAACGGCAGCGAGCGTGAACGCTCCCGAGCGGTCGGTGCTGGTGCCGCCGCGCGGCAGCAACAAGCCGGATGGATCGCGTTGCACGGCGGCGAGGTCGCTGAGGCGAAGTGGCACGCCTTCGTCTGCCAAGGTGCGCACCAACGCGTGCTGGATGCCTTCGCCGTCGAGCCAGCGAACATGGCCTTGCAGCGCGATTGCGGGTGCGAGCACGAGGTCGGGAACGGCGGTCCCCGCGCCCACCACGCCGCGCGCCGTGATGCTCGCCGGCAGCAGGTCGGTGCGCAGGGCGCCGTTGTCGCCGCGGTGCTCCAGGTAGCGACCGACACTTGGCTGCATCGGCGTCGCCAGCACGAACACCGGTACGTCCGGCGGCACGCGCAGGACCCAGCGGCCGTTCTCCGCGGTGGGGCTGCGCGCGAGTTCCGGTTCCGTCGGCACGCCGTCGCGCAGGGCGAAGGCGGTCACTCGTGCGCTGTCGACCGGCCGCCTCGCGGAGTCGAACACGCTGCCGTAGAGCATTGCGACCACCTGCACGTCGACGATGCGTTCCTGTCCGAGGTCGCTGGCGCCTTGCCAACGCTCGCGCAGTTCGCGGTAGCTCTCGGCGTGGCCGGTGATCCAGTGGTCGTGGCTGATGACGGTGCCGTACCAGTCGGGCAGCGCGAACACGGCCTCGCCGCGTTCGTCCGGCGCAACACTCGTGGAGTGGTCGAACCACTGGCGGCTGGACGTGTCGAGGCCATCGATTCGCAGGTGCAGCTGCGCGCCCCACGCTGCCGCGGGATGCAGGCCGCGCAGCCGCACGCGCAGTTGCAGGCCGAGTTGGAAGGTCGCTGCCGGCGGCGTCGCGCTCGTGGAGCCGACTTCGCCTGGCGTGCGCTTGCCGGCCTCGTCCGGCGTCGCGTTCGGATTCGCGGTGGCAGGCGTCGCGCTGCCGTCGCCGGGCGCGGCGACGGGTTCGTTCGGCGCGACGTCGGGTTGGCCGCGCTGTTGCCACGCGAACGCGGCGATGGCGCCGATCGCGAGCACGGCGAGCACGACACGCCAGATCCGCATGCGGTGGCACTGTAGCGGCAGTCGACCCTCGCACCTCGTGGCAGCGTACGGTCGGCGGGGCGATGCGGCGTGGCCCACGGCAGGGCCGGCCCAGCCGGTCGGCCCGTGCGTGTCCTGCGCGTCGACGGGCGGGAGCAGGCCACCTTTGCGCTGCCGCGCGGCATCTCCGATGCAGGTGCGGCATGAACAGGAACTCGGCGAGGCCCCTCGCTCGCCGGGTTCGTGGTAAGGTGTGCGCCGCCTGCCCGGACCCCTTCGCGCGATGACTTGTTCCCGTTCGCTTCGTTGGCTGTTCGTGTTGCTGCTCGGCAGCACGTTCACCGTCGCCCAGAATCCCGCTCCCGGTACCACCAAGGACGACGAAGACGTCGTCAAGGCGGGGCTGAAGGACCCGTTCACCAGCGGCGAACAGAAGCCGATGCAGGCGCTCGGCATCGTCGCCTACGGGCCGTTCCTGTGGGCGGACAACCTGCGCACCGACGCCATCGACAAGGTGCTCGGCGAGAAGCGCATCCTGTGGATGGAGACGCAGCACTTCCTGATCGGCTGCAATCTCGGCACGACGCAGATCCCCGAGGAAGCCGAAGCGCGCAAGATCGTCAACGCCGAGCTCGGTCGCCTGAACAAGAAGCTGTCGAAGCTGCCGGCGCGCGCCAGCAAGCTCGAACCCTGGGTGCGGCTGCACCTGTACGCGCTGCGCGCCGAAGAGCTCTACGCCGAGTTCGCCAAGCTGATCGGCCACGACGAGTCGACCGGCACGTGCCTCGGCCAGAAGGGCAAGTTCACGCTGCTGCTGTTCCAGAAGCGCTCGGACCTGGCGCGCTACCTCGATCGCTTCCTCAACATCAAGAGCCAGTCGGCGATGCGCGCGTGGCATGCGAAGACCCAGCAGCACGGCCTCGTGATCGCCGCCGAGGCCGAGGAAGTGCGCGACGAGGCGGTCGTCTACGCCCAGTTCCGCAACATGATGACGGAAGTGTTCTGCGATGCGATGGGCGGCTCGCCGCCGTGGCTGTCGATGGGCCTCGCGCACCACTTCGAACGCAAGATTCCGTCGCGCATGATCCTCGCCGCGATCAAGGACGGCGAGAGCGTCGATTCGCAGACGCAGCACCTGTGGCACGACAAGATGAAGAACCGCGCCGCGCACGAGAAGCTGCTGGTGCCGTTCCGCGACCTCGTCAACAAGACCGACTTCGGCTACTACGACCACCTGCAGGTGTGGTCGCGCGTCGACTACCTGCTGACGCTCGATCGCGCCAAGTTCGGCAAGTTCATGGTCGCACTGCAGGGCAGCTACGGCGCCACCACGCAATTCGAGAAGCTCGCCGAGATCTACGGCATGGAGCCGGAGCAGTTCGACACGAAGTGGCGCGAGTTCGTGCTGAAGACCTACAAGTGAACTGCGGCGCCGGTCACAGCAGCCGGTACTCGATCGCGCGGGCTTCGCCCTGCAGCACGTAGTCGACGAACAGGCGCGCCTGCTTCTTCTGTGCTTGCAGCTGCGCTTCGATCGTCGCCAGCAAGGCGGCCGCATCGGCGACCGCGACGCCGTTCACCGCGGTGATCACCGCACCGGTCGGCAGCGCCAGCGCCTTCAGTTCGTTCGGCAGCGCGTGCAGCCGGAAACCGCGGTAGCGCTGGCCGTCCTTGCGCTCGCCCTGGGTCGGATCGCCGAGGCTGCCGGCCTTGAGCGCCTGCCGAAGTGTGTTGCCGATGGCGGTGCGCTCCGCACTCGGCAGCATCTGCACGATCGCGTCGTTCACGTTGCGGATCGGCGGGAACAGCGTCTTGGCGGCGAGTTCGGACCACGCCAGAAGTTCGGCATCGGTCGCCGGCGGCGGGGCGAGATCCTTCGGCCCGATCGCCTGGAACAAACCCACTGCCTGCTCGCGCACGCGCGCATCCTTCGCAACCAGCAATTGCCGCAAGCGCGGCAACGCGGGTTCGAGCCACAGCTGTGCGAGGTCGCTGCGGATCGCCACGGCTTCCTTGAGGAACCACAACGCTTGCGCCTGGTCGATCGCCTCGTCGAGATCGAGCATCTGGCAGAACGGCATCAGCGTGATCTTGTGCAGCCAGTCGTCGTCACCCGGCAAGCGCGTGATGCCGGCGGCCAGCGCGGCAGGGCTGCCCGGTTGCGGCATTTCCTTCAGCAACTGGTCCTTGTTGTCCTTCGGCAGATCGCCGAAGCGCCGGTTGAGGTTGGCGCGCAGGAACTCGATCGCGCGCGGCATCGCCGCCTGCCGCGTGCGGCGCTCGGGCTCGCCCGGGATGTGCGCGATCAACTCGAACACGTGGTCGATGTTGGCCACGTGGAAGGCGCCGTAGAACGAAGTCGCGCGATCGCTGACGTTGCGATTGAGCCGCATGATCTGCGCCAGATAGCCAGCATCGATGCCCTTCTGGATCAGTTCGGCGCGCGCGCCCTGCCAGCGTTCGTCGGCGACCACTTCGCGCCCGTCCTTGCCGTAGCTGATCGGCGCGTTCGGCGCGTCGGCGATCGACTGCATCACGCGCAGCAGCCGGAACACCTCGTCGGGCGGCGCATACACGTCGATCGGGGTGCGGAACGGCGACAGCGCGTCCTTCTTCGGGTAGGCGATCGCCTTCTCCTGCGGTTGCTGGGCCGGGAAGGCGGCGGCGAGGCCGAGGACGGCAGGGAAGAAGCGGTAGAGGCGGGCCGACATGCGTGGGATCTAGTCTCGGCGGGTTGCCGGCGTAACCGGCCTACCCGTTCCACCACAAGAAGCCGATCTGCGCAACCCCGATCAGCACTTCGGTTCGGCTGGTCAGTTGCTGATGCGAAGTTCCAGCGCCGGCGTCAGAGAACCAATGCCGAGGAACTCACCGCCGTTGTCGACGGCGAGCGACTGCATACACGGAGTCCCAGCGTGCGCGGACGTCGGGTCGCTGCGGCCGCTTCCCGTGGGTGGAACGGCAGCGCGGACCTCACAGCGTGCCGATGGTCAACTGCAAGGCGTTGGTCGCCGTGACCGAGGCGATCGCCCCGGAGCCATCGATCTCCAGCGGGATCATCTGCTGGAACAACGCGAGCCCGGCTAGGCTGGCGGAGTCCGGCAGCGGCAGCGCGTGTTGCGCCTGGCCACCGACCGCGACCATGAGTTCGATCAGGTCCGGTGCCGCGAGGAGATTGCACCCCGGCGGTGCTTGCGGCAACACGGTGGCCAGCGGCAAGGTCGCGGCGCCGAACCCAGTGATCGCCGCGACCAAGGCCAGCGCCGGCATGCCCGACGCGCTGGTGCGATGCGTCGACCCGGTCCACGGCAGCGTCAGGGAGACCAGGGTGTTGGCGCCGCCCGAACTCGGACAGCCGAGCCCGGCGGCGGCTACGGCAGCCGGGCAACTGGTGGTCAGGCGGGCGACGCTGAGAGCTGCCGTCGAACCGGCGCTCCAGAACGAGCCGCCAACATGGACCTCGCTTGACGACGTGATGAAGAGCGCGTCGGCGAACCAGCTCAAGCCGCCATCAGGCTGCGACCAGGTGACGCCGTCCCAACGCGCGATGCGCGACGCCGGTGTGCCGCCCGCAGTGTGGAACCGCCCGGCAATCAGCACGTCACCATCGGGCAGCAACACGCTGGCTCGCCCGTCGCTGTTCAGCCCTCCGAACGCCGACCACGCGGCACCGTCCCAGCGCGCGATGTTGGACGCGGCGATGCCGCCGGCAGTCTGGAAGGCGCCGAGGGCGAGCAGGCCACCCGTAGGTAGCTCCAGCAACGAATAGACGGAGCCGTTCATGCCGGAGCCGAGCGGGGTCCAGGTCGCGCCGTCCCAACGCGCGATGCGCGACGCTGCGGTGCCGCCCGCGGTGGTGAACTGGCCGCCGGCGATCAGGTCACCGTTTTGCAGCCGGGTCAGGCACCGCACTGTCGACGAGGTGCCCGATCCCAGCGACGACCACGCCACGCCATCCCAGCGCGCGATGCGGTTGACTGTCACACCGCCGGCCGTGATGAACGAGCCGCCGGCGATGACGCTGCCATCCGGCAGCGCCAGCAGCGTGCGCACGTCCCCTGACATGCCGCTGCCCATGGGCGACCATGCGGTCCCGTTCCAGCGAGCGATGCGATTGGCCGGGGTGCCGCCGGCAGCGGTGAACGAGCCTCCAGCGATCAGGTCGCCATTCGTGGTGACGGCCAGCGCATGCACCGTGTTGTTGGTGCCGCCGCCCACGGACTGCCAGGTGCCGTTCACCTTGGTGGCGAGGTACTCGAACGTCGGCGCTCCGGGGATCGCGAGCGTGCCACCTGCCACGAGGTTGCCACCCAGTTCCGCGAAGGCAAGGACGCCTTCGAAGAGGCCCGTCGATGTTGCCATCGCCAACCACGACGAGCCGTTCCAGGTGACCACGCAGACCGCTGGCGCACCACCGGCAGCAACCATGGAGAAGTAGCCGCCCACCATGACTTCCCCGTTGGGCAGGACCACCTGCGACCAGAGCTGCCCGGTGATACCACCGCCGAGCTGCCACCAATTGACACCATCCCAACGCGCGATGTTGTTCGCCGGCAAACCACCCGCCGTCGTGAACAGGCCGCTGACCTGCAGATCGCCGCTTGGCAGCACGACCTGATGGTAGACGCCCCCAAAGGCGGCGTTGATGCCACCGCCGAGCGGTGTCCAAGTGGAGCCATCCCATCGCGCGAGATGACTATCGGTGGGGCCGCTCCCCGTGAGGGACGTGCCGCCAGCCACGATGTCGCCGTTGGGCAGCACGACCAACGACCTCACCACCCCAGCCAGACCGGTGCCGAGTGGAGACCAGGTCGAGCCGTTCCAGCGCGCAACACGATTCGCCGGCACGCCGCCCGCCGTGGTGAAGGTGCCGCCAGCGATGAGGTCGCCGTTGGGCAATTGCACGAGGCTCATCACCCAGTGGTCCATGCCCGACCCCAAGGGTGACCAGAAAGCGCCGTTCCAATAGGCAATGCCGTTGGCCGGAGCCCCACCCGCAGCGGTGAAGTTGCCGCCGACCACGACGTCGCCATTCGGCAACCCCAGAACGGCATACGGAGTTGCCGCCGGAGTGCTCGACACAAACGCCCCGGACATTCCACTACCCATCGTGGACCAGTTGACGCCATCCCAGAGGGCGATGCCGTTGGCGACAAGGCCGCCGGCTTGTAGGAATTCGCCGCCCACGACCAGCCCGCCGGTCGCCGTCGCGGTCATGCAGCGCGGATATCCATCCAGCCCGACGCCCATTGTCGACCAGGTGCCGGCGGCCGGATCCCATGCGGCGATGTTGTTGGCCGGCACCGAACCAGCGAGAGTGACATAGCCTCCCATTGCCACGCGCATCGGCGTGGGACCAGCGCCGTCGGGATCGAAGGGCGTCATCGCGTAGACCTGCCCGCGCACGCCCGGAAAGGCATCACCGGTTGCCCATGCATTGGTGCACTGGGCCAGCGCAACCGTCGTCATCATCGTGGTGATTGCGATCACCCGCAGGGCATGGGGCGAGACGAGCTCGATGTTGCAACAGACCATAGGGAGTCCGGCGGGTCGTTGTACTGCATCGAGCCAGCGGCGGTCGAGTGGGCCACATCCCCGAGACAAGCCATGCGCAAACTACTACCTGCGACCTTGCCTCGTTGGGGCTGATCGTGTCGTCGTAGTCTCGACGGGTCGCCGGCGTAACCGGCGCTAGCCGTTCCACCACAAGAAGCCGACCTGCGCAACCCCGATCAGCACGCCGAGCACGCCGCCGAGCACCTCGATGGCGCGCAGTTCGCGGCCGGCGACTTCGAGGATCAGCGTTTCGAGTTTCTCGACGGCGAACAGGCTGACCTTCTTTTCGACGAGTCCCGGCACGTCGAGGCCCTTGGCAAGGCCCTTTTCGACCTCGTCGAGCACGACTTCCTTGTGCTTCATGATGCCATCGACGATCGAGTTGCGGATGTCGCGCACCCGTTCTTCGGTGAGGAAACCACCGATCAGCGGCAGGCCGCGCAGCTCCTGGATCTTCGGGCCGAGCCCCTTGTCGAGCACGCCGACCAGGATGCCTTGGAAGTCGAGCTTGTTGAGGCTCTTCACCACGTCCTTGTGTTCGACGAGGTGGTTGCCGACGACGCGGCCGATCGCCTTCGCCAGTTCTTGTTGGCGCCGCCCGACGAGGCCCTGCACGCGAATGCCGAGGAACGAACGCGGCTTGATCGGCCGGAAGATCATCTTCACCGCGAGCCAGTTGGTGCTCCAACCGATGAGGCCGCCGATCGCGGGGATGGTGATCCAGGTCGTGAGGTCGGGTGCGGCCATCGTGTGGCGCGGAGTATCACCATGCCATCACGCCGGCTCAATGTCGGCGACGTATTCATCGCGCGTTGTCTGCAAGCTCGCCAGAATGGGCGTCTTCTCCCGGAGGCTTTCCCGATGTCTCGCTTCGTCCCCACGTTCCTCGTCTCTGTTCTCGTGTTCCTCGTTTGCGCGCGCGCCCAGGACGGCATGCCGACCCCGGCTCCCGAATTGAAGAAGCTCGAACCGCTGGTCGGCAACTGGACCGGCGGCGGCACGATGACCGAGCCCGGCAACGTCGTCAGCGAATGGAAGGCGCGCGGCAGCTACCGCTGGTGCCTCGACGGCCACTTCCTGCGCGAGGACTACACGATCGAGTTCAAGGGCGTCGAAGGCGTGTTCACGTTCGTCGGCTACCTCGGCTGGGACCGCGACAACCAGCGCTACGTGAACATCAACGCCAACAACGCCGGTCAGGTGCAGATGCACGAGATGAAGTTTCTGCCCGACGGCACCGTGCTGCAGATCATGCTGCAGAACCAGCAGGGCATGCCGTATGCCGAGCGGTCGCTGTTCAAGGTCACCGGCGACACGATGACGCACACGATCGACATGCTGATGCCCGAAGGCCCGTCGCTGACGCTCATCGATGGCAAGTTCACGCGCGGTGGTGACGCTGTGGCGGTCGATGGCAGCGGCCCGTCGTGGATGGGCGCGAAGCAGCACGACGCGATGGCGAAACTGTGCAAGTCCGCCGGCGTCTACGAGACCAAGGGCGAGATGGTCCAGGCGCCTGGCATGCCGACGCTGAAGATCGGCGGCATCGACACGTTCCGCGCGGTGTTCGGCGGCACGGTGTTCCTCGGCACGACCGAAGGGGCGGCCGAAGGCGTGCCCGGCAAGTACGTCGGCGAGATTCTCTACGGCCACGATCCGGTGCGGAACTGCATCGTCGGCGCCTACGTCGACAACTTCGGCATGGTGATGCAGATGGAGTCGCGTTGGAGCGCCGACGGCAAGCTGGTCGGCATCTACAGCGGCGTCTTCCAGGGGCAACCGACGGTGCAGCGCTCGGTGATCGAGTTCGATGCGGCGGGTGCGGCGACGTCGGCGGCGAGCCACACGATCGTCGGCACCACGGCCCCGTTGGAGAGCTTCCGCGCGACCTACACGAAGAAGAAGTGAAGCGCTGACGACGGGGCGCGCCGCGGCATGATGCGCGCATGCTGCAGTTCTCGAACGTGATCACCGGCGTCGACTCGCACACCGCGGGAGAGCCGACGCGCATCGTCACCGGCGGGCTTCCCGTCGTCGCCGGCGCGACGATGGCCGAGAAGCGCGCGGCGATGCAGCGCGACTGTGACCACCTGCGACGGGCACTGGTGCTCGAACCGCGCGGCCACGATGCGATCGTGCTCGCGTTCCTGTTGCCGCCGTGCGCGCCCGGCGCGCATCTCGGTGTCGTGTTCGCCAACGACGCCGGCTACCTCGGCATGTGCGGCCACGGTGCGATCGGTGTCGCCACCGTCGCCGTCGCCACCGGCATGGTGCCCGCGGTGGAGCCGTTCACCGACCTCGTGCTCGACACGCCGGTCGGTGTGGTGCCGTGCCGCGTCGCCGTCGAAGGCGGCAAGGTGCGCTCGGTGACGATCACCAACGTGCCGTCGTTCCTGTTTCGCCAACGGGCGATCGTGCCGGTGCACGGCTTCGGCAAGGTCGCGGCCGACATCGCGTGGGGTGGCAACTGGTTTGCGTTCGTCGAAGCCGACCAGCTGGGGCTCGCCGTCGAGAAGTCGCACCTCGGTGTGCTGATGCAGGCGGCGACCGCGGTGCGCGAGGCGTTGGTGCGCGAAGGCGTGCGCGGTCGCCATCCCGACCACGCGGCCGACGAGATCGTCGACCACGTGAAGTTGTTCGGGCCGATCGACGGCGAGGAGCACGGCAGCAAGGCGCTGACGTTGTGCCCGGGCACCGCCTACGACCGGTCGCCCTGCGGCACGGGAACGTCGGCGAAGCTGGCGGTGCTGCACGGCAAGGGCGAGCTCGCGGTCGGCCAGTGGTATCGCTCGCAGAGCGTGCTGGCGACCGAGTTCCGGGCGCGCATCGTGCGCGAGACGATGGTGGGGCCGTTCCAGGCGATCGTACCGGAGATCACCGGCTCGGCGTGGATCACCGGCTTCCCGACGTTCGTGCTCGATCCCGGCGACCCGTGCCGCTTCGGCATCTGATGCGCGTCAGCTCCAGCCGTCGTTGCTGCGGCCGAACGTCGCCAGCAGCGTCTTGCCGACGCGCCCCGCGAAGATGCCGAACGCCGCGAGACCGAGGATGGCGCGTTGCGCCTGGTCGTCGGGCAGCACCAACTGGGCACGCAGCCAGAAGAACGCCAGGATGAACACCGCGAACTCGGCCAGGCACTGCACGAGGTCGGTGCGGGCGAACCAGAAGCCGCGCAGCACGGTGGCGGCGAGGTCGCCGAGCAGCGTGCC
>SXPB01000063.1 GCA_005776475.1 Planctomycetia bacterium
GCGCACTCGCTTCCGCCGGCGCCACCACTTCGATCGGCACCGCACTGCGCGCCACGTTGCTGCCATCGAGCCCCGTCAGCACCTTCTGCATCGTCTGCCGCAGCGTTCGCCCCACCACCAGGTACGAACTCGTCGGGTTGATCTCGTTCTGGGTCATCTGGCGAGTGCCGTACACCTGCTCGTGCAGCACCGCGCGCTTGCCGTCGGCACCGGCCGGCCCGAGCACCTGGATCGACACTGCGATCTCGGCGAACGAACGCGACCCCGACATGTCCTCGATCGCGCCGTTGTGGAACCGCTGCAGCACCGGCCGCACCAGCAGCGCGTCGTTGCTCGCTTGGTCCTGCAACTGCGTGAACAGCGCACTCGCCGCCAACTGCCGGGCCAGCACGTCACCGAGCATCTCGGTCACCGGCCGGTCCCAGAAGTCGTCGCCGCCGTAGCGGATCGGGAACCCCCGCTCCGCGATCGGCAACTGCGCCGTGTCGCGCGCATCGACCACCGGCAGCACGAAGGCGGCGCGATCGCCGGGCGCCTTGGTGCGCCATTCCAGATCGGCGTAGAACAGCCCGTTCTCGGCGAAGTCGCAGACGTGCCGCTGCGACTGGCAGCCGAACAACGCCAACAGGGACAGGCAGAAAGCCGTGGTCAGGGAACGCATCGTGCCCATGCCATCGGCACGATCGCGCCGCGACTGAAGCGTTCGGCCAAGGATCTCCCGCGGCGACCTCGGGTTCCTTGCATGGTCTGGGTGTTGGACGGCTGCCAAAGCAACCGAGGCGCGCCGACCGGAAGAACAAGCAGAATGTCCTTCGACCTCGCCGCAGGGTCTAGCTCTCGCACTGAGCGGTCAGAGCCCCGGGCTCGGCGCCGTTGGGCATCGCCTGCCTCCGGGCGGCCCCGGGGGACCTGGCCCGCGAGCCGACGGGCCGCTGCCGCAACCACGGCCCAACTCCGCGAGGGCTGCGCCGCCCCGGATCCTCCTGCCTCCTGCTTACGTCCCGAACTTCACGAACGTATATCTGCGCAATCAATGGCAACGACTTCCAAGCATGGGGCTCTGGCCGGCCGAACGCAGAAGGGTCGGACGGCGGAACGCCGGAAGCAGAGCCGCGGTTCGAAGGCCAGTGGCGCGAGCGGCAAGCGAACCGACCCTTTGCTGCCGTTTCGCCCGGGCCGCGGCGGCGCCCGTCCAGGTGCCGGCCGCAAGCCGAAGATCCCTGGCCAACCCGGTGTCGATCACCGTCCGCGTGCACCGTTCGCGTCCCGCTTCCCGGTGCACGTCACGCTCAAGCTGCGGTCCGGCCTACCTCGCCTTCGCAGCAAGACCACACACGAAGCGCTACGCGCAGCGTTCGCAGCCGGCAGCGCTCGCAACCTCACCGGCGCGTTCCGCCTGTGCCACTACGCGATCCTGACCGATCACCTGCACCTGATCTGCGAAGCCGAGGGCCGCGCAGCACTCAGTCGCGGGCTGCAGGGCCTGAAGATCCGGATTGCCAGGGCCCTCAACAAACTGTGGTCACTGAGCGGCAGCGTGTTCGCCGACCGCTACGACGACCACATCCTGAAATCGCCGCGCGAGGTCCGCAACGCGCTCTGCTACTTGTTCGGGAACGGCAGGAAGCACGCTGTGCAAGGCCGCGAGTTCTCTGTGTCGCAGGCGATCGACACGTTCACTTCAGCCCCTTGGTTCGCTGGCTTCCGCGAACGCGTCACGGTCCATGGCCTCGAAGCCATCGTGCGGCCGGTGACCGATGCCCGCACCTGGCTGCTCACCGAGGGCTGGTTGCGGCACGGGCGCATCAGCGTGCACGAGGTTCCTGCGACCGCGTGACGGCATCGGCAACCTCGAGACAGCGGCCGAAGGTCGCGAGGTGCGAGTCCTACAGGCCATCCACACCGTCACGTCGGCGCCGTGGTTCGCGGGGTTTCGCGAAGCGGTGACGGTCCACGGGTCTGGTGCTCGAACTGCCAGCGCCCGGCTGAGGTCTCGCCGCGGCGGCGAGGCGGAAGCAGAACAGCCTCGCAGCGAGGCTGTCAGCGCGGTCGCGCCACGTTGGCGAAACCGAACTTGCCGTGCAGCACCTGGAAGAAGTGCGATGGCCCGAGCCCCAGATGCCGGAAGCGCACCGCGGCCGGACGCAGCACGATGCGCCCGCCCACCGGCACCTGCATCTGGATCTGCCCGTCGATCTGCGCGTACGCGTACTTCTTGCTGCCGGTTTCGACGACTTCGATCTCGATGCCCTCGCCCACCGGCAACACCAGCGGCCGTGCGCTGAGCGTGTGCGACGCCAACGGCGTGAGCACCAGCGCATCGAGGTCGGGCGCCAGCACCGGCCCGCCGGCCGCCATCGAGTACGCCGTCGAACCAAGCGCCGTCGCCGTGATCAGACCATCGCCACGGTAGGCCGCGAGTTCGGCGCTGCCGCGGAACGCACGCAACAGGATCATGCCGCCGACCGCGGCCCGGCTGACGACCACGTCGTTGAGCCCGAGCACCGGCCCCGTGACCGAACCGTCGAGCCCCTGCATCGAGCACCAGTACATCAAGCGCGGCTCTTCGTGCAGTTCACCCGCGAGCAGCATGTCGAGGGCCTGCTGCGTGTGTTCGTACTCGAACGAAGTGAGGAAGCCGAGGCGACCGCGGTTGATGCCGAGCGTGGGCCGCTGGTTGTTGCCCATGCGGCGCGCAGCACCGAGCAGCGAACCGTCGCCGCCCCAGACGACGACGCAATCGGCCTCGCGGTCTTCGAGCGGCTCGTCGCGATCCATCACGATCTCGACGTGGCAGCCGCGGCCGGTGAGCCACGTCGCGTGGTGCTGGATCAGGGCTTTGCTGCCGCCCTTGCGTTCGTCACCGACCAACAGGAGGCGGCGGGCGGTCCGGGCAGGCATGGGGCCTCAGCGCGCCGCCGGCGCCTGCTTCTCGGCCAGGAACCGTTCGGCAACGTGCTGCGCGGTAAGCCCGCAATGTTCGACGACCTGGCTGCGGCTCATGTGGTCGAGGATGTCGTCGGGCACCCCCATCACCTGCACCTGGGCGCGCACCGGGCCGTGTTGCGCCAGGCACTCGAGCACCGCGGTGCCGAAGCCGCCCATGCGCGAATGGTCTTCGAGCGTGACGACGCGGTCGTGACGATCGCACAGCGCGAGCACGCCGGCTTCGTCGAGTGGCTTGCAGAAGCGGGCGTTGACGACCTCGATGTGCACGCCCTTCTTGTCGAGCAGTGCCGCGGCTTCGAGCGCAACCTGCACCATGTGCCCGTAGGCGAGCACGGCACCGTCGCTGCCCGGGCGCAGCATCTCCATCTTGCCGAGCTGCACAGGCTGGTGCTTGCCGTGCCAGCCGAGCAGTTCGTTGGCGATGGGCGCGTTGCCACGCGCGTAACGAATGCCACTCGGACCCGGCAGCGTCAGCGCGAACTGCATCATCTCGTGCAGTTCGGGGCCGTCCTTCGGCGACATCAGCACGATGCCCGGCATGCAGCGCAGGTAGGCGATGTCGTAGAGGCCGTTGTGCGTGGCACCGTCTTCACCGACGAGGCCGGCACGGTCCATCGCGAATACAACCGGCAGGCGCTGCAGGATCACTTCCTGGAACACCTGGTCGTAGCCGCGCTGCAAGAACGTCGAGTAGATCGCACAGATCGGGCGCATGCCCGCGGTCGCGAGACCGGAGGCCATCGCTACGGCGTGCTGTTCGGCGATGCCGGCGTCGAGGAAGCGCTCAGGGAACTTGTCGCGGTACTCCATCAAGCCAGTGCCGTCTGGCATCGCGGCGGTGATGGCGAGCACGCGCGGGTCCTTTTCGGCGAGCAACTGCATGCCTTCGCCGAACCACTCGGTCCATGAACGGCCGGGCTTCGTCAGCGGCACCACGGGCTGCAGCACGCACGGCTCGACCGGCACCTTCTCCTGCTTCTTCTTCGGTTGCGGTTTGGCGGCATGCGCGCGGTCGTAACGATCCTCGCTGCCGGGCACGCCCTTGCCCTTCTCGGTGATCACGTGCAGCAGCACGACGCCATCGAGCTTCTTCACCGCTTCGAGGGCTTCGAGCATCTGGCCCATGTCGTGGCCATCGACCGGCCCGAAGTAGCGGAAGCCGAGCGATTCGAACAGATGGCCGGGGACCACCATGTTCTTCAGCATGTCGACGGCGTCGCCGAGCTTCTCGTCGAGGCCCTTGCCGACCAGCGGGATCGACTGGATCAGCGAGTGCACCGCTTCCTTGGCGCGGTTGTAGAACGAGCCCGAACGCAGCTTGTTGAGGTGGCGGCTGAGCGCGCCGACGGTCTTGGCGATCGACCAGCGGTTGTCGTTGAGGATCACCAGCAGGCGGTCCTGTTCGAGCGAGCCGGCGTGGTTCAGCGCTTCGAACGCGACGCCGCAGCCCATCGCCGCATCGCCGACGACGGCGACCGAGTGGCGCTGGCGACCGAGCATGCGGTCACCCATGGCGATGCCGAGTGCTGCCGAGGCCGCCGTGCCGGCGTGGCCCATCAGGTAGGCGTCGTAGGGCGATTCCCACTTGTTGGAGAAGCCCGACAGCCCGCCCTTCTGGCGCAGCGTGTGGAACCGCGCCTTGCGTTCGGTCAGCAGCTTGTGCGGATAGCACTGGTGGCCGACGTCCCAGACCAGGCGGTCGTCCTTGAAGTCGAACAGGTAGTGCAGGGCGACCGTCAGCTCGACGACGCCCATGCCGGACCCGAGGTGGCCACCGGTGATGGTGACCGTGTCCATGATCACCTTGCGCAATTCGGCGCACAGGGCAGGCAACTGCTCGCGCGGGATCCTCTTGAGATCGACGGGGTTGTCGACCTGGTCGAAGAGTGGGGTCGGTGACGTGGGTTCCAAGTCCTGCTCCAGGCGATGCCAGGGAGTTGCGAACGGCCGCGACGGCGCCGCTCAGCGGCGACGTTCCACGGCGTAAGTCGCGGCATCTTGCAGCAGCACGGTGGCCCCGTCCAGCGTGCGCCCCGAAGGACCCCGCCATTCCCGCGCGGCAGCGACCACCACCCCCGCCAGCGAACGGGCCTCAGCGGCCATGGCGCTGGCCGCTTGCAGGCTGCGCTCGAGCCCGACGAGGGCCGGCCAGGTGAGCTTGCCGAGGGCCACATCGGCGAGTGGGTTCTTGCCGAGTTCGGCCGCGGTGCCGGTCAGGTCGAGGCAGTCGTCGGCGATCTGGAAGGCGCGGCCGAGCAGGTCGCCGAAGCGAGTCAGGGGAGCGGTGACGGAGTCAGGAGCGCCGTTGGGCCCGGCCCCGGCGTGCGCGCCGACGAGCAGCGACGCGGTGATCAATGCCCCGGTCTTGTGGTCGTGGATCCACTGCACGCGCGCCAGCGTGTGCCCCGAGGGGTCGCCTTCGGCGGCGAGGTCCTCGACCTGGCCACCGACCATGCCGAGGCTGCCCGCACCGCGCGCCAACGCCGAGACGGCCGGCCCACCGGCGCTGGCGGCACCTTCGAAGGCAACCGTGAGCAGCGCATCGCCGGCGAGCAACGCGAGCGCTTCGCCGAACACCTTGTGGCAAGTCGGGCGACCGCGGCGCAGGGCGTCGTCGTCCATGCACGGCAGGTCGTCGTGCACGAGGCTGTAGGTGTGCAGGCACTCGATCGCCGCCGCGGCGCGAACGGCCTTGTGTGGATCGCCGCCGGTCGCTTCGCACGCGAGCAACGCCAGCATCGGCCGCAGTCGCTTGCCGCCGGGAAACAGCGCGTAGTGCATCGCTTCGTGCAGCCGGGCCGGCGCCGCGGTCGCGGGCGGCAGCAACGCCAGCAGCGCGTCGTGCACCGGCGCACTCCACTGCGCAGCGAAGGCGGCGAAACCGGTGGCGCGTTGCGTCACTTGGTCACGACCATGCCGATCATGGTCTCGGTCGCGAGCGGGATGGTGAGGTCGGGGAGCAGCATGCGATGGCCCTCACCCTGGATGCTGGACTCGACGGCGCCGCGACGCAAGACACCGTCGACCAGCCGCAGCGAAACCGTCGTCGAGACGGGATCGACTTCGACCGCGAGGCGCTTGCAGTGGGCACTGGCGACGACGTGTTTCTTGTCGTCGGTGCCGACCAGTTCGCATTCCAGGAACCACCCGTCCTGCATGCCGCGGAAGCGATTGAGCCGCCATTTCGGCGTCGTGCCGCTCTTGCCGAGCAACGTGTCGAACCGTTCGAGCCATTGCCCGCGCGTGAGGCCATCGACGTCGGTCGCGGCGCGCCCATCGTGGCGCACGGTCTCGGGGTAGACACCTTCGGCGCGCACCAGGAACGGCAGCCGCGCTTCGATGCGCCGTCCGTCGGTGCCGCGCAGCACAAGCGGATGGCCGTCCTTCGGCAGTTTCGTGGCGACCCCGCCTTCGGTGGCGATGCCATCGAGGAAGCGCAGTTCCAGGTCGCCGGTCGCGCGATCCAACCGCGCCGTCATCTGCCTGGCGACGAAGAACGTCACCGCGAGCCCGCTGCTGTCGCTCGACAGCACTTCGACTTCTTCGAGAATGCCGGCCTGCAGCCGTTTGGCGGTGAGGAAGCGCACGCCGTGGTATCCCTCGGCGTGCAGGCAGTTGTGCAGCGCGAGCAGGCAGGCGCGCACCCCTTCGGGCATCGGCGGTTGCGCTTGGGCCTGGACCGCCTGCGCGGCGCGGGCCACAGCCTCGGCATTACGTTGTTCGAGCAGTTGCGTCACCGCCGCGAGCTGGCTCTTGGTCGATTGCAGTTCGAGCAACGCCTGCGCGTAGGTGACCGGATTGGCGTCGGCGGCGGCGGAATCCTGGTTGGTCCTGGGCGACGGGGCCGGCACCGCGGGAACGGGCACGGGCTGGTCGGCGGGCCTGGCGTCGGGCGATTGCGTCGGTGCCACCACCGGCGTCGGGATCGCCGCGGCAGCGGCGGCCGCTGCGGCAGCCTGCGCCGTGCGCAACGCGACCTCGCGCTCACCGAGCTGCTGCGCAAGGCTCCGGGTTTCGACAACCAGGAACACCACAGCGGCCGTGGCACAAAGGAGAGCTGTGGCGAGCCAACGCATGCGGGCGTGGGACGGGCGTTCGACGCAGACCTTCCGGGCGACTAGCGCAGCCGCACCGGCGAACTCACCAGGCCTTGTCCTTGTTCTTGTTGTACCAGACCTGCCACTCGCGCAGCTTGGTGTGGTTCTGCCGCGTCAACTTCGCGAGCGTGCCATTCCACTTCTCCTGCAGCGCCGCCAGCCGATCCTGCGCGTTCTGCGCCTCGATGTTGGTGCCGATCTGCGACGCCTTCTCGTCGAGCTCGCCGTAGCGAACCAGCAGCTCGCCGACGATCTCCTTGCGCAGCGCTTCCTTCGATTCATCGAAGTTGCCGAGCGCCTCGCCGGCCGCCGCCTGCAGCGCCGCTTCCGGGTTCTGCCGCGCTTCCTTGACCAGGAACTTGACCATCGTCTCGTCCTTGGTGCGGCCGAGGTTCTTCAGCACGTGCTCGCGGAACGGCACCCAGTCCGGCTTCTCGGGGTAGCGGTTCTTGTTGAGGTAGGCCCCGTGCAGCACCTTGGCGCCGTCGGCGCCGCAGTAGCCGAGCGCCTGCGCCGCACCGACGTAGAGCTCGGTCTTGTCGTGCGGCCGCGCCTTGCCCTGCGACAACACGTGCTCGAGGGCCTTCACGATGTCCTTCTGGTCCTTCGGGTCGGGGCCGGGCTGCGCCTGCGTCTTCTGCAGCAGCTGGTCGATCACCTGCAGGCCTTCGGCGTCGCGCGTGAACTTCTTGTCGGCGACGACCTCCTTCAGCAGCGCGATCTTCTCGGCGACTTCCTTGTCAGGCCCCTTGGCGGGGTCCTTGGCGGGGTCCTTCTGCGCCGCACTCGGCAACGCCAGGGCAACCACGGAGAGGAACGAAAGCAACGCTCGCAAGGGATGAACCATCGTCGACCTCGTCTGTATCGGAGCGACCCCGTGGGCAACCAAAACGGGGAACCGCCCCACCGGCTAGAACAAATACCGTGCCTGCGGTCGGTACGCTCGCCCGAGCCAACCTTCCCTGCACGTCAGGGCAATTGCCCGAGCAGCTGACGGGCCACTTTCTGGACGGTGGCGCGCGGCACCAGGTGCCATCGGCTCGGCACGGCGGTCTCGGCCGCGACCCCCGCCGCCACCAGCGCTTCCGTGAGTTCGCGTCCCAGCGTGCCAAACCCCTGGTGGTGCGGCGAGTTCGCCGTCGGTTCCTGCAGGAAGTCGGCGATGTGCGCCAGCACCAGTTCGGTGTGCGGCGACACCACCAACGAGGCCAGTTCGGCCCGGCGCTCCATCTCGGCTTCGATCGCCGAGGGCGAGAACGCGAACTCGAACAGCAGCCCCAAGCTGCGCCACAGGTTGCTCTCCACCGGCAGGTAGTAGAACGAATCGACCAGATGCTGCCGTTCGTGGTGCCGGATCATGTCGAGTACCGCGGCGTCGAGTGCGGTGTCCTGCACGGGAGACAGCAGTGCCAACCGCCAGGCGACGTCGAACGGGTCCATGCCCGGCGCGGCCGGCAAGGGGTCGGCGGCGAGGGCGAGGTCGTCTTCGGCGGCGACGCGGCGGCGGTCGGCGATCGAAGCAGCCCATTCGCGCACGGCATCGTGGTCGATCAGGAAGTGGTTCAACAACGCGACGCCGGCGAGGTCGCCGCCGAGCACGCCGCCGAGCGACTTCACGTCGCGATCGACACCGACGACTTCGAAGCAGCGCGCCGGCAACGCCAGATCGCTCGACTCCGGCAGTTCGGCCAATGACAGGCGCGCGAGCAGCAGTCCCTCGGCGGTGCCGCCGGCGCGCCGCCCGAGCACGAAGTGCTTGTTGTAGCGATCGAAGTGCTCCGCCAGCGGACCGGCGAACGGATCGGCCATCTCGCCGACGAGCGGCGCCGAGAACAGCGGCGGCGAGCCGACCACGCAGCGGCCGAACACGCGCTGCGACAGTTCGCGCAGGCGCTGCAGCACCGTCGTCAGATCGGCGCCGTCGCGTTCCTGGTAGCCCTGGTAGAGCAACCGGCGCACGCCCGCTTCGAAGGCGATCTCGGTGCGCACTTCGTCGCGCAGCGCGAGGCAACGGGCGTCGCCGGGGAACTCGTGCAACGCCGATTCCGCCAGCAGCTCGGCTTCGTGCAGCATGCCGACATCGCGCAACGCCGCGGTCAGGTCGGCGGCGAGGCTGCGGTTCCAACTCCGCATCTGCGGTGCGGTGGGATCGATCGCGAACCACGGTCCATCGAGCAAGGCCAGCCAACGGGCGCGCAGGCGGTTGGGCTCGGCGGCGACGAGTTCGCGCGGGATGTCCGCCTGCAGCATGCCGAGGAACGACCACACCTCACCCACCATCAGCTCGAGACGGCGCTGCACGCGCCGCATCGCCGGCCGCCGCGCATCGACCTTCGCGGCCACCAGCGCGGTGCGCAGCGACTGGATCTGGCCGCCGCGCAACAGCAACGGCGACAGCACGGACAGCCCGTCGCCGGCGCTGAACTCCTGCAACCGGCGCGGGTCTTCGCGCAACGCGTCCAGCAGCTGGGCAGCCTGGTCGTCGTTGCAACCCGCTTCGAGGAAGCCCAGCACCAACGCCTGCACGCCCGGATCGTACGGGCGCGAACGCAGGGCGAGCAGCAACGCCGACCAGGCCTTGCTGCGTTGGTCGTTGGCGATGGCGATCTGCGCGCGGCCGAGTGCAGCGGCGCCGGCACTCGCACTGTCCTTCGCCAAGCTCCCATACACGGCCAGCGCGGCGTCGCTCTTGCGGTTCTCGCGCAGCAGCGCCGCGTAGGCGATCGCGACCAGGGGATGCGCCGCGCTGGCGTGGAACAGGCGCGTGTAGATCGCCTCGGCCCGTTCGGGATCCGACTGGCGCAGCGTGTGGGCAAGCCCCAACCACGGCCAGGCCGAGTCCGGAGCCAATTCGCTGGCGCGCTGGAAGCTCTGCAGCTTCGCGCTGCGGTCGCGCACGATGCGGCCGTGCAGGTAGAGCGCGTCGCTGGATTCGGGCCGCGCCCGCAACGCGGCGTCGGCTTCGTGCTGCAGGCGACCACGGCGGCCACGTTCGCGCAGCACATCCTGGCGCAGTCGCAACGCCTGCATGTGGTGCGGATCGCGCGCCAACACGGCGTCGAGTTGGCGCCACGCGTCCTTGCCCAGGCCGCGTTCGATCTGGTCACGGGCGGCGGCGACGACCTGGTCGGCTGGCGTCGCGTTGCCGGGCAAGTCGCGCACACGTGCCGCCGGCATTCCGGTCGGTGTTGCATGGCATGCCCACAAGCCAACCAGTGCCAGCGCAGCGAGGAACGGAAACCGCATGCCGGGGTGATACGGCCCGTGCATTGTGCCGTCGAGTACGGCGTGTCCCGCTTCGCACCGACGGCGGCGTCATCGACGCCGCGCGACCCGGTCGCGACTCAGTAGATCGGACGGTAGATGTCCCACATGCGGCCCACCCACGGCGCCCACGACCGCGTCCAACCGACCGGCTCGATCTGCGCGTAGCGGTCGGTGTAGTCGAACAGCGCCGGGTGGCTCCATTCGTCGACCAGGCCCATCATGCGGGCCCCGAGCACGGCCCCGATCCAGGCGTTCGCCGTGCAGCAGCGCCGGTACGAATTCGCGGTCCAACCTTCGGCATCGCTGCTCGGCCAGTGCACGTGCGAGAAGCCGAACTCGGGCGTGCCGATGTCGGCGAAGTCGTAGCCACCAAAGCCCCAGTTGACCTGCGTCGCCGACGTCTGTTGCACGTAGAACGTCTGGCAGTCCTCGCCGAAGTGCGCGGTGTAGGTGCCGTTGAGATTCCGGACCGACGGATAGTTGGCGCCGACCGCGAGCATCGACGCATCGCGCAGCAGGGCCCCGGTGAACAGGATCGGCCACTTGCGCCCCGAGCCGTGCCCGCCCACCCCTTCCCAGTAGCAGCCGTTCTGCACGTTGCCGTGGAAGTCGATGCCGATCTGCATGAGCCGCAGCGTGAGTTCGCGCTTGTCCACGAACGGGATGTTGACGTGGCAGAGCAGACTGGCCTCGTTGTAGAGCGAAGCGAAATCACGGCCGTAGTCCGGCATGTTGAGCACCGGATGCATGTAGCGACTCGGCCAACCCGGCGCGTGGTCGAGCCAGCAGCGTTGCAGTTTCGCCAGGATCCCCGCCACGTCGGGCAGGCCTGTCGCCGGCGGCAACGCGCGCAGCTGGGTCCAGTCGATCATGCGATCGTCGTAGCGCACGGTGTGGTCGGTGCCCGCGTAGGGCGGCCGGAAGGACCCCTGCGGCGGCGCTTCGGCCAGCACCGTCAGCACCGCACAGGTCTCGATGTGGGGCACGAACGCGGTGTTCTGGTTGCTGATCACCTTGATCAGGCTCTGGTTTGGCTGCAGCGTGCGCGGCGCACTCGGAGCGAGTCCCATCGCCACGTTGAGTGCATCGCTGTAGAGCGCTTCGTTGCCTGGCCCATACAGCGCCTTGTCGTAGCCGTGGGCTTTCGTGGCAGCGATCGGGTTGATCATCGCGCCGTGCATCACGCGACCGTTCACCGTCACGCAGGGCGGCGTCATCGCCACGAGCACCGCGGGGCCAACGACGAACCAATCGCCGTTGATGAACTGGCCGGCCGGCACCGGCGCCTGGAACTGGAACGTGATGCCGTACTGCGTGATCGACGACACCAGCGTCGTCGCCGTCGGCAGCGGCGCGATGCGCGTCGACAGTCCGCGGCTGAAGCCCGTGTTCACCGCGTTGAGGCCCGGCTGCGCGAACATCACCTGCCAGTGCAACCACCGCGCGGCGAGGGACGGCGACAGCGGCGTCTGGAAGCTGCTCGCAACCGTGCCGCCTCCGGTTGCGAACGTCAGCATCAACTCCGGACCGACCAGGAGTTCACAGCCTGGCATGCCGAGTCCGTGCAGCGACAACGGCAGCGGCGTGCCACCCCACTGGTCACGCGACGTGCCGACCAGCAACACCGCCGCCTGGTTCGGCGGCAGGTGGTCGATCTGGACCGTGCTCGTGAAGCCCGGCCGCATCCCCGGCTGCACCTGGATCGTCGATGGTCCCCCGCTGCCGCCACACGGCTGTCCGAAAGCTTGCGCCTGCAGATTGGTTGCCAACCCGCCAGCGGCGATGATGGTGGCGAATGCCGCCGAGAAGCCCGATGCGAGACACTGGTGTCGAATCATGGTGCGCCCCGCCTTTACGCGGCGAAACGCCGATGCGGTCAGACTTTTGCGGCCTTCCGGCGGACCAGGACCGTGGCCGCCGGCACCAGGAACGGTGCCACGCCGCGGGAAGGAAATGCCTCGAACTCCGTCCAGGTTCCATCGCCTCCAGGCGCACGCCCGATGAGCGACGCCGACGAACGAATCCACGTGCCCTCCGGGCCATCCCGACCGACTTCCCCGTGCCTCCTTCGCTCGCCTTTCCGATGCCGCATCGCGCCCTGCCGCAGCAGGTCGGGCGATGAACAGCCGCAGCCTTGCCGGGCTCTCCGTCGTGCTGCTCGGCATCGCCGCGAGCCTCGCATTTGCGTTCCTCGGTAGCGACCGCGACCCGACCGGCCCGACCCCGACCCCGCCCCCGGCCACGACCCCGGAGCCGGCCGCCAACGAAGGCACGCCAAACCCGGCGGTGGCAGCCGAGAATGCGAGCGAAGTGGACCGCCGCATCGCGTTGCCCGAGAGCGGCCGCAGCGAAATCCCGCGGCCCCAGTTTGCGCAGGGCCTGCGTGGGCTCGTGCTCGACGCGGCGGCGCGGCCGCTGGCCGGCCGCCAGGTCTACCTGGTCGACAGCGCCGGCAACGAACCGCTGGCGTTGCCCCTGCTGCGGCAGCAGCGCGACGCGTTCGGCCCGGTCGCCAGTTGCAACACCGAAGCCGACGGCAGCTTCGCGGTAGGCCTGCCGGTGGCCCAGGACCGCATCTACGAGCTCTACGTGGTGTCGCCAAACCACGCGACGGCGCGCCTGGGTGGCCTGCGGCTGCTGCCGGGCCAATGGCACCAGATCGACACCATCACGATGACCGCCGGGGCGACCCTGCGCGGCCGCGTCACGGTTGCCGGTCGCGACGACATTCCGGTGCCGGCGGCGACGGTGCAGGTCGAGATCGGCACCGCGTTCGCCGACGCCGCCCTGCGCGCCTTGCCCGGCGCCGATGTCGGCCTCGTCACCACCGTCGATGCCGCGGGCAACTACGAGCTGCGCAACGTGCCGAGCCGCGGGATCGTCCAGGTTGCCGCCGTGGCGCCCGGCTTTGCGCGCCTGCAGAAGGGCAACATCGAACTCGCCCTCGACAAGCCGGTCGTCGTCGACTTCGGCCTGCTGCCCGGCCACAGCATCGCCGGCAGCGTCGTGAACGTCGCCGGCGAGCCGTTGGCCAACGCGATGATCGAAGCGTGGCCCAAGGATGCGACGCAGGCGCCGCTGACCGCGCGCTGCGACGACCAGGGCCGCTTCACGATGCTCGGCCTCGCGGCGTGCCCGCATCGGGTGCGCGCCCAGGCCCGCAACCACCGCGTCCACGATGAAGCCACCGTCGAGCCCGGCCGCACCGACCTGCGCTTCGTGCTGAACGAACTCAGCCGCGTGCGCGTGCGCGTGCAGGCGCCCAACGGCGACGTCGTGCGCAGCTACCAGCTCGCGCTGCGGCGCGTGTTCCCCGAGCAGCCGGCCCAGATCGGCAACGTCGCGACCGTTCCCGACCAGCGCGTGCGTCTCGACGCCAACACCGACGCCGCCGAACTCGCCGGTGTGCCCGAAGGCTGGTTCGCGTGCCAGGTCGAAGCCGAGGGCTTCGCCAAGACCCTGTCGCAGCCGTTCGACAACACGCGCAGCGACGGCGACCAGCGACCGCGCCAGTTCGAAGTCGTGATGACGATGGCACTCGGCGCCACGGTGCGCGGGCGCGTGGTCGACGAGAACGGCGAAGCGCTCGCCGGTGCCGTGGTCACCACGCAGGCTGACGGGCGGCTGCCCGACAGCCCGTTCCAACGCATGCTCGCCGGCACCTTGCCCGAACGCACCACGGCCGCGCGCGCGACCACCGGCCCCGACGGCGCCTTCGTGTTGCGCCACCTGGCCCACGCCGACTACCAGCTGCAGATCGAGCACCCCGATGCGTGCCGGACGCTGGTGGGCGGCCTGCAATTGCTCGCCGACGGCGACCGCGAGTTGCCGCCAATCTGCATGCCGGGCGGCGCCATGATCCGCGGCACGATCACCGTGCAAGGCCGGGTTGCCGGCCAGGTGAAGATCGTGTTCTCGACGCCGGCGGACCACGCCGACGCCAGGTCTTCGCTGCGGCTCGAAACCGTCACCGAAGCGAACGGCACCTTCGCCTTGCCGCGCCGCGTGCCCGTGGGCCGCTACGAAGTGCGCGCCGCGGTCATGGGCAAGGGCGAACCGGAGTCGCAGATCTTCCGCGAAATCTTGCAGCTGCAGCGCTCAGCCACCACTGTGACGGTGGCTCCTGGCCAAGGCCAGGTCGAGTGCGTCATCGACCTTCCTTCCGACCACTGATCCTCCCGTGTCCAACGCCAAAAACCTGCTCGTTCCGTTGCTCCTCGTCTGCGCCGTTGCCGGCGGTGTTGCCTGGTATCTGAACCAGGAAACACAGCCAGCCCCGACGCCGGAGAAGCCGACGATCGATGTGCCCGTCGAAACTCCACCGGAGAAGCCGGTCGTACCGTCGGTCGCGACCGATCAGCCGCAGGACCCCGACCGCAACGCGGTGAATCCCAATGCGGCCGGCGACGGCAACGCCGATGCACCGCAAGGCGTGCGGGGCCGCGTGCTGCTGCCGAATGGACAACCGGCAGTCGGCACACCCGTCTACCTGCTCGAGAACGCGCTGAGCAATGCGATCGACATGTTCATCAGCAACAAGATGGGCAAGGTCAAGCCGCCGATCGCGGCCTCGGTGACCGGCGCCGACGGCGTCTTCATGCTGGGCATCCGCAAGAGCGGGATGTCGGTCGACTTGCGCGTCGCCAGTGACGCCTACCCCGAGTTCCAACGCCAGCAGATCAAGGTGCGCGACGGCGATTGGTACGACGCCAAGGACATCCAGCTCGAAGCGGGACTCGTGGTGTCGGGCCGCGTGATCGAGACGCACAGCAAGGCCGCCGTCGCCAACGCGACGGTGTTCATGGTGAACAGCAGCCAGACGCACGCGATGATGGCGGTGCCCGGCCGCGAACGCGGCACGCCGTTCACCACCGACGCCGGCGGCAACTTCCGCTTCACCAACGCGCCCAAGGTCGGCCTGATCAACCTGACGGCCGAAGCGCAGGGCTACGCCGGCGCCCAGCTCATCAACCAACAACTCAAGGTCGATGCGGCCAACGACTTCACACTCGAAGTCGAACTCGGCCAACAGATCGGCGGCGTCGTCGTCGATGCGACCGGCAAGCCGATCGCGGGTGCGACGATCAACGCCAACGGCCTCAGCGCGAAGACGCCGCAGGCCGCGACGACCGTCACCGAGACCGACGGCACGTTCCTGTTTCCGAGCCTGCGTGCCGGCCCCTACCAGCTGGCCGTCACTTCCACGCAGTACGCCGAGTACCGGCATCCGATGGCGGTGACGGGCGAGACCGAACTGAAGATCGTGATGGCTACGCGCGGCACGGCGCACCTGCAGGTGCTGGCCGCCAACGGCCAGCCGGTGAAGGTCTACAAGCTCAGCTTGAAGCGCCACTTCGAGAACAACCCGCTCGGCATCGCCAACGTGCTCGATTGGCCGGATCGTTCGATCAACCCGTCGGACTACCGCGACGGCGGCGGCGCCTTCGCCACGGTGAAGGGCCTGCCCGCCGGCGAGTTCCGCTTCCAGATCACCGACAACGCGCACGCGAAGACGCTGTCGCCGCCGTTCAAGATCGTCGAGGGTGGTGCCCCGGTCGAAGTGGTCGCGACCTTGACGCTCGGTGGCGCGCTGACCGGCACCGTGATCGACGACCGCGGCAACCCGGTCGCCAACGCGACCATCAGCACCGACATGAACGGCGGCATCGCCGCTGACTCCGGCCTGATGGAGATCTTCAAGACGATGATGCCGGAGAAGCACAGCAAGGTGACGGGCAAGACCGACGCGCAGGGCCGCTTCCGCATCACCAAGCTCGCGTTCGCCGACTACATGGTGCGCGCCGTGCACGCGGACTACTGCGAAGGCACCGCGATCAACCTGAAGCTCGAAAGCGAAGGCCAGGTGCTCGATGTCGGCGTCATCCAGTTGGTGCAAGGCGCCATCGTCGAAGGCACCACGATGATCAGCGGCCAGCCCGCCGGCCAGGTCAAGGTCACGATGTCGGTGCCGTTCACGGCGGCGAACGTCCCGTCGGTGAACGACCCGAACGCGGCTCTGCAACCGGGCCCGGCCAAGATCATGTTCAACGCCTCGGTGCAGAGCGACAGCAACGGCCAGTTCCGCCTGTTGAAGCGCGTGCCGCCCGGCACCTACCGGATCAGTGCGTCGCGGCCGACGCAGGGCAACGACATGTTCACGCCGATGCTCGACGGCAAGGAATCGGGCCGCGACATCACCATCACGCCGGGCCAGACGATCGTGCAGGTGAACTTCGACCTGCCGCGCCGCTAGTCGGGGCGATGCCCGCGCGCCGCTTCGCCCCGATCAGCGAAGTGGTGCGGCCGCAACCAAGGCGACTTCGCCCGGGGCCTGCACGTCGTTTGCGGCGAACACCGTCGCCGCGGGCTCGCCAGCGAACGTGAGTTCGAGGTCGTAGCGACCGGCGGCGAGTCCGGCGAGCGCGATCGTCGCGTCACTGCGGACGCGGGCGCGCAAGGTCAGCCACGGCGTCTGGTCGCGGACGCCATCGATTCGCCGCCACACCGTCATCGCGCCACGCTGCCCGACCAACGCCGCCGGCATGGCCAGGACCAGCGGGGCGGCCGTGAGCACATCGTGGGGAACGGGGGCGGCACGCTCGCCGCTGGCATCGCGCACGACGACCAGGTCGGCGCCACGTTCCACTGCGGGCGGCTTGCCCGGTGCCGACGGCGGCGTCGAGTCGGCCCACGACGCGACGTTGAGCAGGACGACCAGAGCGCCCGGGATCACCCACCACGACAACCGATCCGCCATGCGGCCGGTTTCGGCAGGATGCGGCCGGAAACTGAACGGCGGCGCCTAGGCCTGCTGCAACGCGGGATCGGTGGCCGGGCGCAGACGCGCCATGCGCTCGATCCACGCGGTCAACAGCGGCCACGTGGTGGCGTCGTAGACCGAACGTGCGACGGTCACCGCCCCCGCCACGAAGCGCGCCGGGGCCTGGCCTTCGGCGGCGCGCGCGAGCACCCAACACGCGGCTTGCTGGCGGCGACCGAAGTGCTCGATCGCGCGCAACGAAGTGCGCACGCCTTCCAGATCGACGATCGGCGCGAAACCGGCGAGCAGGTCGGCTTCTGCGTGCAGGCGGTCACGCCGCAGGGACTTCGGCACCAGCGTGCGCACCAGACCGTCGAGCACGACGAATCCGCGTTGCCGTTCGATCGCCACCGTGGCGCGCGTGTTGACGAGTTGCGGCACCAGGGGCCGCAGCCAACGGTTGCGCGCTTCGTCGCTCATCGCATCGTTGGTGGCGCGCACGAACGCGCCGAGCACCGGACAGGCGCAGCGTGGTTCGTCGCTGTGGGGCTCGCCGGCAAGCCAGGCCACCATTTCCATCGCGCACATGCCCGCACCGCGGTCACTGTGGGCACCACGCTGCAGAGGATGTTGGTCGATGAGGCGCTGCATCGGGAAGCGAGACCTGGGCTGGGTACGGGGATCCGGACCAGGAAGGCTACCTCACGCCGCCGACGCGGTCGGCTCCGGCCGCGTACGCACGCCCATTGCCGCGAACAGCGCCGATGCCATCGCCACTTCCCGTCAGCGCACGCCGAACGAAGCTGGCACTGTGTCGACCGCGGCCGCCGGCCGCGGCAGGCCGAGCCGCTGGCGAAACCACACGGCGCCGAAGCCCGGCGTGATCGGATCCGTGCACACGACACCCGCGGGCGCGCCGCCGCCGATCGCGAACCCGACGACTTCGCGGTCGTACGGATGCGGCGAGCCATGCGACGCGGGCGTGGTGCCGTCGAGCCAGTTCGGCTTGACCACCAGCTGCACTTCCCCGGCGCGGCCCGGCGCCAACGCCTTCACCAGGGCCTTCTCGATCGCATCGGTGCCGCCGCTCGCGAGCAGTTCCGCCGTCGAATACGCCGCCGCGATGCCTTTGGCCTTCGTCGCTGCAGCCGCGGCGACCTGCGAAGCGGCAGCCCGCAGTTCGGCGATCGGCGTGTCGCCGCGCACGGACTCGAGCACCGCATCGTCGAAGAACAGCGAGTATTCGCCCACGTGCGACAGGTAGCGCTTGCTGTCGGCCGGCACCCCGAAACGATCGCGCAACGACTTCTCGACGGCGGCACCCACCATCGTCTGGATCGCTCCGCGGCCGGCATCGACGCCCTGCGCCCGCGCCCACTCCGGCGTCATCACGATGCCGTGGTCGGCAGTGACGAACATCGCCCACTGGCCCTTGCCGACTTGCGCATCGAGGAACGCCAGCAAGGTCAAAAGGTCACGATCGAGGCGCAGCAGGGCATCGCGCGCTTCCACCGAGTCGGGGCCGAAGTAGTGCCCGACCAGGTCGGTCGACGAGAAGCCGACACACAACACATCGGGAATCGCATCGGCGCCAAGGCCCATGCCGCGCACCATCGCTTCCGCCGCCAGCCGCACCGTCGTGTTGCCGAACGGCGAATTGTAGATCTGCGTGTAGAACTCGACGCCAGGCTTGCTGAGGCCGCCGTCCAGCGAGGTCGGCAACGTGCGCATTTGCGTGCCGTTGAAGTGCGCCAGCTCGTACGGGCGGTCGTCGACGAGTCCGGCGTAGGCGGAGTCCGGTCCGGTGCGCTCCCACTGCTGCCGGAAGAAGGAGTCGATGACGGCGCGCCCGTTCCACAACTGCAGCCACTGCGGCGTCTGCGCCGTCCACCCGGTGTTGGTGACGAAGCGACCGGTCGCGTTCTCGCACCACACTGCCAGATCCGCCTTCGGCCCCGCCATCGCGATCGCCGAACGGTCCTTCCACGCCACGCTGCCGGCAAGGCTGCCGCGAATGCCCTGCTTCATCGCACCCGCCAGCGTCTCGGCGAGCATCAGGCCCGCGCCGCGGTCCTTGCCTTCCGGCAGGTCGGGCAAGGCCGCCACCTTCTCGTCGACGCAGTAGATCGCCTTGTTCAGGGCCGGCACCCACCACTTGTTGCGCACGATGCCGTGCACGTTGGCGGCAACACCGGTGCCCACCGTCGCATGCCCCGGCCCGGTCTCGGTGCACGCGTGTTCGTAGGCGCATTGCGTGAAGGTGACGCCTTCGCGCGCGAGCCGCGCGAAACCGCCATCCGGACTCAGGTGCGGTTGGCCGGCGGCGAACACCCACGCCGCGAGCTGGTCGACGGCACACAACACGACGAGCCGCGGCGGCGGTGCGTCCTGCGGGGCCTGGGGCTGGCAGCCAGCCGCGAGCGACAGGCCGGCCAACGACACGGTGAGCAGGCACTTCATGCGGAGAGCATCTTGGCCGCGCGCTCCAGGGTCCGCCACGGCAGAAGCCCAAGATGGTAGATGGCGATCGTCGCCACGCCCGCCCGCTGGCACAGGTCGCGGACCCTGGCGAGATCGTCATCGGAACCGAACTGCGGCGCCTTCGGCCACAGGCACACACGGCGATGCGGCACTGCCGCGAGCCCTGGCGACGCCAACATCTTGGCGATCGCGTCGGGACCGTCGCCATAGCAGGTGAGCACCCGCTCATCACTCGCCGGGAACGCAACTGCGGCCGTGTCCAGGCTGAGTTGGCTGCCGGTGAACCAGGGGTTGGGATGCACCTGCACCGCGCGCGCGGTGCGCGGCGTCGCATCGACGACCGCGGCGCCGAGTTCCTGCAGCGTGCAGGCCCGCGTCGCCAACACCGCGGCGAGCCAACCGGTGTCGAGCCCGGATGCCGCGAGCTCGGCGGGCGCCGCGGGCACTTTCGTCGGCGCCATCGCATCGCCGTCGCGCACCTGCGTTTGCACGAACGCGACGACGGCGGCCTGGAGCCGTTCCGGATCGGCGCCGGCCGCCGCCATCGACGCGCTGCAGGCATCGCAGAAGCACGCCGACAACGCGGCGTCGAGCAGTCCGGACGGGGTGAAACTCGCCTTGTCGTGGTGGCTCGAATGCTTGAAACCCATCTGCCCGAGAGCTTCGAGTTCGATCGTCTGCACGTCGTGCGCGGCGAGGTCGCGCACCATCGCCGCCGTGTACTGGCGCACCGCCGGTTGCGCCGGACACAGCGCGTAGCGATACAGATCGCCGAACGCGTTCTGCACGCACTGCTGCGGGTGGGCTTCACCGAGCCGGGAATTGTGCGTGAACACCGTCCACGCCCGCACTGCGGTGCCGGTCCGCGTCGCTTCCTGCGCCAGGCGTTCGAGCGGCGACGGTCCGGTCGCCGGCACCGAACTCGACACCCGCGGCTGCAACTGCCCGTAGTCGCCACGCGGCCGGAAGTGCACGCACCCGTCTTCGAGGAAGCGCACGACCCCGCCCGGATGCCACGGCATCAACCAGCGCCCGTCGTGGTAGCTGGTGGCGAGCGCGACCTCACCGATGCCGAGGTCGCGCAACCGGGCGAGGCCACCGTGCCCAGCCAACGCCTGCAGATCGAAAGGATGGGCGTAGACGCAGAGTTTCACGGCGGCAGCGTACGGAAGGCGACGTCGCCGCGCACCTGCGAGTTCGATGGCAGCCGACGCGGCCCGTCGTTAGCCTGCTCCGCCTCGATGCTCGCCCTCGGCACTCCGCTCCAGTTGGGTCTGTTCCTCGCCTTCATCGGCGTGATGCTTGCCCTCGATCTCGGTGTCTTCCACAAGAAGGCGCATGTGCCCTCGTTCCGGGAGGCGCTCGGCTGGACCGCGGTCTGGGCGACGCTGGCGATCGGATTTGGCGGCTGGCTCGGCTGGACCCAGGGCCAGAAGCCGATGGTCGAGTTCTACACCGGCTACGTGATCGAACTGTCGTTGTCGATGGACAACGTGTTCGTGTTCGTGCTCATCCTCAGCGGGCTGAAGATCCCCCGCGAGTTCCAACACCGCGTGCTGTTCTGGGGCGTGCTGACGGCCCTGGTGTTGCGCGGCGCGATGATCCTCGGCGGCGCCGCGCTGGTCGCGCAGTACCACTTCGTGCTCTACGTGTTCGGCGCGTTCCTGGTCTGGATGGGCCTGAAGCTCCTGTTCGGCGACGGCGGCGACAGCGATGCGGCGAAGACCGAAGGCAAGCTGATGCAGTTCTTGCGCCGCCGTCTGCGCCTGACCGACGAACTGCACGGCATGAAGTTCTTCATCGTGCGCGACGGCAAGCGGGTCGGCACGCCGTTGTTGCTGGCCCTGATCATGGTCGAGATCTCCGACGTGGTCTTCGCGGTCGACTCGATCCCGGCGATCTTCGCCGTCACCCAGGACCCGTACCTGGTGTTCACCGCGAACGTGTTCGCGATCCTGGGGCTGCGCTCCTTGTTCTTCGTGTTGGCCGGCATGCTCGATCGCTTCCGCTACCTGAAGTACGGCCTCGCCATCGTGCTCACCTTCGTCGGCTGCAAGCTGCTGCTGCTCGACGTGGTGCACATCGATGCGCTGCTGTCGCTCGGCATCGTGGTCGGCGTGCTCGGCACCAGCGCCGTGATCTCCCTGGCCAGGACCCACCACTCATGAACGCCATGCGGTCGTTGTCACGGTGGTTGCCGCTGCTCGCACTCGGTGCGTGCGCGATGGCACCGCAGGCGCCGCCATACGACCTCGTGGCATCGTCGGGGACGCTGGTCGCGCGGCTGGTCGCCCCCACCTACGACGCTGTGCACCACGCCGAGACGTGCAAGCCGTGGCACCAGCTGTTCGCGCCGGACGGTCGCCAGATCAGCAAGGATCTCGGTGGCGAGTTCGAACACCATCGCGGCCTGTTCCTCGGTTGGAACCAGGTGCGCTGCGGCAGCGCGAAGTACGACTTCTGGCACTGCCGGCAGGGCGAGACGCAACGCGTGCGCTCCGTCGCGGCGCAACCGGGCCCCGGAGCTGGCCAGGATTGCCGCATCGACTGGTGCGCCAAGGACGGCACACCGGTGGTGCATGAAGTGCGGCGACTGTCGGTGCGGCAGCTCGGTGCGGCGTCCTGCGTACATGCCACGCACGAACTGCTCGCCGCCGACGCTCCCGTCGTGCTCGATGGCGATCCCCAACACTCCGGCGCCCAGTTCCGCGCCGTGCAGGAGTTCGCCGCAGCGGACGCGGCGAAGGTCACCTACGTGCGACCGACCACTGCCCGCGCCGGCAACAACGACGTGTGGACCACATGCCGCTGGATTGCCGCGGTGTTGCCGTTCGCAACGGGACCGGTGACCGTGCTTCGTGTCGAACATGCCGACAACCCCGAGGCCACGTGGTCCACGCGTCCGTACGGTCGCTTTGGTGCCACGTGGACCGCGACGGTGACCCAGCAGGAACCGCTGCGCGTGCGCATCGCGTGGATCGTGCAGCCCGGAACGGCCGACCTCGCCACGTGCGAACAGCTGGCCGCGGCGGCATTCGACGGCTAACCAGGTCGCCGACGCAGCGCGCGTTCAATCGCCTTGGTTGGGCGACTGCAACTGCACGAGTTGGGCCTGCAGCTTCTGCACCTGCGCTTCCAAGGCAGCGACGCGGCGCTGCAAATCGGCGACGACGCTCTCCGGTTCGGCCGGACGCTGCGGCGGCGCGGACGCAACCGCGGCTGGCGCCGCCGCCGCCATTCCGGATCCCTCGCCTAGCGCATGCGTGCCGACTTCGGAGCCGTCGCCGAGCAGGTGCCGCCAGCGACGCTCGCGCTCGCGCGGCCCAAGTGGCAGCAGTTCCACCAACGCCGGCGAACGACCGGCCAGCGTGCGCAGCAGCGCCTCGATCTGCTCGGGAGCGGCGTGGTAGCCCATGCGCGCCACCCGTGGCTTCAAGGCGCCGGAAGCCTGCGGCCCGCGCAACAGCAGTTCGGCGAGCACCGCGAGTTCGGAGTTGCCGACGTGCAGTTCTTCGACCAGCTTGTGCCGGTAGCGCACGACCCGGCCACCGCCATCGACGCGCGCGACGACGCCCTTCTGCTGCATCGCCATCATCGCGCCGGCAACCTGGAATGAGACCAGCTCGGTGATCGGATCGCGGTTGCTCTTCTGGTTGCAGCCGTCGACCAGTGCGTTCTCGCTGAGCGGGTAGCTGTCGGGCACCGACAACTGCTTCTCGATCAGGACGCCGACGATGCGCTGTTCGGTGCGGTCGAGTTTCATCGGGCCCTCGCGGTCAGTTCTTCTTGTCGCCGCCACCGGGCAGCAGGCCCTGCAGCCCACCAGGCAGCTTCTTCTTCGCTTCGTCGAGCAACTTCTGCTTCGCGGCGTCCTCGGCCTTCTTCTTCTCGGCGTCGAGCTTCGCCTTCGCTTCGTCGGCGAGCCGCTTCGCCTCGGCTTCGGCCTTCGCCTTCGCCGCATCGACGTTCTCCTGCAAGCCCTTGGTCGGATCGACGATGCCTTGCAGTTGCGTCGGCAGCCCACCGAGCAGTTTGCCGGCCTGGCCCTGCACGAAGTTGGCGAGCTCGGCCTGCCCTGCCTTGAGCAACGCGTCCTGCAGCATCTTGTCGTCGAGCGACACCGACGGCCGCGTCAACGGACCGCGCAGCCCCACCGGCAACAGCAGCGAGTCGACCTTGGTCTCCTTGCTGCCGGCCAACGCGAACGTGGTCTGCTTCATCGTCACCTGCAGCGGCGCGTCGAGCGACAACGGCACGCCTTGGCCACGCGTGAAGCCACCGTTCATCGCCAGGTTCATGGTGCCGCCGCGCACCGGCGGCGCGCCGCCGATCTTGAGCTTGCCGAAGATCGAATCGACCGGCAGGTCGTTCATCGCGAACGAGAAGCCAAGGTTCGGCATCGTCCCGCCCTTCTGCGCGCGGCCCGGACGCAGCAGCCCCAGTGCCATCGCGCCGGACTGCGCCTTCAGGTCGAAGGTGAGGTTGCCATCGACCAGCGACGGCGCGTCGGACAGGTTGTTGGCGAGCAGATCGAGCTTGTCGGCCTTGCCGTCGATCGAGTAGCCGATGCCCTTGATCGCGATGTTCTCGATCACGAAACGCGGCGACTTCGCCAACAGGTGCGTGGCGATGACCTTGGCGTAGCCCGCCGCCTCCTGCACCTTGCGCTCCTCCTGCTTCTGTTCCGGCGTCGGTTCCGCCGGCACGTCGTCACCGCCAGCGATCGCGTCGATCCACTCCTGCGCCTGCTGCAGGCGGCCCTTCCACACTTCGAACTCGGCGACCCAGTCCTCGATCGTCTTCTGGCCGGCCGGCGGTGCGGGTGGCTCCGGCGGCTTCTGTGCACCGGGCAGCACCACGCCCGGCGTCGCGCGCGCACTGCCGCTGCGGGCGGTGTCGGAGATCAGGTTCTTGATCACGAAGCGTTTGCGCAACAGCTCGCCGGTGTCGATCTGCGCCGTCACGAGGTCGGCGGCGAACAGGTCCTTGCCGAGGTCCTTGCTGTCGGCGATCGCGAGACCTTCGAGCTTCGCCTCGCCGTCGCCGAAACCGATGCGGGCGGCCTTGAGATCGACCGTGGCGCCGTTCATCGACTGCAGGTTGGCCTGCACGACGCGCGTCAGCACCGGCGTGCTGAACCAGGTCTGGATCACCCACAGGCTGCCGACCAGCACCACGGCGGCGAGCAGGCCCGTGATGCGCACCGGCATGCCGAGCTTCTTCTGCGTGGCGAGTTCCTGCCACGTCAACTTGCCCTTGCCCTTGCCGAGGAACAGCCAGGTGAGGAACCGCACCGACCTCTTGCTGGAATACTTCTGGTAGCGCTCGCTGCCCGCTTCGAGTCCGGCCATGTGCGTGCGCAGGGCCTTGATCGAACGGTTGAGCACGAAGCCGCTGCCGACGCCGAAGACGAGGCCGAGCACGAGTCCGCCCACGGTGGCGGGATACTCGAAGCCGAACCACGCGGTGACCTTGCCGTTGACGAGCCTCTCGAACATGCCTTGCAGCGGGCCGTCGACCAGCCAGGTGCCGATCGTGTAGGCGACCGGCAGCAACACGAGGCTGAGCAGTTTCGCGACCAGCGTCACGAGGCCGAACACGCCGAGGTTGGCGTTCAACACCAACACACAGCACAGCAGGAGCAGGATGAGGCCTGGCGCCTGCAGGAAGCCGCCGCCCAGATCGCCGGGCAGGAAGAAACCGGGGACGAAACCTAGCAGGCCACCGAACAGCGTGGCGAGCATCACCTGGAACGGCGTCGCCTTGCCACGCAGCACCGATCCGATCTTGCGACTGAGGAACATGTCGCCACGGTAGAGGGTCTGCGGCAAAGACGGCAAGCACGCGTTGCGCGCTGGCCTGTTTCGGCCCCCTCAGGCCCCCGGATGCAGGCGCTGCATTTGTTCCTGGAAGCGCAGCCGCAGCTTGCCGTGCAGCGGGCGCCAGCGCGGTTGCGGCTCGACAGCGGGCGAAAGCCGCACGAACGGTTGCGCGATCGCTTCGATGGCGAGATCGGGCTCGCCGGCCGCGCGCCGAACCGCCCAAACTGCTTGCAGCGCCGCCCCCAACGCCGCCGACTCGGTCTCCTTCAGGACGCGCACCGGCACGTCGAACACGTCGGCGAGGATCTGCCGCCACAGCGCATTCTGTGCGGCCCCACCGGTCAGTCGCACCTCGTCGACAAGCAGGCCGAGCGCGCGCAGGCGATCGAGCCCGGCGCCGAGATTGAGCGACGTGCCTTCCAACGCGGCCCGATAGAGATGCCCCGGCCGCAACAGGCCCGGTCGCAGGCCAAGCAAGGTCGCGGTCGCTTCCGGCAGGTCGGGCACGCGCTCGCCGAGCAGGAACGGCAGCCAGGTAAGCCCGTCGCAACCCGGGGGCACCGCCTGCGCCGCCGCGGTCAACGCAGCGTGCGAAAGCCCGGTGAGCGCCTTCACTTCTTCGCTGACGCCGGTCAGGTTCATCACACACAGCAACGGCAGCCAGGCGCCATCGCTGCTGCAGAACGGGGCGATGAGGCCTTGAGGATCGACGACCGGCGTCTCGGTGCGGGTGAAGATCGTGCCGGAGGTGCCGAGGCTCGTCACCACGATGCCGGCCGACGTGGCGCCGCTGCCGATCGCCGACATCATGTTGTCGCCACCACCGGTCGACACCGCGATGCCGACCGGCAGCCCGAGGGTCTGCGCGGCGCTCTGGCACAACCGCCCAGCGAGGGCGCCGGGCGCGCGCAGTGGCGGCAACATCGAAGCGAGCCGTGGATCGATCGCGGCGATGGCCGCGGGGTCGAACGTGCGCGCCACCGGGTCGAACCAGCCGGTGCCCGAAGCGTCGCCGAACTCCATCGAACGCTCGCCGGTCAACCAGGCGTTGACGTAGTCGTGCGGCAACAACACGCTGCGCACGCGAGCCCAGTTCGCCGGTTCGTGCCGGGCGAGCCACAGCAGCTTGCTGGCGGTGAAACCCGTCGGCACCGGGCGCTGCAGACGCTGGCTGAGTTCGCGCGCTTCGGCGGCCGTCGCCGTGTCGCACCACAGTTTGGCGGGACGCACGACCTCGCCGCGTTCGTCGAGCACGATGCAACCGTGCTGCTGTCCCGACACGCCGATGCCGGCGATCGCTTCGCCATCGATCTCGCGCCGCACCGCCTGCACGACGTTCTGCACCGCCGCCAGCCACTGCGCCGGATGCTGCTCCATGTGGCCGGGCGGCAGGCCGGCGACCAGTTCGTGCGGGCACGAGGCGCGCGCCACGACTTCGTTGCGGTTGGGATCGACGACCAGCGCCTTGGTGCTTTGCGTTCCTGTGTCCAAACCGAGGAACAACGTGCGGCGAGCCATCAGCGCATCGTGCCGGGTGGAGCACTTCGCTGCACTGGTTCTTGCGGCGGCAGGCGTCGACGAAGCTTCGCTCAGTCGAGAGTCGGCGGCGAAGCGATCAGTTTTGTGACGTTGGTTTCGAGCGAGGCAGCGTCGGTCACGAGGTGGTTGCCGTCCTCGCGGACAAACAGGATGTGCTGCAACGCTTCCCGAAGGCTGCCGTCGGCGCGTTCCATACTCTCCGCCAGCGACGAGCCACCGGCCTCCGCTTGTTTGGCCCCGCGCGCGACCGACTGCAGGTCGTGCTCGGCAGCCTGCAGCCTGGACAGGATGTCGGCGGCGATCTGCTTCTGCACTTGGACCGCGCCGGCGATCTCGCCGGAGCGAGTGGCCGCCGCATCGACCGCTTGCCGAATCGCAACAATCACGCGCGCCGCACTTTGGCTCGAGGATTGAATGCGCTCAACGCGCGAACTGATATCGAGAGTCGCTGCGGCCGTCTGCTTGGCGAGTTCTTTGACCTCGCTGGCAACAACGGCAAACCCCTTGCCCGCTTCACCGGCGCGAGC
>SXPB01000064.1 GCA_005776475.1 Planctomycetia bacterium
CGAACGCCCCGCGCGAACTCATGCCTACTTCGCCGCGGGCTTCGCCGGCCCTTCCATCGGCACGAAGTCGTAGCTGGTGACCGGGTCCGTGCTCCCGACCCACGCCCGGCGAAACACCCAATCGATGCCGTCCGCTGGCGCGCCCAGCAGGCAGTGCCCCATCGCGGCACCGCCGATCGCGGGGAACAGCATGAACTCGCTGCCGCCGTGTTCGCCGAGACCATCGCCGGCAAGTTCACTGATCGGCCAGGTGACCGGCAACAACACCACCGACACCACTCCGCCGACGATGCCGCCGGTCCAGGCCCCAACGCCCGCCGACACCCGCACCCAAGTCGGCCGCCCGAACTCGGGCGGCGGTGATCGATCGCCGAGCGTATCGATGGTCTGGGGAATGGCGCACGCTCCGAGAAGGACACCCAAAAGGAGGAGGCTGCGAGGCATGGGAGCATCCTACTCCCGAGCGTGCGGCCGAATGCGATCGAGCTGCGAACGTGCGCCGGGGCCACCTTCGCGCTCGCGGCAACGCGGGGAGCGCCAACGGCCACTCCCCGCGCACCTTCACTTGCTGCGCGCAGCTTCGAGCTTCGCGGCGTCCTTGGCGGCGCCGTTCTGCTTGTCGCGTGCCCGCTGCAGCGCCTTCTTCGCCGACATCGACTCGAGGGCCATCGTCAGCCGTTCGAGCACCACTGGATCGTCTTCACCCGCCGGTGCGGTCTGCTCGGCGTGTTCGATCGCATACCCGGCGGCATCGAGGTCGCCCTTGTCGATCCACGCGAGGGCCAGGAAGTTGCTCGCCTCGATCGTCTCGGCGCCCGGATCCGCCGTCTCCAACGCAGCCTGGAACGCGGCGATCGCCTCGTCGAGACGTTCGCCGCCCTGCAGCAGGCGCGCCTGCCACAGCCGCGCATCCTGGGCACGCGCACTGCTCGGGTCGACGTGGACGACCTTGGCGTAGGTCGCCATCGCCTCGTCGATCCGCTTCTGCCGACGCTGCATGTCGGCAGCGCCGAGCAGCGCCCGCTGGGCGTAACGCGGGCCGTCGAGCTGCGCCGCCAGCAGATAGTCCTTCTCCGCCAACGGCAGACTGCCCTGCTGTCGCCACAGGTCGCCCGCCGTCATCGCCGCGACGCTGGCCACTGCCGGTTCGCCGGCGAACTCGCCCGCGACCTGGTCGTACGCCGCTGCGGCGCTCTCCAGTGCCTTCAGGCGGTCCGGCCCGCGCAGACCACGCACCGCCCCTGCCAGTGCCTTGGCCTTGCCGAGCGCGAGCTTGCCGGCGTCGCTCAGGACCACCTTGCCCTTCGCGGGCTTGCCGGCGCTGGCTTCGGCCACCGGCTTGTCGCCGCCTTGGCCAACCTTCGGCGTCTGGGCGATGCCGGGCAATGCCGCGGCGAACAGAACCAACGTGCTCATCAAGATCTTCATCGTTGCACTCCTTCGTTTCGTTTCGGTGATTGCACGAGGTCGATGCCGAACGCCTTGCGCGCGGTTGCTTCGACCTCTTCTCGTACTCGTCGACGCGCACGGTGAATGCGCGTCTTCACGCATGCCAAGGACCGGCGGAAACGCTCCGCCAGCTCGGCACAACAGAATCCTTCGTGGAACTCGAGCAGCATGCGGCGATCGAGCGGTCCCAACCGATCGAGCGCCCACAGCAGCCATGGCCGCACCCGCCACACCGGCACCCGCCGGCCGACCACCTGCACGTGCGGTTCGCGCTCCTCGACCGTCGCGCTGCCGGCGGCGAGGAAGGTCATCACCTGCTCACGGCGGCGGCGTTCGCGCAGCGCCCGCCCGCGCACGCGCATCGCAATCGTGTTGACGGCGGCACGGAAGCGTTCGGGTCGCTCCAACTCGCCCACCCATTGCCAGGCGGCAATGGCGGCCTCCTGCGCCAGGTCTTCGCGGTTCTGGCGGGTCCAGGTGTCGCTGTAGCGGCCCAACCATCGGTTGGCCGCGGAATGTGCTCGTTGCCATGTCTCTGCTCCTTCCATGTCCCCACCGGAAATCCAGGCGAGGAACCAACGTGACTCGGGTGCAAGAAGGGGAACGCCGGCACCTGATTCGAGCGGTGAATCCCCAAAATCCGCCGCACCCTGACGCACGACTCCTACGGCGCTGCAAGCGGCGCGAGCACGGCATCGCCCGTTGCGACGTTCACGCCATGGGCACGCCGGCCGCCGCGAGCACGTCCTCGCGCGCGACATTGCCCGTCAACGCTGCGATCGCGCGCATGATGTGCGCCGTCGCCAACCGCAGCCGCGCGCGCCGATCCCCGCCGCCGAGCGCATCGAGTTCCCGCGGCAGGATCGGCGCCCCGAAGCGCACCGTGACGCGCGCCGGGCGCGGCCACGTCGCACCCGGTGGAAACGCATCGTGCGCACCGACGATGCCGACCGGCACGATGGGCACGTGCTCCTGCAGCACGATCGACACCGCACCCGGACTGCCGAGCATCGGCAAGCCGTCGCGACTCAGGCCACCTTCCGGAAAGATGCCGAGCGAACGACCCTGACGCAGCACCTCGCGCGCCGCCCGCAACGCCTCGCGATTGCCGCCGCGCGCCGACAGCGGAATGGCGCGGTTCCAGCGATAGAACCAACCGAGCCCGCGCGACCGCCACACCACTTCGGTCATCAGGTACACGAGCCGGCGGGGCACCATCGCGCCGAGCAGCAGCGGATCCAGGAACGACGAATGGTTCGCGGCGAACACGCACGGCCCCGCCGGCGGTTGCGGGCCTTCGCGCCGCATGCGGAACCCGGCGCGCAGGCACATGCCAAACCCGGTGCGGAAGGCCCAGAACACGAAGTCGTCGCCGCGGCCGGGTGGCTGCACCACGCGCGCCCAATCACGCACCGGAGCCTGGGTCACGCTTCACCGCCTCGCCTTTTCGTTCCATTCGCTCGTCGCGAACTCCGCCGCCAGCGCCGCCCGGCAGCTGGCGATCACCTGCGCGTAGTCCGGTCCACGCCAGCGTTCGGCGGCAGCAGCCGCTTCGAACAGGGCCTCGGCACGCAGTGCGGGCCACGCCTGCCGACATTCGATGCGAACGCGCAGGAACGCCGTCATCGCCCGCTGCAACGCGTCCTTGTCGCCGGCTTCGGCTTCGTCGAGCGCGAGTCGCCCAAGCCCGATCCAGGCACCGGCACGCGCCGTCACGTCGGCGCCTTCGCGCGCCAGCGTCGCCTCGTAGATGCGGCGCGCTTCGGCGCTGTCCTTCGCCGTGCGCAGCGTGTGCGCCAATTCGACGCGCGCACGCTCGGCGACGACCGGCGCCGGTCCCGCCGCCTTCTCGACCAACGTGCGCAGCTTGGCCTGGAAAGCGCGTGCGTTGCTGCGTTCGACCAGCGCCAACAAGAACTCCGCCTCGAACGCGAAGCCGCGCGGCCAGCCACCACCGATCGCATCGGCGAGGTACTTCTTGGCCACCGCCCCCGCCGCGCCCACGCCCTTGCCGCCGATCGCGTGATGGAACTCGAAACGGCGGCGGTAGGCCTCCGGCGCGAGTCCACACTCGGGCAACGTGCGCGTCAGTTCTTCGAGCGCCGCAAGGCCCTCCGTCGGCTTGCCGGCGGCGAAGGCAGCATCGGCGGCGGCGACGAACAGGAACTGGGCGACGAGCACGTTCTTCTGGGCGACGTGGTCGCGCGCCATCGTCGTCAACGCTTCGTGCGTGCGGCCACCGGGGCGCAACAGCTCGGCGACTTTCTCGAGTTCGACCCTGGGCACCTGGTCGCTCGCTTCCTGATGCTGCGCATTGCTGCGCACGAACTTGATCGTGCGCACATCGAACGAAACGACGCGCAGGTCGGTGAGCACGACATCGTTCGCCAAGGTCACGCGGTCGCCTTGCGCCAGCAGCGGCAGGGCCAGCGCCGCGAGCGCCAGCACGCCCGGCAACGATCGCGCCACGTTCATGCGTCGGCGGCGGGCAGATCGCGCACGCCCTGCGTTCGGCCCTTCGGCTTGTCGCGGCCGATCCAGGTCGCAGCCATGTCCTTGCCGGTGCGGCGCACGGCGATCAGTTCCGCGACGACCGAGACCGCGATCTCTTCGTGGGTCTTGCCGCCGAGGTAGGCCCCCATCGGCGTGCGCACCGTCGCCAGGAAGTCGTCGCCGACGCCGGCCGCGCGCAGGTGCTTCCACAACAGCGCCTGCTTCGTGGTGCTGCCGATCATGCCGAGAAAGCGCAGGCGGTCACCCTTCGCAAAGCGGACCGCGAGCGCTTCGAGCACGTGCGCGTCCTCCTTGTGGCCGCGAGTGACGACGATGGCGTAGCTGTGCTGGCGGATCGGCATCGCGGCAACGAGATCCGGGTAGGGTGCGGCCAGCGTCGAGTGCGCTTCGGGAAAACGCGCCGCGGTGGCGAAGGTGCTGCGGTCGTCGGCGACGGTGACGCGAAAGCCGGCGAGGGCGGCGATCTGGCACAGCGTCTTGCTGACGTGGCCAGCGCCGAAGATGCAGAGGGACGGAGTCGTGATGGGTTCCACGAAAATGGTGACCTCGCCGCCGCACATGAGACCCGAGTCGGGGGAATCCTGCTCGGTGAGTCGGAACTGCAGCGAGCGCGGCTGCTCGTCGGCAAGGACCTGGAGAGCGGTGTCGTAGACCTCGGCTTCGAGGCAGCCGCCGCCGACGGTGCCGAGGAAGGTGCCGTCGCCGAGCACGAGCAGGCGCATCGAAGTGCGGCCCGGCGTGGAGCCACGGGTGCCGACGATGGTGGCGAGTGCGGCCGGAATGCCATCGCGGCGCAGGCGCACGATCTCTTCGAAGATGTCGGGGTGGCGGCTCACGGCTCCGGAGAGGGTAGCGACGTCTGGCCCCGGGTCGAGCCATGAACCCCGGCCGCGAGGAACGCGGCCCTAGTCGAACGCGGCGCGCACCTGGGCAAGGCTGAGCTGCGACAGCGCGGCGCGACCGGCCGATGACGCGGGCGCTTTCATCACCAGGAAGCTGTCGCGCGCGTCGCAGCCAGCGCAGCGGCCATACCGCAACGCATCCAGCAACTGCCGATCGCCACAACTGTCGCAGACCCGCAAGTACACGTAGCTGCGGCGGACCCGCCGGGCCCGCGCCGCCGCCGGCCGCAGATCGTCGACCGGGATGTCGTGCGTGACGGCAGGTTCCTGGCCGGCGAGCCGCATCAACGACCGCCAGTGCCGACCGTGCGCCGGAATGTTGGCGCCGAACAGCCGGAACGCGGCGATGTGCGCCGCTTCATGCACCAGCACCATCGGCAGCTGGTCCGGCGCGCGCGCCAGCAAGGTCGGATTCAGTTCGATGCGCCCCGCCCGCTGGAATGCGCGGCCCGCCGTCGTCGTCAGCTTGTCGTTCCACACGACCGCGATGCGGGTGTCGACGACGCGCCAGCCGACGAGCAGCGCGGTAGCGCGTTCGACCAGTTCGGTGGCGGACGGCAGGCTCACGCCGACATGCAACCCGAAGTCGGGGGCGCTGTCACTACGGGTTCAGGCTCAGCGATGCTGCGTCGCGCGTTCGCGGCGCGACAATTCGCGCCACGCCATCGGCAGCGTGATCATCGCGAAGCCGGCCATCGCCGTTGTCGCCAGGCTTGGGAGTGCGTGGTGGCTCAGCGAAATCGCATCCGCGGCGTGCAGCGCCAGCGGCATGCCGGCCATCAGCATCACGAGCCAACCGACGCCGAACCAAACCATGCGCCAGTGGGTCGGGTTCGTGACGAACTGCACCAACCTCGAGCCGAGGCTCTGGTGGTCACGTGCGAGTGCCCGCAGCAACTCAGCCCGCGTCGCGGCGTCGAGGCTTGGGTCGCGCACTGCCTCCAGCAACGCATCCAACCGCTTGTCCTTCCTGCTCGCTGTCTTGCCTGCCGGCCCGCCTTCCACGTTCTTGTCGGCGGTCTTGGAACGCGTAGCCATGCCAAACACCAGCAGGGAAGCCATGGATGCGGTGACGGCAACGAAGATCGCGACGGCCCGATTGTCCATGGTTCAACTCACTGCGGCTGCCGCCGCGCTTCGAGTTCGCGCAAAGCGAAGGGATAGGTGACGAAACCAAACCCGATCACGCCGGCGATGATGCCGCCCATCACCGCGTCGTCTTCGTTGCAGAGTGCCCCGGCGATCAACACGCCGATCCCGACGAACATCGTCAGCCAACCGATGGCCAGGATGACCGCCGGCAAGCGGCCCGGTCCGGCATGCCGCGGGGCGCGATGCCCGGTGAGTTGGAAGGTCAGCGACTCCAGCGTCGCCCGATCCACGCCCGGGCTCTTCAGCGCCTCTTCGAGCAAGCGCACATTGTCGGACCGCGCGGTCGCGTGATGGTCCAGCACCATCTTCAGCAGCACGAAGACGAAGATGGGGATCAGGATCAGGACCAGTTCCATGGAGACCTCAGGACGTGGGAGCCGGCTACGCCAAGGCCCCCAGTCTATTGCAAGAAGCCCGGAATCGGGGCCCGGCTGGAGACCCGGCGCCTGCGCCCGGCCTCACGGCATCTTCGGCAAGCCGAGATCCGTCAGGAACTTGTTCGGGTCGCCTTCCCAGACCAGCTCGGCGTCGTCGATCGCGCACCGGCCATTGCGCCGCCACACGAACGGCCAGCCGACGGCGCGGGCCGCCTCGTGGTCGGGCTCGCGGTCGCCGACCATCACCACGCGCTCCGGATTGCCCGCGGCGCGAAGCGCCGACGTCAGCATGTCGGTCTTGGTGGTGACCCCGGGACTGTCGAGGCAGAACTGCCAGTCGGTAAGTGCCGCGAGGCCCTGCCCGTTCTGCATGGCGCCCATGTAGGTGCGTCGGCAGTTGCTGGCGAGCGCCGTCTTGACGCCGAGCGCCCGCAGATGCAGCAGCAGCGGCCGCACACCGGCGAACAGGTAGTCGACGCCGCGGCTCACTTCCTCGACTTCCATCGGCAACACGACCGCGCGCAGTTCCTGCCAGCGATGCTTGTGCGGCTCGGGCAGGAACGGCGCCCACACGCCGGCGTCCTTCATGCCGACGACCGCTTCGGCCTCGGCGTCGCTCGGCATCACCACCTGCATCGAGTTCAGCTCGGCGAATCGCTGCAGGCCCGAACGGATGATCGGCGCCCACCAACGGAACGTGTCGTGCAGGGTGCCGTCGACGTCGAAGACGACGAGTTGCGGGGGAAGATGGCGGCGCAGCAGGGTCACGGGTTCGGCGTCCTCGGACAGTTCACAACCAACGGGCCTGGGTGACACCCATCACCTCGAGTTCCCGCAACAATCGATTCATGCCGTCGTTGGCGACCTTGGCTGCCGGCCCATCGACGACGCCCTCGGCGACCCGCAATTGCACGACGAAGCGCGACAACTGGTCGCGCGTCATCGTGCGGGTGCGTTGGCGCAATTGCAGCACCACGGCGTCGAGGGGCAGCCGTTCGCCAGCGCACTGCACGAAGCCGTCACCGGCGACGAAGATCTCGACGAGGCCAGCGCTGTCGTCGAAGCCCGAAGTGTTCGCGGGCCGCTCGCTGGCGCACGCCGCGAGCAGGACCGCGCAGGCCCACGACGATGCACGGCAGACGTTCATCGCGCCGCGATTCCCTGGATCTCGATGCGCGCTTCGGGATCGAACAGCGACACCACCTGGAACATCGCCATGCCCGGAAAGTGGCGGCCGCAGTGCTTCTTCCACACCTGGCCGAACGCCTTGCGCGCGTGCGCGTAGTCGTCGCGGCTGGTCACGTAGAAGTTGAGCTGGACCACATCGGCGAAGGTCATCCCGGCGTCGCGCAGGATCACGCCGATGTTGCCCATCGCCTGGTCGAGCTGCCCGACCAGGTCGCCCTTGTGCACGACCACGCCCGCCTGGTCGTAGCCACATTGGCCGGCGAGGTAGAGCGTGCTTCCCGCCGGGTTCTCGACCAGCCAGGCGTGGGCGAAGCCTTTGGGAGCGGCAAGTTCGGGCGGGTTGATCGCGCGTTTGCTCATCGATGCTGCGCGAGTTCGTAGCGGGCGCGGGGCCGGCAACGCAAGGGAGCGATCGCGGAACGTCGCCATCCGCGGTATTGCAGCGCCGGTGAACGACGGCGAGGCCCTTGTCGACCGCTGCCGCCGCGCGGCGTCGAGCTGCCGTGATTCAGCGGGCCGGCAGCTCGCGCAGGATCGCGCGCACCGGACTCGAGTCGCCGTTCACGATGCGCAGCGGCAACGCGATCAGTTCGTAGTCGCCCGCCGGCACGCGCGAGAGGTCGAGGTTCTCCAGCAGGGCGACGCCGCCTTCGTAGAGATGATGGTGGCCGTCGAGTTCCTTGCTGTCGGCGTGGTCCATGCTCGGCGTGTCGATGCCGACGAGGCGGATGCCGGCCGCGACCAGGACCTTCGCCGCTTCCGGACCGAGCGCGGTGAAGCGCTGATCCCAGACGCGATGGTCGTGCGTGTTGCGCGTCCGCAGCAGGATGCGTTCGGCGCCGGCGAGCATCGCCGGGGTCAACGCCGCGGCCGGGATCAGCGACGGCGTGCCCGTTCCTTGCACGTCGACGACGCGGCAGCGGCCGATGTACTGCGTGAGATCGACACTGGCGATGTCGGGACCCGACAGATCGAAGTGCAGCGGCGCATCGGTGTGCGTGCCGACGTGCACCGACATGCGGATCGTGCTGACGTTGCAGGAAGCGCCGCGCTCCATGCGCGCGACCCATTCCTGGGAGAACGGCGTGTCGCCGGGAAACGTCGCCGACGACGGCTCGATCGGCTCGCTGATGTCCCACATCCTCATGCGTTCATCCGGGTTTCTTCGCCTGCGCCAGGAAGCGTTCGTACTCGCGCGAATCGAGGATCTCGCGCATCGCGGCCACCGCGGCGAGCACCTCGGCATCGGTGTTGTAGAAGTGCGGCGCCACCCGCAGTCCGGCATCGGGGCGGAAGTCGACGACGATCTCGCGCGCCGACAGGGCCTGGCAGACCGCGTAGCCGTGCGGCACGTCGAGCGCAACGTGGCCGCCGCGCCGCGTCGCATCGAGCGGCGACTTGATCGCGAGCCCGGCCTGCTGCGCCGCCTCGACCAACATCTTCGTCTGCCGCTGGCTCTTCGCCCGGATCGCCGGCAACCCGACTTCGAGCACCGTGGCGATGCCTTCCTTGCCCGAGCACAGCGCCGGCACGTTCGGCGTGCCGGTCTGGAAGCGACCGCCGTCGTCGCGGTAGTCCTGCCCCGCCGGGGAGAACGCGAACGGCTGCTTGTGAGCCGCCCAGCCGGTGAAGCTCGGCTGCAGCTTGCTGCGTTCGTCGGGATGCACGTAGAGGAAGCAGTTGCCGGGCCCGCCGCACAGCCACTTCAGCGCGCCACCCACTACCGCGTGCACGCCGAGCTTGCCGAGTTCGAGCGGCACGATGCCAGCCGAGTGGAACACGTCGAGCACCACGAAAGCGCCGTGCTTGCGCGCCTTCCGCACGATCGGTTCGAGCTCGACGATCGCCGAGCTGCGGAACATCACGTGGTCGATCGCGACCAGCAGCGTCTCGTCGTCGATCGCTGCGGCGATCTGTTCGCCGTCGGTCGAGATGCCGTCGCTGGCCGCCGGCACCCGCACGAGCCGCGCACCGTGCGCCGCGCGCGCTTCGTAGATGTACTGGTCGCTCGGGAAGTTGCGGTCCGCGTAGACGACCTTGTTGCGGCGGCCGTCGAAGCGGAAGCACGACAGGATCATCTCCTGCGCCACCGCGATGTTCTGGTGCATCGACACGCTGCCCTTGGCGACGCCGAGCACCTCGGCGATGCGGTCGCCAACCTGTTCCTGCAGCACCCACCAGCCGTCGCCCCACGCCCGCACGCCACGGGTGTCCCACTGGTCGAGGAACTGCTGCACGCTCGCCCGGGCCGCCGCCGGCATTGCCCCAAGCGAGTTGTTGATCAGGTAGTTCGAACGCTGCGTGATCGGGAAGCGCGCGCGGAACGCCAGCAAGGGGTCATGGGAGGTCATCGGCGCAGCGGCGCGTTCTAGCCGATGGCAATCGCGCACGCACGGGAACCGCGGCAAGACGTTGACGTCGGGGCCGCCCTTCTCAGTTCGCTCGCGAGAAAACGCTAATGACGACGCTGTTCGCCGCCCTCCTCCTGCCCCTGCTTCCCGCCCCACAAGATCCCCAGCAGGCCAGCGCCGCCACCAACGGCCTCGCCGTCGATCTCTACCGGCGGCTTGCGACCAGCGACGACGGCAACCTGTTCCTGTCGCCGTGGTCGATCAGCACCGCCTTGGCGATGGCGGCTGAAGGCGCGCGCGCGGAAACCGCCGCGGAGATGCGGCGGGCGCTGCACTACGGCGACGGGCCGTTGGCGAACATGCATGCCTCGTTCGCGGCGCTGCAGCAGCAGCTCACCGCCGGGGCTGGCAACGCGCCGAAGGCGACGCGCGACCGGATCACCGCCTTGCGCGAGCAGTTGGCCAAGCAGAACGATGCCGCACAGTCCGCCATGGATCGTGCCGACTACACCAAGGGGCGCAACCTGGGGCGCGAAGCCAAGAAGACCGCCGTCGAACTCAGCGCCTTGCTGGCCACCGTCGATCGGTATGACCTGCGCGCCGCCAATTCGCTGTGGTGCGACCGCACGGCCCCGCTGCTGCCCGCGTTCCTCGGCGAGCTCGACCGGCACTACGGCACTGGCTTCGCCAACATCGTCGACTTCCGCGGCGACCACGACGGCGCGCGCCGCCAGATCAACCACTGGATCGCCAACCGCACCGAACAACGCATCGTCGACATGATTTCGCAAGGCGGCGTCTCTGCCGGGACGCGGCTCGTGCTCGCCAACGCGGTCTACTTCCGCGGCGAATGGCAGGAACCGTTCGACGCGGACAACACCAAGGACGCGGACTTCCAGCGCGCCGACGGCCAGAAGCTCGTCATGCGGCTGATGCGCGACCAGTGGCGCGAGGACGTGCCGTACGCGGCGTTCACCGGCACCGGCGACCTCTTCGACACGCCGAAGCAGGTGCCCGCCGACGGCGCCGTGCTCGCCGCGACCTATCCCGACCGCGACGGCTTCCAGGCCATCGAGCTGCCCTACAAGGGCGGCAACCTGGCGATGGTCGTGCTGCTGCCACGCGCGCACGACGGGCTCGGCAAGCTCGAGCAGATGCTGACCGCCGACCGGCTCACCGGTTGGCTCGGCAAGCTCGCGCGGCGCGATGTCGACACCGCGTTGCCGCGCTTCCAGCAGCGCGGCCAGTCCAATCTCGGCCAGGCACTGCAGGCGATGGGCATGGCGCGCGCCTTCGTCGATCCGACCACGGGATCTGGCGCGCAGTTCGAAGGCATGAACGGCGCCGAAGACCCGATGCAGAAGCTCTACATCGCGGCGGTGTTCCACCAGGCCTTCGTCGAAGTCACCGAGAAGGGCACGGAAGCCGCCGCCGCGACCGTGTTGACGCTTGATCCCGGCTCCGCAGCGCCGCGCATCGAGATGGTGCCGTTCCGGCCCGTGTTCCGCGCCGATCGGCCCTTCCTGTTCCTGATCCGCGACTGCAAGAGCGGTGCGATCCTGTTCCTCGGGCGTGTCTGCGCGCCGAGCCCGGCGGCCTGATGGGCGCCGGCGCCAAGCTACGCAGCGTGCGGACGACGTTGCTGACGGCGCTCCTCCTGCTGGGGACGTCGGCATGCCATTCCGCGCCAAGCCACCACTCGGCGGAAGTCGCGCGGGCCTGCGACCTGGCCGTGGGGCTCCGCGATCAATGGGTGCGCGAGAATCCGTCTGCGGAATCCGCCGTGCTGCAAGCCGGCGAAATCGTCGGGATCCAGCGCATCGGAGAGGCGCATGGGCGGCAGTGGCGCGTGACGTTCGTCACCGAGACGGGAGGCGACCAGCCCGAGGGCATGCACAACTTCTACCTGCATGTCCATTTCCTGTGCTCCGGCGAGACTGTGCAGTTGCTGCAGGTGGAGCGCGGCCCGGATGTGATCTCGTGAGCCGCGGGACAGAAGCAGGCTGAACTCGGCGGCGACACGGATCGTTGTCGCCTTCATGTTCGCCTTCGCCGCACTGCTCGCCCTGGCCGCGCTGCCGCAAGACCCGACACACCTCGCCGCCACGGCGACGAACGCGTTCGCCGTCGACCTCTACCAGCAGCTCGCGGAGAAACCGGACGGCAACCTCTTCCTGTCGCCCTGGTCGATCGCGACGGTGCTGACGATGGCGACCGAAGGTGCGCGCGGCGAAACCGCTGCGGAAATGCGACGCGTGCTGCATCTGCCCGAGGGGCCGCTCGCCGACGTACACGCCTCGATCGCCAGCCTGCGCGAACAACTCGCAACCGCCGCCGGCACCGCCACCGCCGAAACCCGCAAGCGAATCGCCGACCTGCGCATCCAACTGGCAGCCCGAACCGCCGAGTACGAGGCCGCTCATGCGAAGGACCCGACGGGCGACACCGGGGATGCAGCCGCAGCCGTCGATGCAATCGCCGATGAACTGCGCGCGCTTCTCGCTGCGACCAGCTGCTACGAACTGCAGAGCGCGCAGTCGCTCTGGTTCGACCACTCGGTGCAGCCCGTCCCCGCGTTCACCAAGGCCCTCGAACACTTCTACGTTGCAGGCATGCAGCGAGTGGACTTCTGCGGCGCCTCCGAAGCTGCCCGCCTTCGCGTCAATGCATGGGTCGCCGATCGCACCGCGCAGAAGATCCCCGAACTGATCCAACCTGGCCGACTCTCCGCTGGCACGCGCTTTCTCATCGTCAACGCGACGCACTTCCGCGGGGAGTGGGTCTCGCCATTCGTCGAAGGCGAAACGAGCCCGTCCGAGTTCACGAAGGCGAACGGCACCAAGGTAGCGATCCAGCTGATGCACGATGCGAACCTCAACAAAGCTCGCTTCGCGGCATTCACGAGCACGGGCGAGTTCTTCGCGACGCCACGCTTCCAGAGCATGCGCCCACGCAAAGTGACGCCGATCGCGCCAGCAGCCGGCGGCTTCCAGATCGCGGCCCTGCCCTACAGGGGCGATCGACTGGAGTTCGTGGTCCTGCTGCCCGACGCCCCCGATGGGCTCACCAGACTGGAGCAGCTGGTGAAGACGGAACGGTTGCCTCAGTGGCTCGCACGCTTGGAACGGCGCGCCATCGACTTCGCACTACCGCGGTTCGAACTGCAGTGTCGTTTCCAGCTCAAGGAGAGCCTGCAAGCACTCGGGATGCGGCGAGCGTTCCAAGTGACTGGCGGACAGTGCGCGCAGTTCGACGGGATCGCGATCGCCGAGACGTTGCGGGCAGAGAGCGTCACGCACATGGCCTGCATAGAGGTGAACGAGAAGGGCACCGAGGCGGTCGCGGCTACGACGATCGGCGGCACCGCCATCGGCCTGGCGCCGGAACCGGTGAAACCGGTGTTCCGCGCCGATCGACCGTTCCTGTTCTTGATCCGCGACCACAAGAGCGGCGTCGTCCTGTTTCTCGGGCGCGTGGTCGATCCAGAAATGGAGAAGTAAGGTGATGTAGCGCGAGGCGACATCGATGATCCGCGGCACGGTGTGGGCCTTCCTGCCCATGTGCATCTACGGCTGCGCGCGGTCGTTTACCTACTGGGATTGAGCAACCGCCCATCGCCCGCGGCAACGCCGCATGGTGCTTGCGGGGCAGTTCGCTCGTCGGTCAAACTCGCCGCTCGGCGACTCAGGCGTTGGTTCTCGTGAAGCAGGGCACTGATGAATCGGATCTTCCCCGTAACCAGCTTCTATGCCTGCGTCATCGACCGCGAGTCGCCGGCCAATAGACCGGGAATCTGGGATGAGGCGTGGCAGTACGCCGCCGCTCGCTCCAATCCGTCGGACGCCGGGTCGAAGCTGGCCCACTTCAACCAATTCTGGATCAACCTGGCGAAGACCGGCGATCTCCTTGCATGGACGCTTCTCTTCAACGGGGTGTTCCATGCCCGAGTGGTAGTGGCGGCGAACAGCAAGCAGAGAGTGGCCGGCGAATCACGGGATTGGCCTCTGCTGGGATGCGCACCTGGAGGCACTCTCCGCTGTCCATCCGGCGAACTCGCCGTTGTGTGCATGTCGGAACTCGGCAATGCGAACATTCCGACACTGGCAACAGTGGCTCCAGGCAGCTACTTCGTCTTGCCTGAGTTCAGCTTTGAGTCGGAAGAAAGGCACTCCTTTCTCGAGGACGTTTCCGAGTATCCGGAGGGCGATGGCCCGGACTGGGTCCTTTGCCTCCACAGAGCGTCTACCTAGATCCAGGCTGGCAACCGCGACGTCACTTCGCCTTCGCGGCCGGCACCGGGGCCCCC